>NZ_JBLMKT010000045.1:0-140830 GCF_047779955.1 Streptomyces lothianensis | reverse complement strand
GGCGGCTTAGCCACCGACGCAGGAAGCCCGCGCGTTTACGCGTGGGTGGAGTCACGTGGAGACCGATGCCGATGTGCACGGCGACCACTGGGAGGTGCACACCGCCGCGGACGAGGTCGTCTCCTGCCTCACCGGCGCGATACGCCTGTTCCTGCGCCCGCAGGAGCCGGGAGACGAGGAGGAGGAGATCAAGCTGACGGCCGGAACCGCGGTGGTCGTGCCGCGCGGGCGATGGCACCGCATCGCCCTGGACGCCCCCAGCGACATCATGTCCCTCACCAGGCCCCGCGGCAGCCGCCTGGAGAAGCGGAGCGAGTCCTGACGAACCCGGTGCCCCGGTTCTCAGTCCTCGTCCCGCATCACTTCGGTGACCTTGCCGCTGAGATCGGCCTCGATGTAGCCGCCGACCCCGTACGCGTCGGTCAGATATACGGACAGGGCGAGGGGCGTGCCGAAGGTACCGTCCGGCGGGCGGACCAGCAGATAGCGCGCGTCGATGTCCTTCACCTTCAGCCGCTTCCCGGCCTCCGCGAGCAGACCGGGGACCACATCCCAGTCGAACTCGTCGGGGCTGAACGTCAGATCGCCGCTGCCGAGACTGCCGCTGAAGCTCTTCTCGGCTCCGCTGCCGGCGCGGAAGGTCCAGGTGTCGTACCGCTTGTCGTCACCCTTGAGCATGATCCGCGCCGAGGCGAACTCCGGATACACGACCAGGCTGGCGAACCGGTCCGAGCCGGACTCCGCCTGCAGCGCGGCGACGGCGGTACGGATGCCCTCGGACGTGAGCAGATCCGTCTGTCCGGGGGCGGGCGCCTTGGCCGTCCCGGCCGGGGAGGCGCTCGGGGACACGTCCGGTGACACCCGCGGGGACGCGTCGGGGGACGCGTCCCCGGTGGGCGTTCCGGTGCCGGTTCCGGTTCCGGTTCCGGTGCTGGCTCCGGAAGGCCGCTTCCCCGCACCGGCCTCCGCCCCCTCCTCCGGGAGGAACGACCACACCAGCACTCCGGCGAGCAAGGTCCCGACGAGGGAGGCACCGACGACGGCCCGCCGCCGCGAGCGGCGGGCGCCCTGCGCAGTACCGTGCCCTTCCTCCGCCGCCTGCGGGACGGCGGGCGGGGCGAGCGGATACGAGGTCGGCGCGGCCGCATCCGAAGACCCGGCCACGTCCGACACCGACGAAGCCTCGCTGTCCTTGCCGGCGTCGACCGCCCCGGCCGGACCAACTGCCCCGTCCGTATGGACGTCCTCGGTCGCCTCGCTAGCCCCGTCCGAACCGACCACCCTGGCCGCCTCGGCAGCGTCGACCACCTCAGCCGCACTGACCGCCCTGCCCGCGCCTGCAGCCCCGCTCGCCCCGGCCTCCCTGCCTGCCCCAGCCACCCGGGCGAGCATCCGATCCATCTCCTCCGCCCCCGGCCGCGCCGCCGGATCCCTGACCAGGGCGGCCGTCAGTACGGGGGTCAGCGCGTCGGCCCGGCGGGGCGGTGGGATCTCGTCGTTGAGGACGGCCGCGAGGGTGGCGAGCGTGTTCGCCCGGCGCAGCGGGTGGCGGCCCTCGACGGCGGCGTACAGCATCATCGCCAGCGACCACAGGTCGGCGGCGGGCCCGCCCTCCCCTCCGGAGACCCGCTCGGGCGCCATGTAGTCGGGCGTGCCGATGACCGAACCCGTGGCGGTCAGCACCGTCGACTCGCGGATCGCGGCGATACCGAAGTCGGTGAGCACCGGGCGGCCGTCGGGCCGCAGCAGCACGTTCGCGGGCTTCACGTCACGATGCTCGATCCCGGCCTCGTGCGCGGCCCGCAACCCGGCCAGCACCCCGCGCCCCAGCCGGGCCGCCTCGGCGGGCGCCATGGGCCCCTCGGAGAGCCGGTCCGCGAGCGAGCCCCCCGTCACGAGCTCCATGACAAGCCACGGATACGTGCCCTCACCACCGTCGACGATGTGGTGAATGGTCACCACATCGGGATGCTCGACCCGCGCGAGCGCTCGCGCCTCACGCAGCACCCGCGCCCGCAGCAGCCGCGCCGCCTCCGGGTCGTACTCGGCGAGCGCCGGATCCGGCGGTCGTACCTCCTTCAGCGCGACGGCCCGGTCGAGCACGAGATCCCGCGCCCGCCACACGGTCCCCATCCCACCGCCACCGAGCCGCTCCTCCAGCACGAACCGCCCGTCGACGACCCGCCCTTCGGTAACCCGCCCTTCGGTAACCCGCCCTTCGGCAACCCGCCCTTCGACGGCCCGCTCGGCCTCCCCGTTGCTCATGACCGCAGAGCCTACGAGACGGGGGTGACACCCCGGACCTCAGCTCGACGGAAGGACGCTCAGTAGGCTGCGGAACCATGAAGCCGAGCGGAGCCCCGAAGCCGAGCCGCCTCCTGTCCCACCTCCCGCGCCTTCTCCCGCGCCTCCTTCCCCTCCTCTACCTGCTCTGCGGCGCAGGCATCGCGGCCGCACTGATCTCCGCCGGAGACCCGGCCACAGCCGCCGCGATCCTCTTCCTCTTCACTCTCCTCGCCGCCGTGAACTCACCCCTGTTCTTCCCCCGGTCGACCACCTCGGCAGAGGCCCGCCGCCGCAGCGCGGCCGACGGGCGCCCAATTGTCTATTGGCGCCCTGGCTGCCGGTACTGCCTGCGCCTGCGCATCCGCCTGGGCCGCAGGGCCCACGAACTCCACTGGGTCGACATCCGGCGCGACCCCGCCGGAGCAGAACTGGTGCGATCGGCCAACGACGGCAACGAAACCGTCCCGACCGTCCTCGTCGCAGATCACCCCCACACCAACCCCGCCCCCGCCTGGCTACGCGATCAGCTTCCTTGAGGGCGCCGGTCCGCCTCAGGCCCGCGCTCCGGGCGCACGCCGGGAGTTGAGAGCGCCCTAGCCCAGGCTCAGCGACCGCGCCGCGATATGCAGCCGTACGCCCTCGTCCGTCGTCGTCACACCCGTGACGTCGACGGGGATCGGCCCGGTGGAGAGGGTGAGGAGCATCGGGGAGGCACCCTCCGTCTCCGGGGTGATGATCAGGTCCGGGCCCTGGCCCGTCAGGCGGCCGATGATGTGCTGTCCGTCGCGGGTCAGGCGGACGCGATTGGCGCCTCCGGTGACCGGGGCGATCTCGACATCGCCCACGGCCGGGTACTGCCGCTGCAGCGCGTCCGCGATCGCTGCGTACGGGACGACCGCCTCGCCCTCGATCCGCTCGGCCACCGCGCTGGTGGTGCCCTCGATGCGGACTCCGTGTGCGGTGAGGTGGGCGCTCGGGATGGTGACCGTGGCGGGGCCGGAGGGGGCCTCGGCGTTTTCGACGGTGATGTCGATCTCGTCGAACGAACCCGAGACCGCCTGGGTCAGGAACGGGAAGCCGATGATGTCGACCTCCACGCTGCCGCCGTTCGCGGCGTACCGCTCGGTGACCTTGTCGGCGGCCATGTTCTCGGCCACCTGCTCGGCCGCCAGGTCGGCGCCGATCGCCAGGGCGGACAGGACGCCGAGGGTGATGAGGGACGTACGCAGGCGCATGGTGCGGGTTCCTTCGCGGGTCGTGCCACGAAGGGGCGGCCCGGCGCGCGGCCGCCGGGACGGCGCCGGGCTCCGGTGCGCGACCTCGGCCCCCCGTCGTCGCGTAACAAGTGAGGGTGGAGAGCATATGTGTCCCGGCGAACAGGATCTTGGGCAGGGGATGCGCCCTTGTCCCTGCCGCCGGACCGTTCCCGCCGCCGCCGGACCGTCCCCGCCGCCGTCCCGTCCCCGCCGCCGTCCCGGCGTCCGGTCCGCCGCCGGGCCGTCCCGGGCCCCGGACCTTCCGGACCCGGGCACGCCCTTGTTAGGGTGACCTAACTTTTCCAGGTGGGGGTGGGTATATGGCCAAGGGCGGGAAGTACCTCAAGCCCGAGCGGCGGGATTACCTCGTCGTACGAGGACTGGCGCGCGAGCGGATCAGCCCGGGCTTCGTGCGGGTCACGCTCGGCGGTGAGGCGCTGCGGGGCTTCGAGCCCATGGGGTACGACCAGTGGTTCCGCCTCTTCCTGCCGGTCGAGAAGGGGCTGCGGCTGCCGAAGCGCACCGGCGGGCTGTGGTTCGCCGAGTACATGCTGATGTCCAAGGACACCCGCCCCATCGGCCGCAACTACACGGTGCGCGCCCACCGCGCGGAGGGCATCCACAGCGAAGGCCCTGAGATCGACGTCGACTTCGCGCTCCACGAGAACGGCGGCGGCGAACTCGGGCCCGCCTCCGCGTGGGCGCGGGACGGCTCGCCCGAGGACGAGGTCGCGATCCTCGACGAGGGGATCACCTTCCGGCCGCCTCCCACGGCGCGTACGCATCTCCTCGTCGGCGACGAGACCGCGCTGCCCGCCGTCGCGGGGATCATCGCGTCCACGGCCGGGGGCGAGGTGCCGGTGCGGGCGTACGTCGAGGTTCCGCACGAGGACGACGTGCAGGCACTGGAGGTGCCCGCGTCCACGGAGATCCACTGGGTGGTGCGCAAGGAGGGCGCCGAGGCGGGCGAGAGCGTGCTCGCCGAGGTGAAGGCGGCCCGGCTGCCGGAGGGCCCGGCGTACGCGTGGGTCGCCGGCGGCCGCCGCCTCGCGACCGGGACCCGCCGCCACCTCGTGGGCGAGCGCGGCTGGTCGAAGGACTCGGTGACGTTCACCGGGTACTGGCGCTGAACCGCCCCGGACGCGGTGACGTTCACCGGGCGTTGGCCTGGGACTGGGCTTCGGGACTGGGCTTCGGGACCGGGCCTCGGGACTGGGCCTGGCGCCGGCCTGGCGCCGGTGGTGAACCGTCCGGACGCCGCGCCGTTGACCGGTCACCGGACCCGCACCCCGGGGTCCGCGCCGCCAAACCGGGTGGACGCACTGTCGTACCCGCCGCTTATGCTGCCGCCGAACGATCACGCGGTACCTGGGGAGGGCGCGGCACATGCTGGGGAAGTTGTTCGGCAGAGGCGAGGGCAGATCGGGCGGGGGCGCGGGGGAGGCCTCCGTGCTCGCTCCGCGCAAGGGCAAGCACGGGGTCAAGACCCTGCGCGCGCTCGGCGATCCGCGCGTGCTCGCCGCCGTCGAGGCGGCCGACGCACGCGACTGGCCCGCCCTGAAGGCGGCCCTCGGGCCCTTCGAACTCGGCCACGACCAGGCCGTGCTCGGCCAGCTCGCCGTGCTCGACGGCGTGCAGGAGTGGCTCGTCCCCGCCGCCGACGAAGAGGGCGACAAGGAGCACCGCGCGACCGCCCTGCTCATCTCGGGCGCCCGCCACGTCACCTGGGGCTGGGAGGCCCGTACGGCGGCCCGCGCCGCCGACGTGACCCGCGAGCAGTGGCAGATCTTCTACGAGCGGCTGCGCATCGCCGACGAGCAGCTCCTCGAAGCCGCGGAGCTGCGGCCCGACTGGGTCACCCCGTGGCGCCACCTGCTGACCTCCGCCCGCGGCATGAGCCTGGACGACAGCGTCAAGGAGGCCCGGCTCGCGGCCGGTCTGCGCCGCGATCCGCTGAACGCGGACATCCACCTGGAGTGGATCTCCCAGCTGCAGCCCCGCTGGGGAGGACAGCCCGGCGAGGCACTGGAGTTCGCCCGCAAGGCCTTCGCCGCCGCACCCGACGGGCACCGGCTCGGCTGCGCCGTCGCGATGGCGCGGGTCGAGCAGTGGGTGGAGTCGGACGACGGCGAATGCCTCCAGGACCCGCGGATCCGCACCGAACTGCGGGAGGCGGCGGAGCGCTCCGTCCTGCACCACGCGTACGTGCGCCGTCCGGGCTGGCACGGCGACTACAACATCTTCGCGATGGCCCTCTCGCTGGCCGGTTCCAGCATCGCCTCGAACGTCTTCCGCGAGCTGGACGGCGTGTACACCGAGTGGCCGTGGACGTTCATGGCGGACCCGGAGAAGACGTACACCCGCTTCCGCAAGACCTGCTGAGCCCCGGGCCCGCCGGTCTCGGACCCATTCGGCCTCCGGCCGGCACCGGGCCTCCGGCCGACACCCGGCACCCGGCACCCGGCCACCCGGCACCCGGTCCGCGAACCGCCCAACCGCCCAACCGCCCAACCGCCGGTCCGGCACCGCCCCGTTCCTCCGCCGCCCGCCCCTCCGCCGCTCACCTCACCCCCGGACTTCCCGATGAATCAGCCTCACAGCCCTGCCGCCGCCGACCGCACCTTCCAGGTGGACCTGCGCGGCCTCGTCGACCTCCTCTCCCACCACCTCTACTCCAGCCCCCGGGTCTACCTGCGCGAGCTCCTGCAGAACGCGGTCGACGCCCTGACCGCCCGCCAGGCCCTCCAAGATGGTCAGGGCGGCCGGGCCGGCGACTTCGGCATCCGCCTCCACGCGGACGGCACCCAGGTACGCGTCGAGGACGACGGCGTCGGTCTCACCGAGGCCGATGTGCACTCCTTCCTCGCCACCATCGGCCGCTCCAGCAAGCGCGCCGAGAAGATCGCCGAGCAGCGGGCGGACTTCATCGGCCAGTTCGGCATCGGCCTGCTCTCCTGCTTCCTCGTCGCCGACGAGATCCACGTCGTCAGCCGCAGCGCCCGCACCCCCGACGCCCCGGCCGTCGAGTGGCGCGGCCGAGGCGACGGCAGCTACTCCGTGCGTACGCTGCCGGCCGGGGCCCGCCCGCAGCCGGGCACCACGGTGACCCTGACTCCGCGCGCGGACGCGGCCGAGTGGACCCGCCCGGACCGGGTGCAAGCCCTGGCCCGGCACTTCGGCTCGCTCCTGCGCCACCCCGTCACCTTCGACGACGGCAGCACGGGCGGCCCGGCCGCACGCGTCAACCCGGAGCCCGCACCCTGGTCCCTGAACCACCCCACCCCGGGCGCCCGCAGCCGCGCGCTGGCCGCGTACGGCGAGGAGGTCTTCGGCTTCAAGCCGCTCGACACCATCGAACTCGACCTGCCCGCCGTGGGGTTGAAGGGCATCGCCTGCATCCTGCCGGAGGCCGTGCCGAGCGGCCGCCGCCACGGCCACCGGGTGCACGTCAAGGGCATGCTGCTCTCCGAGCAGGCCCCGGAGATCCTGCCCGACTGGGCCTTCTTCGTCCGCTGCGTCGTCGACGCGGAGAGCCTGCGCCCGACGGCCTCCCGCGAGGCGCTGTACGAGGACGACACCCTCGCCGCCGTACGTGACGCCCTCGCCGACCGGCTGCGCGAGTGGATCGCGAAGGCCGCCGCGAGCGACCCGGAGCTGCTGGGCCGTTTCCTCCAGGTGCATCACCTGGCCGTGAAATCGCTCGCCGTGCACGACGACGAGATCCTGCGCATGCTGCTTCCCTGGCTGCCGTTCGAGACCACCGACGGGCACGCCACCCTCGACGAGTTCGCCCGCACCCACCGCACCGTGCTCGTCACCAACACCGTCGAGGAGTTCCGGCAGGTCGCCGCGATCGCCTCGGCGGCCGGGCTCGGCGTCGTCAACGGCGGCTACACGTACGACCGCCAGCTGGTCCACCGGCTGCCCGAGGTCCGGCCCGAGGCGAGCGTCGCCGACCTCGATCCGGAGACGCTGACCGCCCACCTCGACCCCGTGGACCGTGAGACCGAACTTGCCGCCGGGGCCTATCTCGCCCGCGCCCGCGAGGCCCTCGCCGTCTTCGACTGCGATGTCGCCCTGCGCGCCTTCCAGCCCGCCTCCGCCCCGGCGCTGCTCGTCGACAGCCGCGAGGCGCGGCACGAACGCACCCGCTCCCAGCTGGCCCGTGAGCAGGACGGCGGCCTGTGGGGCGGCATCCTCGGCCATCTGCGCCAGGAGGCCCCGCGCGCCCAGCTGATCCTCAACCAGCTCAACCCCCTGGTCCGTACCGCCGTGGCCATCGAGGAGCCCGAACTCGCCCGCACCAGCGCCGAAGCCCTCTACGGACAGGCCGCACTGCTGTCGCGGCGCCCGCTCAGGCCCTCCGAATCGAGCCTCATCAACCGCTCCTTCCTCGATCTTCTCGCCCACGCCCTCCGCAAGGACGCCTGACGATGCCCACCGCACCCCTGCCCCAGACCATCGACGAGCTCTACGAGGCACTCCGCGAGAACGACCAGCGTCCCTACGGGCGTTCCCGTACGGTGACCGCCGAGGAACTCGCCGAGGCCGCCGAGCAGTTCGACGAGCCCTCCGCGCTCATCGACGCGCTCCTGGAACTCCAGGAGGCGTACACCTACGGCGCCGAACCGCGGAAGTCCCCCGTGGTCTTCGCGCGCCTGCTCACGCTCTACGACGAGCAGCCGGACGTCTTCGACGAGCGGGCCGAGGTCCAGCTCTTCTGGCGCTTCAAATGGGTGGCCAACGCCCTGCTCGCACTCCCTGAGATCCCGCTCGCCACCCTGCGGCAGTGGCTCACCGAGATGCGCGAACGCTACGTCAAGGCCGACATCGGACTGCAGCCGTACTACAGACAGATGTACGCGCTGGCCGCCCACACCGGCGAGGACACCGACACCGCCTACGACCTGTGGGCCGCACGCGAGCGCGTCCGGTTCAGCGACTGCGAGGCCTGCGAGATCTGCAGCCACGCCCGCTACCACCTGGGCAGGGGCGATGACACCCGCGCCCTCGACATCTGGGAGCCGGTGCTCGCCGGGCGCGGCAGCTGCCAGGAGGAGCCCGCACGCTCCATGTCGTACGCGCTGCTTCCGCTGCTGCGTACGGGACAGCAGGACCGGGCCCGTGAACTGCACCTCGCCGGCTACCGGGCCTGCCGCCGCTCCGCCTCGATGGCCGGGGAGGTCGGCCGGCACCTGGAGTTCTGCGCGCTCACCGGGAACGAGGCGCGCGGACTCGAACTGCTCGCCGAGAACCGGAGCCTGTTCGAGGAGGTGGACTCGCCGTCCGAACTGCTGGACTTCCTCACCGGCGTGGAGGTGCTGCTCGCCCGCGTCGAGGCCCTCGGCCACGGCGGGCTCAACGCCCCCGGCTACGCGGGCCGTACGTGGACGGTCAGCACCTTGCGCGCCGAGATCCGCACCCGCGCCGAGGACCTTGCCGCCCGCTTCGACGAGCGCAACGGCACCGGACACCAGAGCGCGCAGCGGCGCACCCGCCTGGAGCGGGCCCCGCTGCTCGACGCCCTGGAACTGACCCTGCGGCCCCGCGCCCTCGACGAGCTGGCGGCACCAGCGGCATCCATGGCAGCCACGGCCGCCGCCGTGCCGACGCCGGCACCCTCCCGCCAGGCCGCCCCCGTACCGGAGTCGCTGCCCGAACTCATCCTCCGCGCCCGCGAGCTGGACGAGCTCGGCTCCCCGGAAGACACCGTGTGCTGGGCCCGCCTGCGCGAACTGACCGCCGTGTCCGACTACCGCCACCCGGACGACCCGGCCGTCGGCCCGCTCGTGCAACTGCGGGCGGACCTGCTCACCGACGAGGCGTACACGGCCCGCGCGAAGGACGAGTTCGCGGACGCGGCGAGCCTGCACGAGGAGGCGGCGGGCCTCTACGAGGACGCCGGTCTCGCGGCACACGCGGCGGTCGCACAGGGCTGCGCGCTGCTCGCGGCGGCCGAGGGCGCCACGCGGCGGGACGACTCCGGAGCGGAAGCCACCGGGGACGGCGACGGACCGGCTGACGGACCGGCTGACGGGCAGACCGAGGGGAAGAGCGACGGGCAGACCGACGGGAAGAGCGACGGGCAGACCGAGGGGAAGAGCGAAGGGAGGAGCGAAGGGAAGCCCGCCGGGAAGAGCCACGGACCGGGAGACGCCGACCCCGGAGCCGCCCGGGTCAACGCCCTCACCGAAGCCCACGCCACCCTCGTCCGCCTGCACGAGCAGACCCCCGGGCTCACTCCCGCGCTCGAGGCCCGCCTCCTGCGCCTGCGCGCCTCCGCGCTGGGGATCCGGCTGCAGACCTCCCGGAGCGAGGAGCACGTTGCCGCCGCCTTCGCCGAGCTGGAGCTGCTGCAGAGCTTTGCGGAGCGGCACGCGCTGGCCAACCAGCTGGCCGGCGCCGCGCTGCTGCGGGCCACGCTGCACGCGCTCTCCGGCCGGCTGCCCGAGGCGGTGGCCGCGATCGACGCCGTACTCCCGCGCCTCAGGGACGAGGGCCCGGCCTGGCATCTGCCCCGTGCCCTCGGCCTGCGCGGCCGCCTGCACCTCGGCCTGGGCGATGCCGAAACGGCGCACACGGACCTCGCCGAAGGCCTCCGGCACGCCGCCGACTGGCCGGCGGACACCGGCAACCGCAGCAGCATGCACTCCGATCTGGCCGAGGCCTGCATGCATCTCGGCCGCCCCGACGAGGCCCTGCGCCACCTGACCCGCGCCGCGGAGCAGCATCTGCGGTACGGCAGCCGTGTCGACGGCTTCTGCGCGTACAGCAACGCCGCCCAGCTCAGCATCGACCTGCAGCGCATCGAGGACGCCATCGCGCTGCTCGACTCCGTGCTCGCCGAACCGGACATCGCGAGCGGGCAGCTCGACGAGCGCCTCACCGCGCAGCTGCGGCTGACCAGGGCCCGTGCGCTGCACGCGGGCGGCGATCTCAAGGCCGCCACGACCGAGTTCGCCGCGCTCGCCGCCGAGTCGGCGCACTGGGCGGACGACCCGGGCAGCCATGCGATGATCGCCGGCGAGACCGCCGTACTCCTCGCCGAATCGGGGGAGTTCGAGTCGGCGCGCGAGGCCCTCGGTCAGGCGCTGGCCGCGAACCCGGACGCCCCGCGCTACGAGCAGCTCAGCAATCACCTGCGCGAGGTCGCCCGCCTGCAGACCAAGCAGCTGGGCCCGCAGGGGCGCGAGGGGGCGTACGCGGTCCTCGCGGACGCGGAGAAGGTCGCCGAGGCGGCCCGCGCGGCCGGATACCGCCCCCACGGCCGTTCCCTGGAGACCGCGCTCGCCTACGAGTACGGGCGGGTCGACGCCTACGCCGGCGAGTACGAGAGCGCGCTGAGCGCCCTCGGCCGGGCGATGGCCCTGCTCGACGACGCCGGCGCGCAGGACGAGGACCGGCTCGGCGAGTGGGTCGAATGCGTACGGCTCGCAGGCGCGGTCGAGGGTATGTACATGGAACGCACCGGCCCGGCGCTCGCCCGGATCGACGCGGCCCTCGCCCGGCTGACCGCACTCGGCCGGACCGACCTGGCCGAGCCCCTCACGGAACTCGCATCCGACCTGCGCGAACAGTGAGGAACCGGGGGCCCGGCGGCCACGAGCCGGGCCCCCGTCCACGTCGCGTACGACGACGTACCGCCGAGTACGGCACCGTAGCGCCCCGAAGACTGCCGGGCCGCGGCAGTGTGGAACCGTATGCCCTCTTGACAGCATCCCGCCATACACACAGACCGAGGCGGGGGACGAGGGAGCGAGCGTGGCGAGAGCAAGGGCGCAGGGCGTACGGAGGGCCGTGTCCGCGGTGGCCTCGGGGGCCGATCCGCGGCAGCTGGCCGAGGACGAGCTGCGGCGGCGGGCCGGGGGCGCGGCGGGCAGCGCGACGGGGTCTGCGGGGGAGCCGTACGAGCCGGAGGAGGAGGCCATGGACCCGGCCGACTTCCCGGCGGCCCGGGAGCAGGGCGGTCTGGCCACCGTCATGGTGCAGCAGACCGTCTCCCTCGACGAGGTCGGCGAGGCGCTCAACCAGAGCGAGCAGACCCGTGAGAGCGGCGAGGAAGTGCACGTCATCTGCCCGATGGTGCTGCCCAAGGGCCGTTCCTTCATCAGCATGCTGCCGGTGCTCCTGCTGCTCGTCATCGGCGTCGTCGGCACGCTCGCCGTGGCCGCCGCCGACGACTCGCCGCTCACCAACCCGCTGTTCGGGCTGCACTACTGGGTGATCGCGCTCGCCGCCGTCGCCTTCGTGTGGTGGCGCCAGGGCATGGTGATGGTGCCGGACGGCTGCCAGGCCCTCATCACCCGCTTCGGCAAGCTGGAGAAGGTCGTCGGACCGGGCCGTGTCACGCTGATCAGCCCGTGGAAGCGGGTCTCGTACATCGTCAACACGACCCGCGAGTACCCCTTCAACGCGCCCGTGCGCGAGGCACCCACCAAGGGCGGCGTGAAGGCCTCGATCGACCTGTTCATCCAGTTCCGGATCAGCGACCCGACCGAGTTCGTCTACACGCTCGGCGCCGTCCGCGGCTTCGAGGAGAAGCTCGGCAACGCGGTCAGCGAGACCATCCGCAGCCTCATCTACGAGCAGGAGGCCGCCGGGATCTACGACATGGTCGGTGAGGACACCGGCAGGCTCCTCGAACAGCTCAACCAGCAGTTCCGCCCCGCGGTCGAGCTCACCAACGCCAACATCACCCACGCCGAGCCCTCCGACCAGGGCTACCGCATGGACCTGGCCGCGCCCGAGATGGTGCGGATGGCGAAGGAGGCCTACACCCACGAGTACGCCCTGATGCTGCGCAAGGAGCAGGACGAGGGCGACCTCACCAAGGAGCTGGCGACCAGCCACGAGACGCTCTCCGCGATCCAGGCCGACATCGCCCAGTACCAGGCGCAGATGGACACCGCCGTCGAGCGCGAGACCAACCGCGCCGAGGCGCTGGCCCACCAGCGCTACGTACAGGCCGAATCGGAGGCCAAGGCGAACGCGGCGCTCCTGGAGGCGCAGGCGCTCGACATCCGCGCGGTCACCGCGGCCGCGGCGCCGGAGATCCTCGAATACCGCTACCAGCAGCAGATCCTCGACACGCTGGAGCAGGTCGCCGACCACCTGCCGCACCTCGTACGCATCGGCGGCGCGGACGCGGACGGCGCGGCCGGCGTCGACTTCCTGCGCCTGGCGCGGGAACTGGTGGGCGAGCACGGCGGCGAGCTGTTCAGCGAGGCGGACATGGCGGCCGTACGGGACCGGCTCGACGAGGTGGCGCAGCGGATCGCCGGCCGTGAGCAGGAGATCGAGAGCCTCCTCGCCGCCGAACGCCCGACGGTACCGGCGGCGGAAACCGCCACGCCGGAGCCCGCGAGCGGCGCACCGGCGGCAGGCGCACCGGCGGCAGGCGCACCGGTCGCGGCACGTGACGCGCGTACGGAACCCGAGGCGCCTTCGGCACCTGAGACCGCCCCCGAGGCAGGGAGCACGAGCGAGGAAGACCTGGAGGCCGACGCATGAGCACCACCCGTACCCACAGAAGGTCGGTCATCACCGAGGCCGTCGCGCCCTGGAGCAAGGTCGCGCAGCTGCTGCGCGGCGGCGGCGAGTCCGGCACCCTGATCCCCGTCATCATCCCGCGCTCCACCCGTCGCCTGTGGTGGATGCTGCCCCTGTGGCTCGGCCTGTTCGCGCTGCTCAGCGGCGTGATGCTCTCACTGCGTGCCGCGGACTCGGGCGTCGTCGGCGACTTCGCCTACGGCACCGCAGCAGCCCTCTCGTACACCGCCGGTGTGCTGTTCCTGCTGATCGGCGCGCTGTGGTGGTGGCGCTCCTCGATCGTCGAGATCGAGCAGGGCACCAACGGCGTCCTCACCCGCTACGGCGCCGTCACCCGCACCCTCGACGCGGGCCGCCACTACCTGTGGCACCCGTGGTCCCGCGTGGACTTCGTGGTCGACACGGCCACCGAGATCCCGTACTCCGCCCCGGTCATGGCCTGCCCGACCCGGGAGAACGTGCCGCTGCGTGCCATCGAGTTCTTCCTGAAGTTCCGTATCACGGACGCCGTCCTGTTCGTCCGCGCGATCGGCGCCGGCAACTTCGACCTGGTGCTCTCCAGCGCCGTCCAGGACGCCATCCGCCAGCGCGCCCGCATCATCTCCACCGAGCGCGCCTACGACCTGCGCGGCTCGGATGTCGCCGACATGCAGCAGCTCCTCAACCGGCAGCTCGACCGCTACGGCGTCCGCATCACCGGCTGCAACATCCCCGACGTCCAGCTCCCCGCCCAGTACCAGCAGCACCTCGCCACCCGCGAGCGCGTCGCCAAGGAGCGCACGGCCTACGAGCAGGAGTGGGGCCTGACCCGCAAGCGCCGGATCGACAGCCTGGGCATGGACATCGAGCGCGCGAAGAAGGTCCGCGACGCCCGCATCGTCGAGGTCAAGGCCTCCCTCAACAAGGCCCGTGAACAGGTCGCCCAGCTCCTGGAGGAGCAGGAGACCAACGCGCAGCGCGTCCGCTTCGAGATCGAGACCCGCGGCCGCAGCGGCCTGATCTCCGCCCAGAACGAGTCCCGCGCCCAGCACGCCCTCGCCAAGGCCTACCGCGACAACCGCGCGATCCTGCAGTACGAACTGGCCCGCCGCCGCCTCGAAGTCGGCGCCGAACTCGCCACGAAGGCTCCCCAGCCGCTGGTGGTCCGTACGGACGCCGCGGGCGGCACCGACACCTCGGCCCTCTCCACCCTCCTCGCGGCCCGCCTGCTGCCCCAGGTCACCGCCGCCCCCGAGGGCCGCGGCGAGGTCCGGGCGCTGCGCCAGTACTTCGACGGCGACGGGGAAGGGGCCGAGTGAGGCCCGCACGGTACTGATCCGCGTGCCATCCTGTCCGACGTGACAGGAAACGTGCCGCTCGACGATCTGAAGCTGCTCCGGCGGGCCCGCGATCTGATGGACCGCGAGTACGCCGAGCCGCTGGACGTCGAGCGGCTCTCGCGGCATGCGCACATGTCGGCCGGGCACTTCTCGCGCAGCTTCCGGGCCGCGTTCGGGGAGACCCCGTACAGCTATCTGATGACGCGGCGGATCGAGCGGGCGAAGGCGCTGCTGCGGCGCGGCGACCTGTCGGTCACCGACGTGTGCTTCGCCGTGGGTTGTACCTCGCTCGGCTCGTTCAGCACGCGCTTCACGGAGCTGGTGGGCGAGTCGCCGAGCGCGTACCGGGCGCGGGACCACGAGGAGGTCTCCGACATCCCGGCGTGCGTCGCGATGATCTACTCGCGGCCCCTGCGCAAACCCAAGCCGGACGCCCGCTGACGCGCTTCCCGTGACGCGCTTCCCGTGACCCGCCTCCCGCTGACGCGCTTCCCGTGGCGGGTTTCTCGGGACGGGCATCCCGGGAACCGCCTCCCGTGACGCGCCGCGGACCGGTCACGAATGGAGAAGCGGCCCGCACCGGTCCCGCTCTACGGTGAAGCCATGGACATCAAACTCAAGCAGTGCTTCATCGCCGTGGACGACCACGACAAGGCCCTCGCCTTCTACCGTGACGCGCTCGGCCTCGAAGTGAAGAACGACGTCGGCTTCGAGGGCATGCGCTGGGTGACGCTCGTCTCGCCCAGCCAGCCCGAGGTCGAGGTCGTCCTCGAACCGCCGCTCGCGGACCCCAACGCCTCGCCCGACGACCGGCAGGCCATGGCCGAGCTGATGGCCAAGGGCATGCTGCGCGGAGTCATCTTCTCCACCGAGGACTGCGATGCCACCTTCGAGAAGCTCGCCGCCTCGGGTGTCGCGGAGGTCATCCAGGAGCCGATGGACATGCCGTACGGGGTACGGGACTGCGCCTTCCGCGACCCGGCCGGGAACCTGCTGCGCTTCGCGCAGCGACAGCCTCAGTAGTCCGAGGCGAGCAGCTCCTCGAGGAACCGGATGCTGTGCTCGGCGGACGAGGCCGCCGCGCTGACCTGGTCCATCACCAGCATGTAGTTCTCGACGTCGGCCCGCTTGTCGAGATACAGGGCGCTCGTGAGCTGTTCGAGGTAGACGATGTCGGGCAGGTCGGGCTCGTCGAAGCGGAGGATCGTGATCGGTCCGCCCGCCGCGGCGAGCCCGCCCGCGCCGAACGGCGCCACCTGCAGCGTCACATGCGGCAGTTGGGCGACCTCGATCAGCCGCTCCAGCTGGGCGCGCATCGTGGCGGCGGATCCCATCGGGCGCCGCAGCGCTGCCTCGTCCACCACGAACCACAGTTTCGGCGGCTCGTGCCGGGTGAGCAACTGCTGCCTGCGCAGCCGCAGTTCGACCTTGCGGTCGATGTCGTGCGCCGAGCCGCGCGCCTCGCCGAGGCTCACCACCGCGCGCGCGTAGTCGGCGGTCTGCAGCAGGCCCGGCACGAACTGCACCTGATAGTTGCGTATGACGGAGGCCGCCTCCTCGAGCCCGAGGATCGTCTCCAGCCAGCTCGGCATGACATCGCTGTACTTCTGCCACCAGCCGGGCGTGCCCACCCGCCGCGCCAGATCCAGGTACTCCGCCCGCTCGGCGGGATCGGTGACCCCGTAGAGCGTGAGCAGATCCGCCACGTCCCGTTCCTTCTGGGCCACCCGGCCCAGCTCCACGCGGCTGATCTTCGCGTGGGAGGCGCGGATCGCGTCGCCGGCGTCCTCACGGGTGATGCCGCATGCCTCGCGCAGGCGGCGCAACTGGGTGCCGAGTACGATCCGCAGCACGGTGGGACCGCCGTGCCGCTGGGCGGGCGCCGACCTCGGTCCGGGCATCGGTGCCGACTCGTGAACACGCCTGGCCGACTCGTGAACACGCTCGGCCGACTCGTGAACACGCTCAGCTGCAGAGCCCGTCATGCCGCTTCGCTCCCCGCTGTATCGGTCCGTCCGGCGCGGCTCAGTGTCGCACCGCCGCCCGTGGTGTGTACAGGTTTCGCGGCAACCTCCCCCTGTCAGGCCATGTCCAGGTCGGGGGAGGTGTGTTGGCCCAGGAGGTTCGCCGGATCGTGCGTCGGCGATGCCTGGACCAGATCGTCGAAGTCCCCGCTCTTCGCCCCCGCGAGGAAGGCGGCGATCTCCGCTCTCGTGTAGAGGAGGGCCGGTCCCTCCGGGAAGCGCGAGTTGCGTACGGCGATCTGGCCGTCGGCGAGTTCCGCCAGTTCGACGCACTCCCCGTTGGCGTTCGAGTGCCCGCTCTTGCGCCAGCGGGCGCCGTGCAGCAGCGCGGCGGGCATGCCGTTGGCATAGTCGCCGACGGACGGGTGTCGTGCGTGCATACGGGGCCCTCCCCTGGAGCGGTACGTGGCAGGTGCGAGCGGAGCTGCGCGCAAGCCTATGCACAGACGGGTCCGGGAGTGCTGGAGTCGCTGCACTTGCAGATGTTCGTGCATCAGTAAGTGCAGCTGTCCTTGCGTCCGTTCTTGCAGGCGTTCTTGCCGATGCGCTTGCAGTGATGACGTGAACGCCTCACCATGTGCGCAGATGCCCCACCGTCAAGGTGTGTGCCGGACAAGGGAGTTCGCGTGACGACTGCGCCCAGCCGCTCTTTGGGCGGGGAGCTGCTGCTTCCCGCTTTCCTGTCCGGCGACGACACGGAGACTCTGGTGCTGCCCGCCGACTTCGATACGGAGAAGGCCGCCTGGGCCTTCGTCGACGCGGCCCTGGAACGCTGGCGGCAGACCGCGCTCGCACCCCGCGTGCACACGGCGGCCGGCGAGCTGGTGGCGAACGCCCTGGAACATGGCATGGCGGACGCCCCTGCAGAATCCTTTGAGCAGCCACTGGCCCTGGCCGTGCTCCGCGAGGGCCCCGTCGTCCTGTGCGCGGTCTTCGACCCCGGCCCCGCCCTGCCGGATCCGCTCGCGGGCTACGGCCTGCGGGTCGTCGAAGCGGCGAGCGACACCTGGGGCTGGACCACGCCCGGCCCGTCCGGCAAGGGCGTCTGGGCCTCCGTGACCCAGAACGGGACCGGCGGTGCCCCCGGCCCCGGCACCATCCGGCGGCTGCTGCAGCTCGCCGAGATCCTCACGGGCGCGGAGCGGCCGCGGCTCGTGGTCGTGGGGGAGGAGCCCCCGGCCGCCTGATCCTCGTAAGGCCGTACGATTCCGGGCAGCACCTCCCGCCGCGCGATCGCAGGGCGCCCCCACGCGGGGTCTCCCACCGAACGATCTCGGCCAGATCTCACCAGGAGACCGGAACCCGTGGCCATACCTCCGCCGCCCCAGGACAACCCGTATGGCCCGCCGCCGCAGAACCCGCAGACGCCACCGGGCGGCGCGCAGCCGTCCTACGGGTCGCAGGGGCAGGGCGGTCAGCAGCTTCCCGGCGGCCAGCAGCCGCCGTACGGTCAACCGCACTACGGCCAACCGCACTACGGGCAGCAGCCTTACGTGCCCGGCCAGCCCCCGTACGGCCAGTACCCGGGACACGGCGGATACGGCGGATACGGCAACGGCTGGCAGCCCCACCCCAGCGCCCCCGGAACCAGCGGTCTCGCCGTCGCCGCGCTCGTGACGTGTGTGCTCTGCTTCCTGCCGCTCGGCCTGATCTTCGGCATCCTTGCGCTGCGGCAGATCAAGCGGGGCGGTCAGAGCGGCAAGGGGCTCGCGGTCTCGGGCATCGTGGTGAACGCGGTGACCCTGCTCCTGACCGCCGTCTTCTTCGTCAGCGGCGGGGCCTCCGAGTTCTGGGACGGCTTCCGGGAGGGGATGCGGGAGGCGCAGCAGACGGCGACACCCGAGAAGGGGGAGTGCTTCAACGCCCCGGGCGGTGAGCTGGAGGGTCTGACGTACTCGCTCGACATCGTGCCCTGCACCCGGCCGCACGACGGCGAGGCCTTCGGCTCCTTCGAGCTCGTCATGTCCGAGTACCCGGGTCAGGGCCGCATCGACGACCTGGCCGATGCCAGGTGCGGCGCCATGGTCGAGGACTACGTCGGCGACATCGAGGCCGTCCCCGCCGACATCGCCATCTATTTCTACGGCCCGACCCGGCAGAGCTGGGACCTCGGTGACCGCGAGGTCAGCTGCATCCTCGGCAAGGAGTCCGGCGGCAAGTCGACCGGCTCGCTCCGCGACGCGGGCCGCGACGGGGCCGGTGGCAGCGGCGGCGGCGCCGACGCCGGCGACGGCGACCAGGGCGATTCCGGCGACGAGGGCGAAACGGCCGAGCCGGACGCGGATCCCGCCCCTGGTCAGGGCACCGAGGTGTAGCTCCCCCGGGAGCCGGGAACTAGATCAACTAAGCGCCGCGCACAAGTGGTTGACCCAGAACGTCATCACTTCGGGTAATTCTTTGGCCCATAGTTGCGGTCGACAACCGACGGTTGCCAGGCTGTTGCTGTCTGTCAACCCGATGGGAGTGGCCAGTGACGTTCGGTGAGCAGCCCGCGTATCTGCGCGTAGCGGACGATCTACGGAAGCAGATCGTGAGCGGGATTCTGGCGCCGCACACCCGGCTCCCCTCCCAGGCGCGCATCCGCGAGGAGTACGGGGTCTCCGACACCGTCGCCCTGGAGGCCCGCAAGGTCCTGATGGCCGAAGGTCTCGTCGAGGGCCGCTCCGGATCCGGCACGTATGTGCGCGAGCGCCCAGCCCCGCGCCGCGTCTCGCGCGCGGCCTACCGGCACCGCGGCGGCCTCTCGCCCTTCCGCCAGGAACAGGCCGAGAGCGGCGCGCGCGGCACCTGGGAATCCTGCAGCGAACAGGCCGCCGCCGACTCCGACATCGCCCGCAGGCTCTCGGTCGAACAGGGCGACCCGGTCATGCGTACCTCGTACGTCTTCCGCGAGTCGGGCGAGCCGATGATGCTCTCCACCTCCTACGAGCCGCTCGCCATCACCGGGCGCACCCCCGTGATGCTCCCGGAGGAGGGTCCGCTCGGCGGCTGCGGCGTGGTCGAGCGGATGGCCGCCATCGACGTCGTCGTGGACAACGTGGCGGAGGAGGTCGGAGCCCGCCCCGGCCTCGCCGAGGAGCTGCAGCTGCTCGGCGGCGTGCCCGGCCATGTCGTCGTGACCATCGAGCGCACGTACTTCGCCTCGGGCCGCCCGGTCGAGACGGCGGACGTGGTCATCCCCGCCGACCGCTACCGCGTTGCCTACCACCTCCCCGTCAAATAGCCCGCACCCTCGCCGCCAACGAATCCGGCCCACCGGACAGTTGGGACCACGGCTGCGAACTGGGGGCGCATCCACGCGAACGCGCCCCCTCCCTCCTGGCTGATTTGCTGCCTCTTTGTGTCATTCCCGCTCCGCTGAGTGAAGGTCGGGCGTAGGCTCGGGCATATGCGGAGTGCGTTTTCCCTGCGCGGCGCCCGGCGGCGCCCGCAAAGCGGAGGGGTGGGTGTGCGATGAGTGACGCGGGACCCGCCCTCCCCTGGCATGTCATACGACAGGACGACAATGGCAACCGCTATCGCGTCGGCAGGTACGCGACCAGGGCGGAAGCCGAAAAGGTCGTGGACGAACTGGAGGGCCGCGGCCACAAACAGCTCTACTGGGTGGAGCGCCTCGACCGGAGGGCGGGCTGAGGCGGCCTGGCGGCCGGCGCGTGCGCCGTGCGCCGGTACATCCTGGCAACGGCCGCGCACTGCAGGGCCATGGAGGCTGCCATGGCCGCGCAGATGCCGGGCAGTCCTGCTCCCGACAGGGCGTACGCGAGTGACAGTTGGAGCATCACCCCGACCGTAGTGATCCGCGCGAGGGCAGGGCTGTCGCCGCTGCCCTCGAACACGCCGCCCAACGCGATGAAGCAGGCGAGCAGTACCAGGTACGGCCCGAGGCACCGCAGGTAGAGCGTGCCGGCCTCGGCCACCGCGCCTTCGGCGCCGAACGCCCGCATGATCCACGGCCCGGCGGCGAGCAGCGCCAGCGTCGCCGTGAGACCCAGCGCACCGGCGAGCAGCAGTGCCTGCCGCCCGACGGCACGCCGCTCGTCGTGTCCGGTGCCGAGCAGGTGCGAGGTGTGGATGGCGGCGGCTTGGCGTACCGAGTAGAAGGCCATGGTCGCGACGTACATGGCCTTGGTCGCGATTCCGTAGGCGGCGACTTCGGCGACGCCGATGCGGGCGACGACGGCCACGAGGGCGAGCGCGCCCGTCATCCGCACGACGAAGTCGGCTGACATGGGCAGCCCCGTCGCCGCGACCCTGCGGGCATCGAGGCGCAGTGACCCGGCCCGGCCCCGGGGTGCCCCGGCCGTCTGCCGCAGCACGGCGTTGCGGCGCAGCGCGACGCATCCGCAGACGAGCGCGACGGTGCGGCCCACGACCGTGGCGATCGCGGCCCCGCGGACCCCGAGGCCGAATCCGAGGATGAGCAGGGGATCCAGCGCGAGGATCAGTCCGTTGGCGAGCATGGCGAGTCTCATCGGGGTGCGGGTGTCGCCCGTGCCTTTGAGGATGCCGTCGACGACGTTGGTCGCGAAGAACACCGCGATTCCCGGCAGCGCGATCGAGAAGTAGTCGGCGGCGAGGGCCGGCGAGCTGTCTTCCGCGGTCCCGAGTACGAGTCGGGCGAGCGGCTCGCGGCACAGGAACCCGCCGACGGCGACGACGGGTGTGACGATCGCCCACAGCGTCCAGCCGCCGCGCACGGCGGAGCGTATCGCCGCCTGATCCTGCGCGCCTCTGGCCCGTGCGACCAGCACGGTTGTGCCTGAGCCTGCGACGAGGACGACGCCGAGCAGCAGGTTCTCCAGGTTCGTCGCGACGGCCACCGCGGCCACGGCCTCCCCGCCGAGCCTGGCCACCCAGACCATGTTGATGATCCCCGCAGTGACGCTCGCGAGGAGCTCGAAGTAGACCGGATACGCCAGCGAGACCAGCTTGCGCCGGTGCGCTGATTCCCCCATGTTCACGCCCCCTCTTTTCGCTGTACCTCGAATCGAGGTACAGCGAAAAGAGTTAGCATGGCCGCGAAAGTCGGGCAAGTGTCACTCGGGCGCAGGAGAGGATTCGGTCGCGTGCTGGAGCTGTCGATTCTGGGGTTCCTCCACGAGGGGCCCCTGCACGGATACGAGCTGAAGGCCCGCATCCAGGGCCTCAGCGGCCACATTCGCCCCGTCAGCGACGGCGCGCTCTACCCGGCCATCACCCGGCTGGTGAAGGCGGGCCTGGTGGAGCAGCGCACCGAGCCCGGGAGCGGCGCGGCGCCCCGCCGGATCCTCACGCTCACCGAGGCGGGCCGCGTCGAGCTGCAGGCCCGGCTCAGGGACCCCAAGGAAGCCGAAATCACCGACGGGCAGCGCTTCTTCACGCTGCTTGCGTTCCTGCGGCACCTGCCCGACCGCGCCGAGCAGGCCGCGGTCCTCCGCCGCCGGCAGGTCTTTCTCGACACACCGGCGAGCTTCTTCTACCGCGACGGCGAGCCGGTACGGGCCGAGGAGGCGCCGGACCTCTTCCGGCAGGGCATGCTGCGCATCGCCCGTGCGACGGGTGCCGAGGAGAAGCGGTGGCTGGCCGAGGCGATCGCGGCCCTCGAGGGCTGATACCGACCCGCCGGCCGGGCCCTGTGTCTCGCTAGGGTCCTGCCTGGCGCGGGTTCCGGACGAACAAGGCGGAGTGATGACGATCCTGATCGACACGGTGGCGTGGGTGCGGGTGGAGAACGGCAGGATTCTCTGCGCCCGGCCCCGGGGGAAAGGCGTCTTCTACATCCCCGGCGGCAAGCGGGAGGGCGCGGAGAGCGACCTGGAGACCCTGCTCCGCGAGATCAAGGAGGAGCTGACCGTGCTCCTCGACCCGGACAGCGCGCTGCACGTGGGCACGTACGAGGCCGAGGTGCCCGATCTGCCGGGCGGTGCCGTGGTGCGGATGAGCTGCTACACCGCGGACTACCAGGGAAGCCTGGTGGTGAGCGGCGAGATCGAGGAGATGGCCTGGTTCTCGTACGCGGACCGTCCTTCGGTGCCACCGGTCGACCAGCTGCTCTTCGACGACCTCAAGGCCGCCGGCGAATTGAGGTGACCCGGTGCCGGGCCCGGTGCCGGGCCCGGTGGCGAACCCCCGGCCCGCGTGCGGCATGAACCCCCGGGCCCGCACGCGGCGTGAACTTCCGGACCCGCACGCGGCGTGCCCCCGGCCCGCGCGCCGCGCGAGACCCCGCGCGGCGCACACCCCCTACGCCGTTCGTGCCACAGTGCGCCGATGCCGGCGGTAGGTCGCGCTTGATATCGGGTATGTGCTGATTAACCCCATGAAACCGGACAGCTGTTCCGGCCCCCCGCTCCGGGAAGTGATCGGCGTGATCGAGACCGAAGGCGACTGCGCCGAGTGGAGCTTTCCCGCCGATCCCACCGCTGTGCGCGCCGCCCGTGCTCTCGTCCGCAAGCAGCTCGTGTACTGGGGGCTCGGCGGGCTCGGTGATGTCACGGTGCTGCTCGTCAGCGAGCTTGTGACCAATTCTTTGCGGTACGCCTCCGGCCCCATCGGCGTCCGGCTCGTACGCCCCGCGGGGCCTCCCCGCGTACTACGGGCGGAAGTCTCCGATCCGCTTCCGGATCCGCCGCTGGAGCGGGAGGCCGGGGTGGACGACGAAGGGGGTCGTGGCCTGCAGCTCGTCGCCCGCTCCGCCAGCCGCTGGGGCACCAGCACGGGGCACACGGGGAAGACGGTCTGGTTCGAATTGTCGCTTCCCGCATGGCGCGGATCGGACGGCGCGGGTTAGATGTCCGCAACCGTGGTTAGAACGTGAACGAGAGCCGATCTCCCAGCGACCCGGCCGAAAACGTCCGCATCGCATGGGAGCTGTGAACGCGGTGTTGCATGCGGCCGTAGTGCTGGATACTGCGGGCAAGCCGTCGAGAGGTCGGTCCATGACGGTGAGCTGGAGGGGACGGTCGCGTGAGCGAGATACCACCTGCCGGGGCGCCTGAGCCGGAGCAGCCGGAGCAGCCCGAGGGGCGCGCGGGGGCGCCGCGAGGCGGTCATGCCGCCGGCGACATCCTGTGGCAGACCAGCCCGCCCGGTTCGATCTACGACTACATCAAGGTCGCCTCGTTCTCCCTCGGCGCCGACGGCCGCATCGACCAGTGGTCCCACCGTGCCGAGCTGCTCTTCCACGTCCCCGCCGCGGATGCCGTCGGCAGGGATCCGATCGACGCCTTCGTCCCCGAGGGCCTGCGCGACATCGGCCACCGCAGGGTCGGCGAGATCCTCGACGGCAAGGAGTGGACGGGCGTCGTCCCCTTCCGGATGGCCGAGGACGGCTCGCTCGACGGAGTCGCCGAGGTCTATGTGATGCCGACCGAGACCGTGCACGGGGAGCGGGGCGCCGTCTGCATCGTCGTCGATGTGCGCGCGCTGCGCCGGATCGAGACCGACCTCGCCGCCTCCGAGGCGATTTTCGGCCAATCGCCTTTCGGCTTCCTGCTGTTCGGTACGGATCTGCGTGTCCAGCGCGCCAACCGGCGCTTCGCCACCGTCTTCGGCGGCAGCACGGACGAACACCGAGGCCGCACCGTCCACGACTACCTCCCGCGCGGCGAGGCCGACCGGATGGCCGCCGCTCTCCAGCACGTCCTGGAGAGCGGCGAATCCGTCACGGACATGCAGATCGTCGGCCCCGCGCCCGGTTCGCAGGAGCGCCGCCACTGGTCCATCAACCTCTACCGCGTACACAGCGGCACCGGCCGCCCCATCGGCGTCGCGGGCATCGGCACCGACGTCACCCGCCGCCACGCCGCCGCCCGCGAGGCCGCCCAGTCCCGCCGCAACCTCGCCCTGCTCAACGAGGCGGGCTCGCGTATCGGCAACTCCCTCGACCTGGAGACCACCGCCCGCGAACTCCTCGACGTCACCGTCCCCGTCTTCTGCGACTTCGCCTCCGTCGACCTCTACCAGGGCCTCCTCGACGGCGACGAGGCGGCCATGCAGTCCCACAGCCTCGCCGACGGCAGCGCCGAACTGCGCCGCGTCGCCTTCTCCAGCGCCGTCTCCGACGTCCCGCTCGACGACTCCGGCGAGCCCGTCGGCATCGGCGACCTGCACCGGTACGCCTTCAACTCGCCCTGCGCCGACGCCCTGCGCACCGCCCGCCCGGTCACCATCCCGCGCACCGAGGGCGGGCTCGTACGCTCCACCCTCGCCGTGCCGATGGTCGCGCACGACACCGTCGTCGGCCTGGTGCGCTTCTCGCGGACCATGGGCAGCGAGTCCTTCTCGGAACGCGACCGCACCCTCGCCGTGGAGCTCGCGAACCGCGCCGCCGTCTGCATCGACAACGCCCGCCTGTACCGCCGCGAACACGAACGCGCCCTCATCCTGCAGCGCTCCCTGCTCCCGCCCGGCGACCCCGAGGCCTCCGGCCTGGACATCGCCTGCCGCTATCTGCCCGGCAACGCGGCCACCGAGGTCGGCGGCGACTGGTTCGACGTCATCGAACTGCCCGGCCACCGCACCGCCCTCGTCGTCGGCGACGTCATGGGCCGCGGGCTGCGCGCCGCCGTGGCGATGGGGGAACTGCGCACCGCCGTACGCACCCTGGCCCTCCTCGACCTCGAACCCGCCGAGGTCCTCTCCGCCCTCGACGAGATCGCCCGCGGCCTCGGCGCGCCCACGCCCTGGGGCCAGCACCCGCACTCACCGCAGTCCACCCGCCGCGCCCTGCAGGGCCGCGATGTCGACCCTTCCGAGGTCTACCTCGCGACCTGCGTCTACGCGGTGTACGACCCGGTCACCCGCCGCTGCACCTTCGCCAACGCCGGCCATCTGCCGCCCGTCCTCGTCGAACCCGACGAGGAGGCGCTGATGCTCGACGTACCGCCGGGCATGCCGCTCGGCGTCGGCGGCGAACCCTTCGAGGAGGTCGAGGTCGAGCTCCCGGAAGGCGCGCTGCTCGCCCTGTACACGGACGGCCTCGTCGAATCCCGCGACCACCCGCTCGACGAGGGCCTGCACGCCTTCCGCGCCGCCCTCACCGACCCCGCCCGCCCCCTCGAAGACGTCTGCGACCACGTCCTGGGCACCCTCGACACCCACCACGGCGAGGACGACATCGCCCTGCTCATGGCCCGTGTCCAGGGCCTGCCCGGCGAATCGGTCGGCGACTGGACGCTGCCCCGCGAGGCCCGCTCGGTGGGCCGCGCCCGCGAACTCGCCCGCGCCCAGCTCGCCGCCTGGGACCTCGAAGCCCTCATCGACACCACGGAACTCCTGGTCAGCGAGCTCGTCACCAATGCCCTGCGCTACGGCGAGGGCGAGATACGTCTGCGGCTCCTCCTGGACCGCAGCCTCGTCTGCGAGGTCTGGGACGCGGGCCTGGTCCAGCCCCGCCGCCGCCGCGCCCGCGACACCGACGAGGGCGGCCGCGGCCTCCAGCTCGTCGGCCTGCTCAGCGCCTCCTGGGGTGCCCGCCGAACCCCCCGCGGCAAAACGGTGTGGTTCGAACTCCCTCTCCCGAACGGCGACTCCCCGTCGGAACCCTCGGTGGACGCCCTGCTGAGCATGTTCTGAACCCGCGCCTCACGACGTTGCCTTCATCGCCGCAAGGCGCGCCTCGATCTCCGCCTGATCACCCAGCGCTTCCAGCTCCTCGAACTGGGCGTCGAGGGAGGACGCCGCAAGTTCCTCCTTGCCCAGCGCCCGGGCCTCCTCGCGGCGGACCTTGTCCTCGAAGCGGGCGAGTTCGCTCGTCGGGTCGAGGATGTCGATGCTCCGGGCCGCGTCCATCATCCGGTTCTGCGCCTCGGCCGTCTTCGCGCGGGCCACCAGCTCGTCCCGCTTCGACTGCAGCTCGCCCAGCCTGAGCTTCATCCCGTCGAGCCCCGACTTGAGCTTCTCGACCACCTCGGTCTGCGCCGCGATCGTCGGCGCGGCGCCCGCCGCCTCCTTCTCGCACTGCAGCTCCCGCTGCAGGGCCACCTTGGCGAGCGAGTCGAAGCGGTCCGCGCCCGCCGTATCGCCCGCGGCCCGCAGCTGATCGGCCTTCTTGCTGGCCGCGAGCGCCTTCCCGCCCCACTGAGCGGCCGCCTCCACATCCTCCTTGTGGTCCGCTTCGAGCAGCCGCAGATTGCCGATCGTCGTCGACACGGCCTCCTCGGCCTCCCGGATGTTGTCGCCGTAGTCGCGGATCAGCTGGTCGAGCATCTTCTGCGGATCCTCGGCCTGGTCGAGCAGCGCGTTGATGTTGGCCTTCGCGAGCTGGGCCACTCGCCCCAGAATGGTCTGCTTGGACATCGCGGACTTCCTTTACGCGTACGAGGATGACGTCGGTTCGGTCGATGTGCTCTTCACTCGCGTACGGAACGCACCCCGTACGCGGGTGAGCCAGGCTCAGAAGCGGCCCCCACCGCCCATCCGCCCCCGCGTCCCGCCCCCGCCGAAGCTCCCCGGCCCGCCGAGGCCGCCGCCGAACCCGCCGCCTCCACGTCCGTAACCGCCCCCGAAGCCCCCGAAGCCCCCGCGCCGCCCGCCCGTCCCGCCGAGCACCTCGCCGAGGATGATCCCGCCGAGCACCGCCCCGCCCATCCCGCCGGACCGCGGGCGCCCGCGGCCCATCGGCCCGCCGTACGGGTCGAAGGAGCGGGTGTCGCGCTCGGCGAGCTCCCGCGCCTGCCGCGCCATGGAGTCCGCCTGCCGCGCCTGCGCCAGCGCCGCCGGGGCATCGCCGTCCGCGAGGGCCTCCGCCCGGCCGAGATGCCGCTGGGCCTCCGTGAGCCGGGTGCGGGCCTCGCTGCCGACCCCGCCGCGGTGGGTGGTGATGTAGTCGGCGGCCGCGCCGACCGCGGAGCGCGCGGTGAGCAGGCTCTGGTCGAGCAGCCCGCGCGCCCGCCGCTCGGCGACCTCCCGTTCGCGCGCCCCGGCCAGCGCCTCGTCGAGCACCGCATCGGCCTCCTCGGTCCGCCGCAGCGCGTCGATCGGGTCGTGGCGCCCGGCCGCCATCTCACCCCGTACGTCTTCGAGGACCGACTCGGCCCGCGCGATCCGCCCGCGCAGATCCGCCGTGGACGTGCCCTGTGCCGTGCCCTCGAGGAGTCCGCGGGCATCGGCCAGATCGGTCTCCGTCTCGGTGAGCGCCCCGGGCAGCTTCTCCGCGGCCTGCCGCAGCTCGTCCGCGAGCCGCTCGACGGCGTCCACGAGCGTGCCCGCCTGGTCGAGGGCGCCCTCGGCGGCGCGCAGATACACGGCGGCCGTCCCGTTCTCGCCGGCTTCGACGGCCTCGCGGGCCTGCTCCAGATGGTCCGTGGCGAAGTCCAGCCGCTCCTTCGCCTCCGCCGGATGCCCGCTCACGGGCGCGGCCGCCGATTCCGCGTACCGCATGGTGAGACTCGTCAGGGTCCCGAGGGCCGCCGTCGTCCGCGCGTCGATCTCCTCGTACGTGCCCTCGGCCAGCCGCAGCGCCTGGGGCGCGTTCCGTTCCAGGGCCCGCAGCCGGTCGAAATCGGCGCTCTCCAGGTCGAGCCTCCGGTTCGCCTCGGTGCAGCGCGAGACGATCTCGTCGAGCATCCGCCGCTTCGTCGCGTCATCCTCCGGCGAGACATCATGCCGCTGCCGCGGCGGGGCATCGTCGAGCTGCTGACGCAGCCGGAAGGCCGCGGTCAGCTCGGTCTGCGCGTACGTCACGGCGTCCTGGAAGCGTTTGACGGCCGCGTCACCGAACTGCGCGGCGGCGAAGCCGAGTTCCTCGGCGGAGGTCCGTACGGCGTCATCGGTCTGTACGAGCAGCAGCCGCGCCCGCTTGTCCAGCGCGGGCAGCGCGGTGAGCGCAGGGCCCTGCTGCCATCCGGAGACCCGACCCCGGGTGCCGCCGCCACCGTTCTTCCGCCGCCTGCCGCGCGCGTACGCGTACACCGCGAGCGCGCCCGCGCTGCCGACCGCGATCACCGGGAGCACGAAGTCCCCGGTCGCCGGGCCGTGGTCCTCGGCGGCGCCCGGATCGGGGTCACCGGGCGTGATCGCCGGGGTCGGCACCGGGGAGCCCGCGACGACCGCGCCGTAGCCGTTCGCCGCACCGATCGCGGCGCCCGCCCAGTCGTTCTGCCGCAGCGCCGGCTCGATCGCGGTGGCGGCGACGACCTGGAGCTGCGCGCTGCTCAGCCCGGAGTCCTGGTCGGCGGAGTAGGCGTACTGCCGGTCGTGGGTGGCGACGGCGAGCAGGATGTCGTTCATGCCGAGCCCGCCCAGCTCGGCGGTGGTGTCCGCCCAGGCCTGGGCGCCCTGCCCGGAGAAGTCCCGTACGTAGACGACGAAGAGCTGCAGCCCGTGGTCGTCGTAGAGCCGGTCGAGGGCCCGCGCGACCTCGTCCTTGCGCCCGCCGACCGCGCCCACCTTGTCGGTGATCTGCCCCTGCCGCGACAGCGTCACCGGGTCCTCGGCCCGTACGGGGGCGGCCAAGAGCAGGGGCAGCGCCACCGCGAACAGGGCGGCGAGCACCGCCCGCGCGGCGCTGTGCGGCAGCGTTCGGGGTGGCGTCACATATGCGAGCGTATGTCCGCATCTGCGGGGTCGCGACCGGGCCGCTCCCGGCCACGACCCCGGCGCCCGACTCCCTGCGCCTGACCTCTTTCCGCGCCTGAGGTCTCCCCGCGCCTGAGGCTTTCCGCGCCTGAGGTCTCCCCGCGCCTGAGGCTTTCGGCGCCTGAGGTCTCCCCGCGCCTGCCGACTCCCGGCGTCTTACGACCTCCGGCGCCTCACTGCTCCGTGCGCCGCCGGATCTTGTTCCCCAGCCACACCAGCGGGTCGTACTTGCGGTCCACGGCCCGCTCCTTCAGCGGGATCAGCGCGTTGTCCGTGATCCTGATGCCCTCGGGGCAGACCTCGGTGCAGCACTTGGTGATATTGCAGTAGCCGAGCCCGTGCTCCTCCTGCGCGGTGCTCTTCCGGTCGAGTCCCTCCTCGGCCGCCGCGTCCAGCGGGTGCATGTCGAGTTCGGCGACCCGCATCAGGAACCGCGGACCCGCGAAGGCGCCCTTGTTCTCCTCGTGGTCACGCACCACATGGCAGGTGTCCTGGCAGAGGAAGCACTCGATGCACTTGCGGAACTCCTGCGAGCGGTCCACGTCCTCCTGCATCATCCGGTACTCGCCGGGGGCGAGGTCCTCGGGCGGTACGAAGGAGGGCACCTCGCGGGCCTTGGTGTAGTTGAAGCCGACGTCGGTGACGAGGTCCCGTACGACCGGGAAGGCCCGCAGCGGGGTCACGGTGATCGTCTCGTCCCGCGCGAACGTGGACATGCGGGTCATGCACATCAGCCGCGGCCGCCCGTTGACCTCCGCGGAGCAGGACCCGCACTTCCCGGCCTTGCAGTTCCACCGCACGGCGAGATCGGGCGCCTGGGTGGCCTGCAGCCGGTGCACGATGTCGAGCACGACCTCCCCGTCGTGCACCTCGACCTCGAAGTCCTCCAGGCCGCCGCCCTCGGTGTCCCCGCGCCAGACCTTGAAGTGGGCTTCGTAAGCGGTCGACGCATCTGTGCTCACTCGGAAAGCTCCTCTTCGGCTAGGTACTTGACCAGCTCCTCCTTCTCGAAGAGGGCCAGCAGGTCCTGGCGGATCGGATCGGTCCGCCTGCGGCTGAGGCGGATCTGGCCGCGCACCGGGTCCGTCGCCGCCAGGTTGCCCGTCGGGTCGGCGAGGCGGCAGAGCAGGTTGACCGGGCGCCACACCCGGTCCATGTCCGGATAGTCCTCACGGGTGTGCCCGCCGCGGCTCTCGGTGCGCTCCAGCGCGGAGCGCGCGATGCATTCGCTGACGAGCAGCATGTTCCGCAGGTCGAGCGCGAGATGCCAGCCCGGGTTGAACTGCCGGTGCCCCTCGACCCCGGCCCGCCGGGCCCGTACCCGCAGCTCGGCGAGCTTCTTCAGAGCGGTGTCCATCTCCTCCTCGCGGCGGATGATCCCCACGAGGTCGTTCATCGTCTGCTGCAGCTCCTGGTGCAGGGTGTACGGGTTCTCCGCGGTCGGCGGCGCATCCGTACCCTCCTCGGGCGCCTCCGCGGAGAACGGCCGCAGTGCCTCCGCCGCCGCCAGGTCGATCTGCGCCTCCTCGATCATGGGCCGCGCCTCGCCGAGCCCGGCCGCGTACCGCGCCGCGTGCAGCCCGGCCCGCCGCCCGAAGACGAGCAGATCGGAGAGGGAGTTCCCGCCGAGCCGGTTGGAGCCGTGCATCCCGCCGGCGACCTCACCGGCCGCGAAGAGTCCGGGCACGCCGAGCGCCGCCGCGGTGTCGGATTCGACGGCGATCCCGCCCATCACGTAGTGGCAGGTGGGCCCGACCTCCATCGCCTCGGCCGTGATGTCGACGTCCGCCAGCTCCTTGAACTGGTGGTACATCGACGGCAGCCTGCGCCGGATGGCATCCGCGGGCATCCGCGAGGAGACGTCGAGGAACACCCCGCCGTGCGGCGAACCGCGCCCCGCCTTCACCTCGGCGTTGATCGCCCGCGCCACCTCGTCGCGGGGCAGCAGTTCGGGCGGGCGGCGGTTGTGGTCCGGGTCCTCGTACCAGCGGTCGCCCTCCTCCTCGGACTGGGCGTACTTCTCCTTGAAGACATCCGGGATGTAGTCGAACATGAACCGCTTGCCCTCGGAGTTCCGCAGCACCCCGCCGTCCCCGCGCACCGACTCGGTGACGAGGATCCCCTTCACCGAGGGCGGCCAGACCATCCCGGTCGGATGGAACTGCACGAACTCCATGTTCATCAGCGGCGCCCCGGCGAGCAGCGCGAGCGCGTGCCCGTCGCCCGTGTACTCCCACGAGTTGGACGTCACCTTGAAGGACTTGCCGATGCCGCCGGTCGCCAGGATCACGGTCGGCGCCTCGATCACGAAGAAGCGCCCGGTCTCCCGCTCGTAGCAGAAGACCCCGGCGACCTTCCCGTCCACGTCGTCCTTCAGGATCCGAGTGACCGTGCACTCCTGGAAGACCTTCAGGCCGTGCTCGTACGAGCCGTGCCGCCGGTGGTCCTCCTGCTGAAGGGAGACGGTCTTCTGCTGCAGCGTCCTGATCAGTTCGAGGCCGGTGCGGTCGCCGACGTGCGCGAGGCGCGGGTACTCGTGCCCGCCGAAGTTGCGCTGCGAGATCTTTCCGTCCCGGGTGCGGTCGAAGAGCGCGCCCCAGGTCTCCAGCTCCCATACGCGGTCGGGGGCCTCCTTCGCGTGCAGCTCGGCCATCCGCCACTGGTTGAGGAACTTGCCGCCGCGCAGGGTGTCGCGGAAGTGCACCTGCCAGTTGTCGCCCTCGTTGACATTGCCCATGGAGGCGGCGATCCCGCCCTCGGCCATCACCGTATGGGCCTTGCCGAAGAGCGACTTGCAGATCACGGCCGTCCGCGCGCCCTGCTCCCGCGCCTCGATCGCGGCCCGAAGACCGGCGCCGCCCGCGCCCACCACGACGACGTCCCACTGCTGCCGTTCCACTGTCGTCATCGCATGCACCCCGTCATCAGTCGCAGGCACCCCGTCATGAGTCGCACGCACCCCGTCATCAGAAGAACCTCGGATCGTCGAAGGCGCCGCTTGCGACCAGATAGACGTAGAAGTCGGCGAGCGCCACGCTGATCAGCGAGGCCCACGCGAGCAGCATGTGGTGCCCGTTCAGGCGGCCCACGAACTGCCACATCCGGTAGCGCACGGGATGCCTGGAGAAGTGCTTGAGCTTGCCCCCGACGATGTGCCGGCACGAGTGGCAGGAGAGGGTGTACGCCCAGATCAGCACGATGTTGAGCAGGAAGACGAGGGTGCCCAGGCCCATGTGGCCCCACGCGTAGTGCTCGTCGCGGAAGGCGAGCACGGTGTCGTAGGTGAGGATGCCCGCCACCGGGACGGCCGCGTAGAAGAAGTAGCGGTGCAGGTTCTGCAGGATCAGCGGGAAGCGGGTCTCACCGGTGTACTTGCCGTGCGGCTCGGCGACCGCGCAGGCCGGGGGAGAGGCCCAGAAGCTCCGGTAGTAGGCCTTGCGGTAGTAGTAGCAGGTCAGCCGGAAGCCCAGCGGGAAGACCAGGATGAGCAGCGCGGGCGAGAGCCCCCACCAGCTGCCGAAGAGTTCCCAGTTGGGGCCGCCCTTCATGGGCTCGCAGTTCTCGGCGAGACAGGGCGAGTAGAACGGCGAGACATAGGGCGCCGCGTAGTAGTCGGCATTGGCGAAGGCCCGCCACGTCGAGTAGACGACGAAGGCGAGCAGCCCCGCGAAGGTCACTGCGGGCTGCAGCCACCAGCGGTCCGTGCGCAGATGCGGGGCGGCGATGGCGGCACGGCCCGCGCCGCGCACCCCGCCCTCGTCCTGACTGAACTTCCTGGAGGCATGGGGATCTGTGCCAGTGGCCAACGTCGGTCTCCAGTCGATACGGCTCTCGGTCCTGGGGTGCGGGTGGCTCAGGCGTTACGGGCGCTTCTGGAGCGCGGTCGGCTCGGGAGCTTGGACGGCTCGGGAGCCCGGCGGCTCAGGGCGCGTGCCGGTCGCTGGCGCCCAGGCCCTCGTCATCGGCATCGGCCCACAGGGACCGGTCGTAGGGAGCATCGGGAACGCCGACCATCTCGGGGCGCTGCTGCGGTGACGTTCCGGGCGCAGCGGCCTCCCGGAGCAGCGTGAGACTGTCGCGCAGATGCTCGGCGTCGGTGTGTACCCGGCGGATGTCGAGTCCCGGGCTCACCTGCTGTTCCAGTCGTGCGATCGCTCGGTTCAGGTCTTCGAGACAGCGCTGTGCGGCCGTCAGTTCATCGCGCAGGGACATCACTTGCCCTCCACTCGCCTTGTCGCGGCGGGATCCCATGGGATCGTGCGCCTGCGAGTGTTGCGCGTCACATCCCTGATTGTGAAGGGATCTGCGCGGATTCCCCCGTACGAGGCGGACAGGGGGCCTGAGGGCGTCCATTCGGGGGCCGGATCGGAGCGTACGGGTGCGGTACGGGGCCGGATTGGGCCGCATGGGTGGGCTTCTGGCCGCCCGCCGCCGTGTCGCGGGCGCCGTCTCGGAGGGATCCCCTTCAGTGGGGCCAGTATACGTGTGATCAGCCTCAAATACCCCCAAAAGTGAACGAACCCGGCACCTCCCAGGCGAGCGCGGTGGCCGGGCGAGCCCCGGAGGTCCCCAGCCATGCCCTCACGCGATCCCGCCGTACGCACCCGCGTCCGCCCCGCTGTGCGGGCGAGTGTCTTCCTCCTCGCGGGCGTGCTCGCGCTGCCCTCGCTCGCCGCGTGCGGCAGCGAGGACTCGGGCGGCACCCCGTTCGCCGCCCAGGACATCGCGGCCGCCGAGCGTGCGAGCATCGCCGACGGGGGCACCGTGACCTGGGCCGTCGACGCGCTCCCGGAGACCTTCAACGCCTTTCAGGCCGATGCGGGACGGGCAACCACGAGGGTCGCCGGTGCCGTACTGCCCTCGATGTACGAGATGGACGAGCGCGGCCGTGCCGTACGCAACGCGGACTACCTGGAGAGCGCCGAGGTCGTCGAGACCGAGCCCAAGCAGGTCGTCCTGTACAAGCTGAACCAGCAGGCCGTGTGGAGCGACGGCCGCGAGATCGGCGCCGCCGACTTCGCCGCCCAGTGGCGCGCCCTGTCCGGTGCGGACTCCGCCTTCTGGACCGCGCGCAACGCGGGCTACGAGCGGATCGAGAAGATCCAGAAGGGCGCCAACGACCTGGAGGTACGGGTCACCTTCGGCAAGCCGTACACCGACTGGCGCTCCCTGTTCTCGCCGCTGTACCCGAAGGAGATCACGGGCACGCCCGACTCCTTCAACGACGGTGCACGGGGGAAGCTGAAGACCACGGCGGGCCCCTTCCGGATCGCGAAGGTCGACGGCAAGGCCGAGGAGATCACCCTCACCCGCAACCCGCGCTGGTGGGGCGCGCCCCCGAAGCTGGAGAAGCTGGTCCTCAAGGCCGTGCCGCGCAAGGAACGCGCCGAGGCGCTGGCCGCGGGCGAGCTCGACATCGCCGAGGTGAGCCCGGCCACCGCCGAGCGCATCGCGCTCGCCGCCCGCGACAAGGGCGCGAGCGGCCCGCTCAACCACGGACCCGGCGCCGAGCTGACCCCGGCGAAGGCGCTGCGCGCCTGGGCCGTCGCCCACGACCCGGAGGACGAGGAGCGCGCCGAGAAGGCCGCCGCCGCGATCGAGAAGACCCACACGGCGATCCGCGTGTACGCGAAGGAGCAGAAGGTCCTGAGCGGCTTCGCGCTCCGCAAGTCCCTCGAACCGGCCTACACCCAGCTCGCCCTCAACGGCTCCGCGGGACCGCTCGCCGACGAACGCGTACGGCGGGCCGTGGCCCGCGCCATCGACCGGGAGGAGCTGGCCCGGCTCGTGCTGGGGCCCCTCGGGCTCCCGGCGGACCCGGTCGGCAGCCATGTCGCCCTGGCCGGCCAGGAGGCCTACACCGACAACAGCGGCGCGATCGGCGAACAGGACACCGCCGAGGCGAGCGCGCTGCTCGCGGACGCGGGCTGGGTCAAGGGCGGGGAGGCCGAGACCGCGGGCAGCAAGGGGGAGAAGGGGGAGGAAGGGGAGAAGGGGGAGGAAGGAGGGAAAGCAGAGAAGAGCGATGCAGGGGATAAGGAAGGCAAGGGCGACAAGGGAGACAAGGGTCCGGAGTCCGGCAAGGACCGCGAGGACTCCGAGGACTCTGAGGACTCCGAGGCCGGCAAGGACTCCGAGGAGGACGAGAAGTCCGAGGCGGCCGACGGAGACGGCACGTACATCGTCGGCCGGCAGGACGACAAGCCGCGCGCCGATCCCCGTATCGAGGCCCGCCTGGACCACCACCCCGAGGCGCAGCTCAAGCGCGAGGAGGACCGCGGCACGAAGGAGGAGGCGCACCGCGGCGGCGCCCAGGGCGCCTACGCCCCGAAGGGCACCGCGGCGCCCAAGCCGGCCGGCGGGCCGCTCGCGAAGGACGGCAAGGCGCTGAACCTGAAGTTCGTGCTGCCCTCGGGTCCGGGATCCGAGCAGCTGCGGGCGGTGGGTGAGCGGATCCGGCAGATGCTGGAGGAGATCGGCATCAACGCCGAGATCACCAAGGTCCCCGATGTCGCGTACTTCAAGGACCACATCGCCTCCGGCCAGTTCGACATGGCCCTCTACTCCTGGCCCGCGTCGGCCTACCCGGCCACCGACGCCCGACCGATCTTCGCCAAGCCGCAGCCGGCCGCCGACGGCTCGCTGAACGTCGAGCAGAACTACGCCCGTGTCGGCAGCGACCACATCGACCAGCTCTTCGACCAGGCCCTGGCCGAGCTGGACGAGGAGGCCTCGCGTGAGCTGGTCAAGAAGGCCGACGCCAGGATCTGGGCCGTCGCAGGATCGATTCCGCTCTACCAGCGCCCCGAGCTGGTGGCCGTACGCTCCGGCCTCGCGAACGTCGGTGCCTTCGCCTTCGAGACCCCCTCGTACGAGAACATCGGCTACCTGAAGCCCGCGAAGCCCGCCAAGCCCGCCAAGCCCGCCGAGCCGGAGAAGCCCGCCGAGCCCGGGAAGCCGGAGAGGGCCTCGGAGCCCGCGAAGGAGAACGAGTAGCGGCGGCGAAGCGGAACCCGTAGCTCAGAACCCGCTCAAGTCCCTTGCCCGCCGGTCCGCCGGCGGGCAAGGTCGTCTGTGACCCGTGCGCTACCCCCACATGGGCTCCCGGGGCCGAAAAACCGCAGATCAGACCGGTTCCCGGGGGCCGCGCAGGCCGCCGCGGCCCACCCCACGTAGGATGGGGTAAGGCCGTGGCGTGTCCAGCCCGGCGCGGCGAACGCGTACATCGGACCACCGAAAATACGCACAGCCGCTCGCAAGCATCACTGTCCCGGGAGAAGCACCGCACGTGCCCACGCGCCACGACATCCGCAATGTCGCCATCGTCGCCCATGTCGACCACGGCAAGACGACCATCGTCGACGGCATGCTCAAGCAGGCCGGCGCCTTCGCGGCGCACCAGCTCGACTCCGTCGACGACCGCGTCATGGACTCGAACGACCTGGAGCGTGAGAAGGGCATCACGATCCTCGCCAAGAACACGGCGGTGAAGTATCACCCCAAGGACGGCGGGGACCCGATCACGATCAACATCATCGACACCCCCGGCCACGCCGACTTCGGTGGCGAGGTCGAGCGCGGTCTGTCGATGGTCGACGGTGTCGTCCTCCTCGTCGACGCCTCCGAGGGTCCGCTCCCGCAGACCCGCTTCGTGCTGCGCAAGGCGCTGCAGCAGCGGCTGCCCGTGATCCTCTGCATCAACAAGACGGACCGCCCGGACTCCCGGATCGACGAGGTCGTCAACGAGACGTACGACCTGTTCCTGGACCTGGACGCCGACGAGGACCAGATCGAGTTCCCGATCGTCTACGCCTGCGGCCGCGACGGCATCGCCTCGCTGACCAAGCCGGACGACGGCACGGTCCCCGCGGACTCCGACAGCCTGGAGCCGTTCTTCCACACCATCCTGGACACCATCCCGGCCCCGTCCTACGACGAGGAGGCCCCGCTCCAGGCGCACGTCACCAACCTGGACGCCGACAACTTCCTCGGCCGTATCGCACTGCTCCGCGTCGAGCAGGGCGAGCTGCGCAAGGGGCAGACCGTCGCGTGGATGAAGCGCGACGGCAGCGTGCAGAACGTCCGCATCTCCGAGCTGATGATGACCGAGGCGCTCACCCGCAAGCCCGCCGAGGTGGCGGGCCCGGGTGACATCTGCGCCGTGGCCGGTATCCCGGACATCATGATCGGCGAGACGCTCGCCGACCCCGAGAACCCGGTCGCGCTGCCGCTGATCACGGTGGACGAGCCGGCCATCTCCATGACCATCGGCACCAACACCTCCCCGCTGGTCGGCCGCGGCGGCACCGGCAAGGGCGCGGACGCCAAGGCCGCGGTCAAGGACCGCAAGGTCACCGCCCGCCAGGTCAAGGACCGCCTGGACAAGGAGCTGATCGGTAACGTCAGCCTCCGTGTCCTGGACACCGAGCGCCCGGACGCCTGGGAGGTGCAGGGCCGCGGTGAGCTGGCCCTGGCGATCCTGGTCGAGACGATGCGCCGCGAGGGCTTCGAGCTGACCATCGGCAAGCCGCAGGTCGTCACCCAGGAGATCGACGGCAAGACCCACGAGCCGGTCGAGCGCATGACGATCGACGTGCCCGAGGAGCACATGGGCGCGGTCACGCAGCTCATGGGTGTCCGCAAGGGCCGGATGGACAACATGTCGAACCACGGCTCCGGCTGGGTCCGCATGGAGTTCGTCGTTCCCTCCCGCGGCCTGATCGGCTTCCGTACGGAGTTCCTCACGCAGACCCGCGGCACGGGTATCGCGCACTCCATCCACGAGGGCCACGAGCCGTGGTTCGGCACCCTGGCGACCCGTAACAACGGTTCGCTGGTCGCCGACCGCGCCGGCGCCGTCACCGCCTTCGCTATGACCAACCTCCAGGAGCGCGGCGTCCTGTTCACCGAGCCCGGCACCGAGGTGTACGAGGGCATGATCGTCGGCGAGAACTCGCGCTCCGACGACATGGACGTGAACATCACCAAGGAGAAGAAGCTCACCAACATGCGCTCGGCCTCGGCCGACTCCTTCGAGGCGATCGTGCCGCCGCGCAAGCTCTCCCTGGAGCAGTCCCTGGAGTTCTGCCGCGACGACGAGTGCGTCGAGGTCACCCCGGAGGCCGTCCGCATCCGCAAGGTGAACCTGGACAAGACGGAGCGCGCCCGCGCGGCCTCGCGCGCCAAGCACAGCTGACGTCCGCGTCAAGGCTGCTTCAAGGCTGGTCGAACGGCCCGACTTCACGCCAACCCCGGCGTAGAGTCGGGCCGTTCGGCTGCCCGCCGTCGGTCCGTCGCCGGCCCGCCCCGCTCCTCGTGAGCTTTCTCTCGCCGCCTGTACGCTCCGTGCGAGCGTGAACGCGACGCGTGTCGGTGCGCAACCGGTTTTCCTCGCCGCTCCGTCCGGAAAGCGGACGCCCCTGACCGATAGATGTGTAACGAGTCCGTTTCGCGAGCATCTATCTCGGATCGGTTTGTCCGTATTTCGGAAGAAGTGGGTGTCAGGTGTGATCGAACCGAGACCAAAAGGGTGTGGTCGGCTCGTAGCCCATGGCTAATAGTTGACGGCGTAGAGCTCGGGTCAATGGGTCACGCGCTGTGGGGAGCGCCGACTCACGAGCACACTGGGGTACTCGATCTCCGCCGTCAGGGGTGTCGGCGAGATCTCCTGTGCCCCCTCTTGTAGTGAACACAGTGGACTCATGAGGAGGAACCCATGCGTGGTGCCAAGAGCGCCAAGTGGGTCGCGATAGCCGCCGCGGTGGCACTGGCTGCGACTGCCTGCGGTGGAAGCGACGACGACAACGGCGGCAAGGGCAACGGTTCGGGCGGCAAGATCGACCCGAACGGCATCGTGAAGCTCGCCAACAGCGAGCCGCAGGAGCTCCTGCAGCCGGCCAACACCCAGGAGACCGCGGGTGGCCAGGTCGTCCGCGCCCTGTGGACGGGTCTGGTGGACTGGACCACCGAGGGCGACCTGGTGATGCGCAACGCCGAGTCGGTCGAGTCCCCGGACGGCCAGACCTGGACCGTCAAGCTGAAGCCGGGCTGGAAGTTCCACAACGGCGAGGCCGTCACCGCCAAGTCCTACGTGGACGCCTGGAACTGGGCCGCCAACAGCGAGAACAAGCAGAAGCTGTCCTTCTGGTTCGCGGACATCAAGGGCTACGAGAAGCTCGCCCCCGAAGAGGGCAAGCCCACGGCCACCGAGCTGGAGGGTCTGAAGGTCGTCGACGACAACACCTTCACGATCACCCTGAACAACCCGGTCAGCTACTTCAACTACAAGCTGGCCTACAGCTCCTTCTACCCGATGCCGAGCGAGGCCATCAAGGACCCCGAGGCCTTCGGCGAGAAGCCGGTCGGCAACGGTCCCTACAAGTTCGTCAGCTGGGACCGCAAGAAGAAGATCTCGGTCGTCCGCTACGACGACTACAAGGGCAAGAACAAGGCGAAGAACGGCGGCGTCGACTTCGTCAACTACCAGACCCTTGAGGCCGAGTACGACGCGGTCGCGTCCAACCAGGCCGACATCACCACCCAGGTCTCGCCGACCAACCTCCCCAAGTACCACGAGGACTTCGGCGACCGTGCGGTGGACGAGCCGATGGCCGGTATCCAGTCCATCCAGCTCAACTTCGAGGCTCCGGGCTGGAAGGACAAGTCCGACGACGAGCTGAAGGCGCTCATCAAGGGCATCTCCAAGGCCATCGACCGTGAGACGATCACCAAGACCGTCCTCAACGGCACCCGCATCCCGGCCGACGCCCTGACGGCGCCGGGCCTCAAGGGCACCCTTTACGGCACCGGTGTCGGCAACGAGTCCATCTCGTACGACCCGGCCGCCGCGAAGAAGCTCATCGAAGAGGGCGGCGGCGTCCCGAAGAACACGATGTACATCTCGTACAACGCCGACGGTGGCCACAAGGAGTGGGTCGAGGCGACCTGCAACAGCATCCGCGAGGCGACCGGCGTCGAGTGCAAGGGCGACTCCTACCCGGACTTCCAGTCCGACCTGAACGCCCGTGAGGCCGGCAAGACCAAGGCCTTCTACCGCGGTGGCTGGGTGCTCGACTACCCGGTCAACGTGAACTTCCTGAAGGAGCTGTACCACTCCAAGGCTCCCTCCAACTACGGCAAGTTCAACTACAAGAAGGTCGACGAGATGTTCGCCGAGGGCGACAGCGCGGCGACCCTCGACGAGACGGTCAAGAAGTACCAGGAGGCCGAGAAGTACCTCCTGAACGACGTGCCGATGCCGGCCATCCCGCTGTGGTACTACGCGACCAACGCCGTCCACAGCGAGAACGTGACCAACGTCCACTTCGACCTCGCGAACTTCTCGATCGTCGAGGATGTCCAGGTCCTGAAGAAGTAGTCGTCCCGTCGACTAGCCGTATACCGGGCGCGCGCCGGCAATCCCGACGCGCGCCCGGTGTCGAGGAAGGGCCGCACGGGGTGCACTCCCACGGGGTGCCCCCGGCCCTTCCTGCCGTTCATATGGAGGAGTTATGGGGCGTTATGTCGTAAGGCGACTGCTCCAGATGATCCCGGTTTTCATCGGGGTCACCTTGCTTGTGTTTCTCGCCATGTACGCGCTGCCCGGCGACCCCGTGCGGGCGCTCTTCGGCGAGGGGCAGTTCGACCCGGCGTTCGTCGAGCGCAAGCGTGATGAGCTGGGTCTCAACGACCCGATCTGGCAGCAGTACCTCAACTACCTGTGGAATCTGCTGCACGGCAACTTCGGTGAGCAGATCGCCCGCGGTACCCCCGTCTCGGAAGTCATCGGGGACGCCCTGCCCAACACGCTGCGGCTGACGCTGCTGGCCGTGCTGATCACCATCGCGGTCGGCATCCCGCTCGGCCTGATCGCGGGGCTGAAGGCCGGCCGCTGGCTGGACTCGCTGATCCTGGTCGTGGCGCTGCTGTTCGTCTCGGTGCCGATCTTCGTCTTCGGCTTCCTGGCCAAGTGGCTCTTCGGCTACCAGTTGAAGATCGTCGAACCGGTGGTGCAGGACGCGGAGAACTGGGGGCAGCTGATCATGCCCGCGGCGGTTCTCGCGGCCCTTTCCCTCGCGTATGTGATCCGGCTGACCAGGACCTCGGTCGCCGAGAACATGCGCTCCGACTACATCCGCACCGCCGTCGCCAAGGGACTGCCCCGCCGCAGGATCATGAGCATGCACCTCCTGCGCAACTCCCTGATCCCCGTGGTCACGTTCATCGGCGTGGACATCGGCGCGCTGCTCAGCGGCGCGGTGATCACCGAGGGCATCTTCAACATCAACGGCATCGGCAGTGAGCTCTTCGAGGCGCTCTTCCGCCGTGAGGGTTCGACCGTCGTCGGCATCACCACCCTGATCGTCATCATCTACCTCATCGCCAGCCTGGTCGTCGACCTGCTGTACGCGGTGCTGGACCCGAGGATTCGCTATGAGTGACCTGTCGCACGCGGACGCCACCGCGACAGCCACGGCCGAGACCGCCGCCCCGGCGGTCCAGGAAGCCGAGCCGACGGTAGGCAAGCCGCGTTCTCTCGCCATCGACGCACTGATGGAACTGCGCCGCAGCCCCATCTTCCTGATCTCCGCCACGATGATCCTGCTTGTGGTCACCATGGCGCTGTTCCCCGGACTGTTCACCGACGCCGACCCCCGGCACACGGACCTGGCCAACAAGTACCTCATGAAGCCGTCGTACGGCGACGTCTTCGACGAGGGATGGCTGGGCTACGACGGCCAGTCGTACAGCATCTGGGCCCGCATGGTGCACGGCACCCGCGCCTCCCTGATGGTGGGTCTGCTGACCACGCTGATCTCGTTCGCCCTCGGCGTGATCACCGGCATGCTGGCCGGCTTCTACGGCGGCTGGGTCGACACGGTGCTCTCGCGCATCGTCGACATCTTCATGGCCATCCCGTTCCTGCTCGGCGCCATGGTGATCCTGACCCCGTTCGAGGTCACCAACCCGATGGTCGTCGTGTTCGTCCTCTCGTTCTTCGGCTGGACGCTCGTCGCCCGTGTGATGCGCGGTTCGGTGATCACCGTCAAGCAGCAGGACTACGTGGCGGCGGCCCGTGCACTCGGTGCAGGTACCGGGCGCATCCTGATGAAGCACATCCTGCCGAACGCGATCTCCCCGGCGATCGTGATCGCCACGATCTCGCTCGGCGGCTACATCGGAGCCGAAGCAGTGCTCTCCTTCCTCGGCGTGGGCCTTGAGGCACCGACCATCTCGTGGGGTATGGACATCAACTCCGGTGGTCAGTACATCCGCAACGCGCCCCACGTGATCTTCTGGCCGAGCCTCATCCTCAGCTTCACCATTCTGGCGTTCATCATGCTCGGCGAGGCCGTGCGCGACGCCTTCGACCCGAAGTCGCGCTGAGGGAGGCGCAGGTGACTACCATCAACAAGACCGACGGCCTCCCCGAGGCCGCGCCGGACACCTCGGCGGACACGCCGCTGCTCGAAGTCCGGGACCTCCACGTCGAGTTCAAGACCCGGGACGGCATCGTCAACGCCGTCAACGGCGTCAGCTACTCCGTCAAGGCGGGCGAGACCCTGGCCGTCATGGGCGAGTCCGGCTCCGGCAAGTCCGTCACGGCGCAGGCCATCATGGGCATCATCGACATGCCGCCCGGCCGCATCCCCAAGGGCGAGATCCTCTACCGCGGCCAGGACCTCCTGAAGATGTCGGACGAGGAGCGGCGCAAGATCCGCGGCTCCAAGATCGCAATGATCTTCCAGGACGCGCTGTCCGCCCTGAACCCGGTGCTGAGCGTGGGCTACCAGCTCGGCGAGATGTTCCGGGTGCACCGCGGGATGTCCAAGAAGGAAGCCAAGGCCAAGGCCATCGAGCTGATGGACAAGGTCCGCATCCCGGCGGCCAAGGAGCGGGTGAACGACTACCCGCACCAGTTCTCCGGCGGTATGCGCCAGCGCATCATGATCGCCATGGCGCTGGCCCTCGAGCCCGACCTGATCATCGCCGACGAGCCGACCACGGCCCTCGACGTGACCGTCCAGGCCCAGGTCATGGACCTGCTCTCGGAGCTGCAGGCCGAATACGGGATGAGCCTCATCCTGATCACCCACGACATGGGTGTGGTCGCGGACACCGCCGACAAGACGGCCGTCATGTACGCGGGCCGGATCGTGGAGCAGTCGCCGGTGCACGACCTGTACAAGGCGCCGGCCCACCCGTACACGCGGGGCCTGCTCGACTCCATCCCGCGTCTCGACAAGCGCGGCGAGGAGCTCTACGCGATCAAGGGCCTGCCGCCCAACATGACCCGGGTGCCCTCCGGCTGCGCCTTCAACCCGCGCTGCCCGAAGGCCCAGGACATCTGCCGTACCGAGGTGCCTCTGCTGTACCCGGTGACGGAGCAGGACGGTGGCGAGCTGCCCGGCCGCGGCAGCGCCTGCCACTTCTGGAAGGAGACGATCCATGGCTGACCTCGAGAAGGCGTCCGGCGCCAAGGTCGCCCAGGGCGAGCCGATTCTGCAGGTACGGGGCCTGGTCAAGCACTTCCCGCTGACCTCCGGCATCCTGTTCAAGCGGCAGGTCGGCGCCGTGCGGGCCGTGGACGGCATCTCCTTCGACCTGCACGAGGGCGAGACGCTGGGCATCGTCGGCGAGTCCGGCTGTGGCAAGTCCACCGTCGCCAAGCTCCTGATGAACCTGGAGCGCGCCACCCAGGGCGAGATCCTGTACCGGGGCGAGGACATCAGCAAGCTGTCCGGCAAGGCCCTGCGCGCGGTCCGCCGGAACATCCAGATGGTGTTCCAGGACCCGTACACCTCCCTGAACCCGCGTATGACGGTCGGTGACATCATCGGCGAGCCCTTCGAGATCCACCCCGAGGTGGCGCCGAAGGGCAGCCGGCAGGCCCGGGTGCAGGAGCTCCTGGACCTCGTGGGTCTCAACCCCGAGTACATCAACCGCTACCCGCACCAGTTCTCCGGCGGTCAGCGCCAGCGCATCGGCATCGCCCGCGGCCTCGCGCTCAACCCGGACATCATCATCTGCGACGAGCCCGTCTCGGCGCTCGACGTGTCCATCCAGGCGCAGGTCGTCAACCTCCTGGAGAAGCTGCAGGGCGAGCTGAACCTCTCGTACCTCTTCATCGCCCACGACCTGTCGGTGGTGCGCCACATCTCCGACCGGGTCGGCGTGATGTACCTGGGCAAGATGGCGGAGATCGGTACCGAGGACCAGATCTACGAGCACCCGACCCACCCGTACACGCAGGCACTGCTCTCGGCCGTGCCCGTGCCGGACCCCGTGGGCCGTGAGGGCCGCGAGCGCATCATCCTCACGGGTGACGTCCCCTCGCCGGCCAACCCGCCGTCGGGCTGCCGCTTCCGCACCCGCTGCTGGAAGGCACAGGACCGCTGTGCCGAGGAGGTCCCGCTGCTCGCGATCCCAGAGCGTTTCGTGGGCGAGGACGGCCCGGCCGCGCACGAGTCGGCCTGCCACTTCGCCGAGGAGAAGGACGTCGTGCACGCGGCGTGACATCTCTGCGCACCACGAAGGCGCCCGGAACCGCAACGGTTCCGGGCGCCTTCGCGTGTGCCGCCCCCTTCGCGTGTGCCGCCCCCTTCGCGTGTGCTGCCCCGTCGTGTGGAGCGCCGCCTTCGCAGCCGTGACCCGGAAAGCCGCAGTAGAAGTGCGGTATCCACCGTTTTGGGGTGTATTGGGCCCTAACTGAGTTCGGGTCTGTCGAAGGAGGCACTCCAAATGCGTGGAGCCACACACGCCAAGTGGGTCGCATGCGCCGTGACCGTCGCTCTCGCGGCGAGCGCATGCGGCGACGACGGGGACAGCGGCGGAAGCGGTGACGGCGCTGGGATCGTGCGCTCCTCGTGGGGTGACCCGCAGAGCCCGGTCGAGCCGGCGAACACCAACGAGGTCCAGGGCGGCAAGGTCCTCGACATGATCTTCCGCGGTCTCGTGCGCTACGACCCGGAGACCGGCGAGGCCCAGAACATGATCGCCGAGGACTTCGAGACCACCGACTCGCAGAAGTTCACGGTCACCCTCAAGGACGGCTGGACCTTCAGCAACGGCGAGAAGGTCACCGCCGAGTCCTTCGTGGACGCCTGGAACTACGGCGCCCACATCGACAACAACCAGAAGAACGCGCCGTTCTTCAGCAACATCAAGGGCTACGAGGACGTCCACCCCGCCTCGGGCGAAGCCAAGGCCGAGACCATGAGCGGCCTGGTCGTGAAGGACGATCTGAGCTTCACGGTGGAGCTCACGGACAAGTTCTCGCTCTGGCCCGACACCCTCGGCTACCAGGCCTTCTCCCCGCTGCCCCAGGCCTTCTTCGACGATCACGACGCCTGGCTCTCCAAGCCCGTCGGCAACGGCCCCTACACGATCGAGTCGTACACCAAGGGCTCGGAGATGAAGCTCCGCGCCTGGGACGGCTACGAGGGACCCGACAAGGCGCAGAACGGCGGCGTGGACCTCAAGGTCTACACCGACAACAACACCGCCTACACCGACCTGATCGCCGGCAACCTCGACCTCGTCGACGACGTGCCGGCCCAGCAGCTCAGGAACGTCGAGAGCGACCTCGGCGACCGCTACATCAACCAGCCCGCCCTGATCATCCAGACCCTCGTCTTCCCGATGTACGACGAGAAGTGGTCCGCGGACGGCATGGAGAAGGTCCGCCGCGGCCTGTCCATGGCGATCAACCGCGATGTGATCACCAAGGAGATCTTCCAGGAGACCCGCACCCCTGCCGTGGACTGGACATCACCGGCGCTCGGCGAGAAGGGCGGCTACAAGGACATCTGCGGGGACGCCTGCAAGTTCGACCCCGACGAGGCCAAGAAGCTCATCGAGGAGGGCGGCGGACTGCCCGGCGGCAAGGTCACCATCTCCTCGAACGTGGACACCGGCTCCCACCGCGTGTGGATGGACGCCGTCTGCAACTCCATCAACAACGCGCTCGGCGGCGGCACCTGCACGGTCAACCCGATCGGCACCTTCGCCGACTTCCGCAACCAGATCGGTGCGGAGAAGTTCACCGGCCCCTTCCGCGCGGGCTGGCAGGCCGACTATCCGCTGATCCAGAACTTCCTGCAGCCGCTCTACTACACCGGTGCCTCCTCGAACGACGGCAAGTTCAGCAGCAAGGAATTCGACGACCTGGTGGACAAGGCGAACCAGGAGACCGACCCGGGGACGGCGATCGAGAGCTTCCAGCAGGCCGAGGAGATCCTCGCCGAACAGATGCCCGCGATCCCGCTGTGGTACCAGAACGGCTCGGCCGGCTATTCGGAGAACCTCTCCGACGTGTCCCTCAACCAGTTCAGCGTCCCGGTCTACGACCAGATCAAGGTCAACTGAACCGACTCGCCTGAAAGGCCGCCCGCCACCGGGCGGCCTTTCCGACCCCCGGAGCTGTCATGGGACGGTACGTGATCCGGCGGCTGCTCCAGATGATCCCGGTGTTCATCGGAGCCACCTTCCTGATCTTCGTCATGGTGTACGCGCTCGGCGACCCGGTCGCCGCGCTCTTCGGCGACAAGGCGCCCGACCCGGCCACGGCCGAGCGCATCCGCGAGGATCTCGGCCTCGACAAGCCACTGTGGCAGCAATACCTGCACTACATGGGAAACGTCCTGCAGGGCGACTTCGGTACCGCGTTCAACGGGCAGAAGGTCACCGAGCTGATGGCCGACGCGTATCCGGTCACCCTCAAGCTGACCTTCGTGGCGATCGTCTTCGAGATCGTCATCGGCATCACCCTCGGTGTGGTCAGCGGTCTGCGGCGCGGCCGCCCCGTCGACTCGGGCCTGCTGCTGCTCACCCTCATCGTGATCTCGGTCCCCACCTTCGTCACCGGCTACCTGCTGCAGTTCTCCTTCGGCAAGGGGCTCGGCGGACTCGAGTGGGTGCGCCCCACCGTCTCCAGCGACGCCCCGCTGAACGAGCTGATCCTGCCGGGCATCGTGCTCGCCCTCGTCTCCCTCGCCTACGTCACCCGGCTCACCCGGACCTCGGTCGCGGAGAACGCCCGCGCCGACTACGTACGGACCGCCGTGGCCAAGGGGCTTCCCCGGCGCCGAGTGATCACCAGACACCTCCTGCGGAACTCGCTGATCCCGGTGATCACCTTCATCGGCGCGGACATCGGCTCCCTGATGGGCGGAGCGATCGTCACCGAGCGGATCTTCAACATCCACGGCGTCGGATTCCAGCTCTACAACGGCATCCTGCGCGGCAACACCCCCACCGTGGTCGGCTTCGTGACGATCCTCGTGCTCGTCTTCCTCCTGGCCAACCTCATCGTCGACCTGCTGTATGCGGTCCTGGACCCGAGGATCCGTTATGCCTGAGGCCTACGACCCCGACGACATCTCCAAGGAAGCCATCGCACCCACCGGAGCGGGCGGCGCGATGGACCTGGCCATGAGCGAAGCCGAGACCCTGGAGAAGACCCCCGGCGGCCCCGAGGACACCGGAGCGCAGGAGAAGGCCCGCAGTCTGTGGTCCGACGCCTGGCACCAGCTGCGCCGCAACCCGGTCTTCATCATCTCCTCGCTCCTCATCCTCTTCCTGATCTTCATCTCGCTCTGGCCCTCCCTGCTCGCGAGCGGCGACCCCAACTCCTGCCGCCTCTCCCAGGCCCACCAGTCCTCCGGCCCCGGTCACCCCTTCGGCACGGACGCCCAGGGCTGCGACGTCTACACGAGGACGGTGTACGGGGCCCGCGCCTCCATCTCCGTCGGTATCTGCGCCACTCTCGGCGTGGCCCTCGTCGGTTCCGTGATGGGCGGACTCGCCGGCTTCTTCGGCGGCTGGTGGGATGCGCTGCTCTCCCGGCTCACGGACGTCTTCTTCGCGATCCCCGTCATCCTCGGCGGCCTCGTCTTCCTGTCCGTGGTCGTCTCCTCGACCATCTGGCCGGTCGTCGGCTTCATCATCCTGCTCGGCTGGCCGCAGATCGCCCGTATCGCCCGAGGCGCGGTGATCACCGCCAAACAGAACGACTACGTCCAGGCCGCACGCGCCCTCGGCGCCTCCAACTCCCGGATGCTGCTGCGGCATGTGGCGCCCAACGCGGTCGCCCCGGTGATCGTCGTCGCGACCATCGCGCTCGGCACGTACATCGCGCTGGAGGCGACCCTCTCGTACCTCGGCGTGGGGCTCAGGCCCCCCACCGTCTCCTGGGGCATCGACATCTCCAACGCCTCGCAGTACATCCGCAACTACCCGCATGAACTGCTGTGGCCCGCAGGCGCCCTGAGCATCACCGTGCTCGCGTTCATCATGCTCGGCGACGCGGTGCGCGACGCCCTCGACCCGAAGCTGAGGTAAGTGCCCGCATGCTGCTCGAAGTCAAGGACCTGCAGGTCGAGTTCCGTACCCGGGACGGGGTGGCCAAGGCCGTCAACGGCGTCACGTACTCCGTGGACGCCGGTGAGACCCTCGCGGTGCTCGGCGAATCGGGCTCCGGCAAATCCGTCACCGCCCAGGCCGTCATGGGCATCCTCGACATGCCGCCCGGGAAGATCACCGGCGGCGAGATCGTCTTCCAGGGCCAGGACCTCCTGAAGCTCAAGGAGGAGGAGCGGCGGAAGATCCGCGGCGCGCAGATGGCCATGATCTTCCAGGACGCGCTGTCCTCGTTGAACCCGGTGCTGAGCGTGGGCGCGCAGCTCGGCGAGATGTTCGAGGTGCACCGCGGGATGTCCCGGAAGGACGCGCGGGCCAAGGCCGTCGAACTGATGGACCGGGTGCGCATCCCCGCCGCGAAGGAGCGGGTCACGCAGTACCCGCACCAGTTCTCCGGCGGCATGCGCCAGCGCATCATGATCGCGATGGCGCTCGCTCTCGAACCCGCCCTGATCATCGCGGACGAGCCCACCACCGCCCTCGACGTCACCGTCCAGGCCCAGGTCATGGAGCTGCTCGCGGAACTCCAGCGCGAACTCAACATGGGCCTGATCCTCATCACCCACGACCTCGGCGTCGTCGCCGACGTCGCCGACCGGATCGCCGTCATGTACGCGGGCCGCATCATCGAACGCGCTCCCGTCCACGACATCTACAAGGCCCCCGCCCACCCGTACACGCGGGGCCTGCTCGACTCCATCCCGCGGCTCGACCAGAAGGGCCACGAGCTCTACGCGATCAAGGGCCTGCCGCCGAACCTGATGGCCATCCCGCCCGGCTGCCCCTTCAACCCCCGCTGCCCGCGCGCCCAGGACATCTGCCGCACCGACCTCCCGCCGCTGTTCGAGGTCACCCCGGAGGGCGTCGAGCCGCCCGCCGGCGGCGGCGGCGAGCGGCAGAGCGCCTGCCACTTCTGGAAGGAGACGCTCCGCGATGCCTGAGCTCACGAAGGAGGCCCCGCAGGACGCCGCGGCATCCGCGGGCGAGCCGATCCTCGAAGTCCGCGGCCTGGTCAAACACTTCCCGCTCACCCAGGGGATCCTCTTCAAGAAGCAGATCGGCGCGGTCAAGGCCGTCGACGGCGTGGACTTCGACCTCGGAGCGGGCGAAACCCTCGGCATCGTCGGCGAATCCGGCTGCGGCAAGTCCACCGTCGCCAAACTCCTGGTGAACCTGGAGCACCCCACGGCCGGGGAGATCCGCTACAAGGGCGAGGACATCACCAAGCTCTCCGGACGCGCGCTGAAGGCGGTCCGCCGCAACATCCAGATGGTCTTCCAGGACCCGTACACCTCCCTCAACCCGCGGATGACGGTCGGCGACATCATCGGCGAGCCGTACGAGATCCATCCCGAGGTCGCCCCGAAGGGCTCACGCCGCCAGAAGGTCCAGGAACTCCTGGACGTCGTCGGCCTCAACCCGGAGTACATCAACCGCTATCCGCACCAGTTCTCCGGCGGTCAGCGCCAGCGCATCGGGATCGCCCGCGGACTCGCCCTGCGGCCCGAGATCATCGTGGCCGACGAGCCGGTCTCGGCGCTCGACGTCTCCGTGCAGGCACAGGTCGTCAACCTCCTGGAACAACTCCAGTCCGAATTCAATCTCTCCTACGTCTTCATCGCCCACGACCTCTCGATCGTGCGGCACATCTCCGACCGTGTCGGCGTCATGTACCTCGGCCGGATCGTCGAGGTCGGCACCGACCGCGAGATCTACGACCACCCGACGCACCCCTACACCCAGGCACTCCTCTCCGCCGTCCCCGTCCCCGACCCGGACGCCCGCCTCCACCGCGAACGCATCATCCTGTCCGGCGACGTCCCCTCCCCGGCCAACCCGCCCTCGGGCTGCCGCTTCCGCACGCGCTGCTGGAAGGCCCAGGAACGCTGCGAACTCGAAGTCCCGGCCCTCGCGGTCCCCGCCACCTTCCGCCTCACCACCGGCCCGACGGCCCACCCGTCGGCCTGCCACTTCGCGGAGGAGAAGCATGTGGTTCCGGACGAAGTCGAGGGCGGGGGTGAGGGTGAGGACGACGGGGAGGGAGTCGGGGGCGCCTCCAGCGATCACTGACCACTGGAAGATCCCAACTCACTTGCCGAATATCGGAGGGAACCGCCAGTCTTGGGTACTCATCAACGGGAGGACCTACGACCATGGGCACGCCAGGACTCGATACCCAGCCGAGCGCCTTCACGTACGATCTCGAGGACCTGGTGACGCACGCCTGGAACGGGAAGGTCCGTGTTCCACATTTCCAGCGTGACTTCCGCTGGGGCACGCAAGACGTCATCCGGCTTTTCGACAGCATCATCAAGGGCTATCCCATCGGAAGTCTGTTGCTCTGGGTCCGCCGGTCACCTGCCGAAGAACTCACCCTCGGCCGGCTCACCATCGACGCTCCCCCCTCCGAGGAGACGCTGTGGGTGGTGGACGGTCAGCAGCGCATCACGAGCCTCGCCAACGCGCTGCACCCCAAGGGCAATGACTTCGCCCCCTTCTCCATCTACTACGACCTCGCGCGTCGCGAGTTCATCGCCCAGCCGAAGACTCGTGAGCCGCAGCACATTCCGTTGCCCGTGCTGTTCGACCTGAAGGTGCTCCTCAGCTGGTTCCGCAAGGACGGACAGGACGCCGTCGAGTACTTCGACGAGGCCGAACGCGTCGCCAAGGTGCTGCGGCAGTTCAAGGTGCCGGCCTACCTGGTGAGGCAGGACGACGAGAAGATCCTCACCGACATCTTCGACCGCATGAACAACTACGGAAAACGTCTCAGCCGGGCTGAGATCTTCTCCGCACTCTTCGCCGGACCGGAGGACGGCCACGAGGACCGGCTGTCGCTGTCGCGTATCGCCGACCGGGTGGCGGAACGTACCGGGTTCGGCACGATCGACGACGACACGGTCCTTGCCTCCGTCCTGGCCCGCAGGGGGCCCGACCCCGCCCGGGACATCCGGAATGAGTTCGAGGAGAGCGGTCGCCGTACGGTCCGGGAGTTTCCCGGGGAGGACCGGGACACCGCCTACGCCGAAGGCGAGGAGGCCCTCGTGCGAGCGGTGCGGTTTCTGCAGACAGAGGCGGGTGTTCCGCACCTCTCCCTGCTGGCCTATCGCGCCCTCATCGTGGTGCTGGCCCGCTTCTTCGGGCACTTTCCCGAGCCGAGCGAGAACACGCTGCGACTGCTGCGACGTCTGTACTGGCGCGTCGCCGTGTCCGGTCCGGCCGTGTTCAAGGGAAGCTTCACCCAGGTAGGGCGGTCACTCTCCAAGCGCATCACGCAGGGTGACGAGCAGGGGTCCATCAGCGGGCTGATGGCGGCGATGGCTGACGCCCCCACCACTGCTCCCAACCCCGTCCGGTTCAAGACGAACGAGGCCACAGCGAAGGTCATTCTCAGCGCTTGGTGGTCGTTGCGGCCGCGGTCGCTCGTCACCGGTGAACCGTTCGACGCGCAAGACCTGTCCACGCTCCTCGGCGACCAGACCACGGCTGCGATGGCGGCGCACCGCGTCTTTTCACGCGGCCTGACACCCCAGCAGCAGCTCTTGGCCGCCAATCGTCTCTTCCTCCCCTCCGACACCGACCCCGTCGACGAGATCCCGGTGCTGCTCTCCACCAAGCCCGTCGACCTCGACGAGGAGACATGGGAAGCGGTCCTTGCGTCCCACTGCGTCGACGGCTCCATGGTCGAGGCCCTATTGCAAGGCGATCGGAGCGGGTTCCTGACGCTTCGCCAGGAACGGATCGCCGTACAGCTGCAGGACTTTCTGCAGCGCATGGCCGAATGGGACTACGAGGACACTCCATCCCTCGACACACTCGACCTTGACGAACTGGACGACCTGGCCGAATGAGCACGCTCACTGAGAAGTACTTCGCCGTACTCCTTCACGGGCGGCGCATCGGAACGCTGTGTCAGAAGGGCGACCACACACGGTTCGCATTCCACCCCTCGTATCTCGACGACCCGCACCGCCCTGTCCTCGGCCTGCGCTTCGAGGAGAACCTCGAGCGGCCGTAATCCTCCGCTCTGCGCCTGCCCAGATGGTTCTCGAATCTGCTCCCCGAAGGGCCCCTGCGCGAATGGATCGCTCAGGAGCGCGGTGTCTCCCTGGACCGCGAGATGGAGTTGCTGGCCCAGGTGGGTCACGACCTTCCCGGCGCCGTCCAGGTCATGCCCGCAACCAGCCCCGACGACGACTGGGAGTGGCCCGACGGGGATGTGGGTTCGGGCAAGGGAGCGTTCACGGCGGCTTCGGAGTCGGCCACCTGGCGGTTTTCCCTCGCAGGCGTCGCCCTGAAGTTTTCCATGCTCGCCCGTGGCGACCGGCTGACCGTGCCGGCGGCCGGACAGCACGGCGACTGGCTCGTGAAATTCCCGGACTACCGGCATCCGGACGTCCCCCGGAACGAGTTCGCCATGATGTCCCTGGCTCGCGCGGTGGGCATCGACGCCCCGGATGTACGCCTCATGCACCGGGACGAACTCGAAGGCGTCCCCGACCGTATGTGGCCGAACGATGAGGAATGGGCCTACGCCGTCCGCCGCTTCGACCGGCTTCCCGATGTTTACCGTACCCCCGTGCACATCGAGGACTTCGCCCAAGTCCGCGACAAGTATCCGCAGGACAAGTACGAGGGAACTTTCGAGACCGTAGTGGCTCTCGCCTATCGCGGCCGGGACCGGGCCGCGCTGCGCGAGGCAGTACGGCGCATCGCCTTTTCGACGGTGATCGGAAACGGTGACGCTCACCTCAAGAACTGGTCGCTCATCTACACCGATCGTCGGGTGCCAGGACTCTCCCCGGTGTACGACCTGGTGTCCACCGTCCCTTACGCTCCCGCCGATGAACCCGAGGACCTCGGCCTGAAGTTCGGCGGAAGCAAACGGTTCGAGAATGTGCAGCTCAGAACCTTCAAGCGTCTCCAGGCCAGGCTCGACCATCATCTGGGGCGCACACATCAAGACCTTGTCGCCGTCGCCGCCGACACCGCGGAACGCGTCCGCACACACTGGCCCGAGCACCAGCAGGCACTGAGTGACACTCCCGGCCTGTGCGACAGCGTCGACCAATGGATCAGGAGCAGGACCCAGACCCTTCTGTCGTCCGGAGAGGCTTGAGCGGAGAAACACGAACAGCTCGCCGGTCCCGCGGACGACCGCGTTGTGCCGGAGTCCCTCCCCCTTGCGGTTGCTGCGCGGCCCCAAGGGGCCCCGGGGCTTCGCCCCGGTTTCGGGAAGGGGTGGGGTGGGGAAGAACGCCGCGTATGGGGGAGCCGCAGATACTGACGGGTGGCGCACGCCTGGCCGGATCCGCGGCCGCCACCGCCATCGCCCTGATCGGCGCCGCCTGGATCATCCTCGACCTGTACGAGGCCGACCACCCCGCCCGCCTGTGGCGCTCCTGGGCAGGCCTGGCGCACGGGGCCCAGAACCCGCTGTACTCCGACCTGACGGACCTCGTCCTCTTCCTCACCTGCGCGGCCGTGGCCGTGACCGTCATCCGCTCACCCTCCGCCACGTCCTCCCTGGTGGCCGCCGGGCTCCTGGCCGTCGCCGTCCGCACCCCGAGCATCTGGCTGCTGACCGACGAGCCCCGCTTCGGTGCCTTCGCCCTGCGCGAGCGCGCCCTCGCGAGCGCCGCCGTCACCGTGGGCCTCGGACTGGTCCTGCTGATGCTCGCGGCGTTCGGCCGCCGCCCACCCGGCGAACGCACCGCGCACCCGGCCGCCTTCGGCGAGGACGCGGAGCCGCTGCGCCCGCTCCTGGGCGCGGCCGTCACCACGCTCCTCGTCCTGGGCTCGGCCGCCGTGGCGGGCATCGCCTGGGAGATCGACCGGGCCCGAAGGCTCGGCTGGGACCTCTACCAGCACCATCTGACCGGAACCGGATCCGGTTCCGTCGTGGCCGGTCCGGCGACGGCCCCGGGGGCGGCCGCAGGGCCCAGCACCCTGCTGACCCCGCTCTCCCCGCCCCCGTCCTGGCTGCCCTGGTGCACCGCCCTCCTCGCCCTGGCCGCCGTGGTCGCCGCGATGCAACGCGCGAGCTTCGCCCGCGCCCTGGGCATGACGGCGGCCACCGTGTATGTCGTGTACGGGGCGATGGGCGTCCACTGGGTGATGGAGGGGCATGCGCTGCGCATGTTCGCAGAGCTCTCCGTCCGCTCCCAGCTCGGCATCCTCACCCCGTTCTGGTACGTCCTCGCAGGCCTCGGCACCCTCATCGTCCTGTGCTTCGGCTACGAGCGCCGCTACGGGGCCTGGGCCCCTGCGGGCGGCGGCGCCTACGGACCGCCGCCCCCACCGTCCCCCGCCCCACCGGGCTGGTGAACCCCGGACCTCAACCGGAAGGCACCCGGAGCCACCCGGACCCCAACCGGAAGCCACCCGGAGCCACCCAGAGCCACCCGGACCCCAACCGGAAGCCACCCGGACCTCAACCGGAAGGCACCCGGAGCCACCCGAACCCCATCCGGAGCCGTCCGGAAGCCACCCGGAACCCTCACGCCATCCTCACACCATCCCCAACGACCGCTTCAGGAAGTCCACCTGAAGCAGCAGCACATTCTCCGCGACCTGTTCCTGCGGCGTCGCATGCGTCACCCCCGAGAGCGGCAGCACCTCATGCGGCCGCCCCGCCGCGAGCAGCGCGGAGGAGAGCCGCAGCGAGTGCGCCACGTGCACGTTGTCGTCCGCGAGCCCGTGCACGATCATCAGCGGCCGCGTCTGCTCCGCCGCCCCGGACAGCCCTTCGTCGGTGACGAGCGAGTTCTCCGCGTACACCTGCGGCTGCTTGTTGGGGTCGCCCAGGTAGCGCTCGGTGTAGTGGGTGTCGTAGAGCCGCTGGTCGGTCACCGGCGCGCCCGCGATCGCCGCGTGGAAGACATCGGGCCGCCGCAGCAGCGCGAGCCCGGAGAGGTAGCCGCCGAAGGACCAGCCGCGGATGGCGACCCGCCCCAGGTCGAGCGGGAAGCGCTCGGCGAGCGCGTGCAGCGCGTCGACCTGGTCCTCCAGGACGACCGACGCCAGGTTGTCCTTGATCGCCTTCTCCCAGGCGGGGGAGCGCCCGGGGGTCCCGCGGTTGTCCGCGATCACCACGGCGAAGCCCTGGTCCGCGAACCACTGCGAGGTGAGATACGGATCGTGCGCCGCGGCCACCCGCGCGTGATGCGGCCCGCCGTAGGGATCGAGCAGCACAGGAAGCGGACCATCCTCCTCCGTATAGCTCGTGGGGAGCAGCACGGCGCACGGGATGCGCCGTGCGCCCGCTTCGGTCAGGTGTACGCGCGGTGCGATGACCGGCTGCTCCGCGTACGACGCGATGACCGCCTTCTGCTTGCCTGCCCCCTTGCCGACGAGTACCCGCACCCGTACACCGGGCTGCTCGGGCCGGGACGACACAAGCACGGTGACATCGCCGGACCGTACCGCCGTGTGCACCCCGGGATCCTGCGAGATCCGCTCCACACCCAGCTCGTTGACCCGGTAGACATGCACCTCACCGGTCTCCGGCCGCGCCGCCTCCTCGCCCGCGGCCGCCTGGACGAGCACATCGCTCTCGCCGATGTCGAGCACCGAGCGCAGCTGCAACTGCGCCCCGGTCAGCGGCCGCTCGCCGACGGCGAGCACCCGGGCCCCGCCCTCGTCGGCGATCCGCACGAGCTGCCCGCTGGGCGACCAGGCGGGCGTGCCGACGAACAGTTCCAGCCAGGCCGGATCCTCGTCCGCATGCACCATCCGGGTCGAACCGTCCGCCGGATCGGCCACCAGATACACCTGTCCGCCCTGGTCACGGGTCTGTACGAGCAGCAGCGGCGCACCCGCCGACGACCAGTGCACACGGGCCAGATACGGATAGCGCTCCCGGTCCCATGCGATCTCGGTGCGCGAGCCGTCCAGGCCGAGGACGAAGAGCCGTACATCCGCGTTGGGGGTCCCCGCGGCCGGGTATCCGATCTGCGCCGGGGCCGCCTCGGGGTGCGCGGGGTCGGCGATCCACCAGCGCCGTACCGGGGAGTTGTCCACGCGGGCGGCGAGCAGCCGGTCGGACTCGGGCGACCACCAGAAGCCCCGGTAGCGCTGCATCTCCTCGGCGGCGACGAACTCCGCGAGACCGTACGTGACTTCGCAGTCGCCGGAGCCTTCGGCTCCTTCGGCCCCCTCCGCCCCCTCGGCGCCGTCCGGTTCCGCGAGTGCCCTGTCGTCCTCGCCCTCGGCGCCCACGACCCGTAGCGCCCCCTGCGAGACGTACGCGATGAACCGGCCGTCCGGCGAAGGCCGCGGATCGATCACCGGACCGGGAACCTGCAGCTCACGCGAGGTTCCGGCACGCAGCTCACAGGTGAAGAGGCGACCGGACAGCGAGAAGGCCGCCAACTCCGCGGACGCGTCGGTCGCATAGGCCACGACGCCCGCGCCGAACTCCCGGCTCCGCTCGCGCCGGGCTCGCTCGGCAGCGGACAGCTTCTCCTCGGCGCCGCCGAGCAGCACCTGGGGGTCGGCGGCGATCCGCTCCGTGCCGTCCTCGAGGTCGAGCACCCACAGCAGGGTCTCCCGATCGGTACCCGAACGTGAGCGCAGGAAGCTCACGCGCTCTCCATCGGGTGACACGGTGAACGCGCGCGGGGTGCCGAGCGAAAATCTCTGTGTCCGCGCATGCTGACGCGGGAAAGACTGCTGTCCGAAGGTCATCCCCCGAGGCTACTGATCCGCAAGCCGCCGCGCCTCCCCGTGGACTGACCTCTTCCGAGCCCGCCCGAGCCCTCCCCGAGCGGAACACGTGCGCCCCCCTGTGCTGCCGTGCACCAACCATGCAGACCCACGGAAAGTTATGATCCGTGGCAGCGGGTGGTAGGAACCCGGCGGAGGCCCGTACTCCCTTATGGGTCACAGGACTTGAGCTTGGAGGCAGGCCGCGTGGCACTCTCGATCTCGGCCGTGGTGCTGTTTGCGATCCTCGTCGTCATCTTCATCAAGAAGTCAGGTCTGAACGCCGGTCACGCACTCGTCTGCGTCCTGCTCGGCTTCTACCTGGCGAGCTCCTCGGTGGCCCCGACGATCAGCGACGTGACCACGAACATCGCGACGATGCTCGGGGACATCAAGTTCTAGGGCGTGTGCCGGACGTCGCGGGGCAGCAGCGACCTTCGCAACACGCCCTGGGGCCGGGCCTCAGGCGCGGGGACTTCATCTTCCGGGCGCGGGGGCTTCGGCTTCCAGGCCCGGGGACATCGGGTTCCGGCCGCGGGGACATCGGGTTCCGGCCGCGGGGACATCGGGTTCCGGCCGCGGGGCCTCGTACGCTTGGCCCCATGACCGAAGACCCCGCCCGCCGTCGGAGCCTGCTCCTGGTGCACGCCCACCCCGACGACGAGTCGATCAACAACGGCACCACCATGGCCAGGTACGCGGCCGAGGGCGCCCACGTCACCCTCGTGACCTGCACGCTCGGCGAGGAGGGTGAGGTCATTCCGGCAGATCTCGCCCATATCGCCCCCGACCGCGAGAACACCCTGGGCGCCCACCGCATCGGTGAACTCGACCGGGCCATGAAGGAGGTCGGCGTCACCGACCACCGCTTCCTCGGCGGCCCGGGCCGCTACCGCGACTCCGGGATGATGGGCCTCGCCAGCAACGACGCGGGTTTCTGGGCGGCCGACCCCGACGAGGCCGCGGCTGAGCTCGTCGCGGTGATCCGCGAGGTGCGCCCGCAGGTGCTCGTCACCTACGACGAGAACGGCGGCTACGGCCACCCCGACCACATCAAGGCCCACCGCGTGGCCCTGCGCGCCGCCGAGCTCGCCGGTGAGAGCGCCTTCCGCCGCGACCTCGGCGAAGCGCACACCATCACGAAGATCTACTACAACCGCGTCCCGCGCTCCGTCGCCGAGGAGCGCTTCACGGCCCTGCGCGAGGCACTCGCCGATCTGCCGTGGACCCGGGCGGCCGACATCGGCGACGTGCCCGGCGTGATCGACGACGCCGTCATCACCACGAAGATCGCGGCCGGTCCGTACGGCGCCGCGAAGGCCGCGGCGATGCGTGCGCATGTCACCCAGGTGGAGGTCCGCGAACCCTGGTTCGCGCTCTCCAACCGGCTCGCCCAGCCGCTCCTCGCCGACGAGTACTACGAGTTGGTACGAGGCGAGGCGGGTGCCGCCACCGGCGAACTCGAGGACGACCTCTTCGCCGGCCTCGACAGCGGAGCCATCAGCCATCACTCCGCCGGTCCCGCCACCGGACCGGCGGCGCAGGGGGGCCAGGCATGAGCACCCGCGAACCCTCCCGCGCCAAAGGCGGCCCCAAGTCCCCCCGCGCGAACAGCGGACGGACGCCCGCTTCGTCCGGAAAGGCCGTGGAGCAGCCCTCCCGGCAGGCATCGAAGCAGGCGTCGAAGCAGGCGTCGAAGCAGGAGTCCGGCCGGACGCCGAAACAGGCCGTGGAGCAGCCCGCAGGTGAGCTGTCCCGGGGTCTGCGGATCGCGGTGTACGTCCTCCTCGCCGTTCTCGGTGTGCTGGTCGCCTTCGCCGGTGTGCTGCTCCAATCCGCCTGGTTCCCCGGCGGTTTGTTGCTCGCGCTGCTCGGCGCCGCCGGCCTGTTCCACGGCGGCGCACGCGGGCTCGGCGCACGGTCCGGTGCCTTCGTGCCCGCCGCGTCCTGGCTGCTCGGCGTGCTGTTCCTCAGTCGCAGCAGGCCCGAGGGCGACCTGCTCCTCGGCACGATGGGGAGCTCGTACCTCTACCTTCTCGGAGGCATGGCGGTGGCTGTGATCTGTGCCACGTTCGGTGCGCCCGCGCGCCCCGGCGGCCTGGCGGCCCGACTCGCCAAGTGACGTACTGAGACGTACTGATCCGACCCGTCGGAACGCTCTCCGGGCGCATCGGGGGCGAGCGGCCCCGGAGGCGTCCGGCCGCCCGCTCTTGAGGGCGGTCCGGGTATACGCGTCGGGCGCGGCCAGTATGGTGGTGCGCGCCGCCGGGCCGTCCACACACGGTCGTTTGCAGACCGGGACCGGGAAAGTCCGTGATTCGGACCGTCCGTGACCCGGACCGTTCGTCGAGACGAAGGCCGGGCGGTGAAGCCGATCGGGAGAACCTGCCTTGAGTCGTGAAACTGACACTCCGTCCTCCGGGCCCCAGGGGCGCGGGGGTTCCGCCTACCCCTCGGGCACACCGCCGTACGGCACCGAGTCGGGCGGACCGGACGCGGAGCGGGACGCGGACCGCATGGAGGCGGCCGCGCCCGCGGCCGACGAGCCCGAGACGCAGACCACGCTGACCACCCGGATCCGGATCAACATCCCCGGATCGCGGCCCATCCCGCCGGTCGTCATGCGCACACCCGTGAACGAGGAGCAGGGCGAGGCGCCTTCCTCCCCGTCCTCCGCCTCTCCTTCTCCTTCCTCCGCTTCCGCTTCCGCTCCCTTCGAGGACATCCCCGGGGTGCCGAAGGCCCACCCGGCGCCCGCACCCGAGCCCGCTCCCGAGGAGCCCGCGGCCGCGGACTCCGGCGGGGCGAAGGGCGAGGAGAAGACCAGCGACTGGTTCGCGCCGCGCAAGCCGGCGGGCGGCGGGAAGGCCGCCGGCGCTTCGGGCGGCGCGGGTGGTCCCGGCGGCCATGGTGGCGCGGGCGGACCGGGCGGTCCCGGTGCGGCTGGCGCGCCCGGACCGGGCACCGCCGCTCCCGGCGCACCCGCGCAGGGCACCCCGCCGCGCGGCGACCTCCCGTACCGCAAGGGCGGCCCCGGGCAGGGCGGCGGCCCCGCGCAGGGCGGTGAGCCCACGCGCCCGAGAAGCGCCCTCAGCGACCTCGCGGAAGGCGCCGGCCCCTCCGCCCCCACCACCTCGCCCTCCGGCCCGCACCCCGGCGCCCCCGGCACCCCGGGCCGAGGCCCGGCCGGCGGCCCGCCGCCGCGCGGCCCGCTCGGCGGCCCGAACGGCCCGAACGGCCCGCGCCCGACACCCCCCGGTGTCACCGCCCCCTCCGGCCCCACCACGGGCCCGGCGACCGGGGAAGGTGCCCCGCCGCCGACCCCGTTCCGCCGCCCGGCCGTCCCCTCCGCCCCCGGACCGCAGGGCCCCGGCGCCTCCGGACCGCAGGGCCCCGGCGCCTCCGGACCGCAGGGCCCCGGCCCTCAGCAGCCGGACACCCCCGCCTACCTGCGCGAGGGCTCCGAACCGCCGCGGATGAGCGACGACACCGCAGTCCTCACCCCGCAGAAGCCGGCCCCGGCCCCCGCCCCGATCCCGGCACCGGGACAGGTCTCCGGCGCCACCCTGAACAGCGGCCTCGCCACACCGCCGCCCGGTCAGGACTTCGAGCCGAGCCCGTTCGCACCGCAGGGCTCGTCCGCGGGTGCGGACGAGCCGGCGCAGCCCGCGCCCGCCGCTCCGGCCGCGAGTTCCCGGCCCGCCAAGAAGGGCCGCAGCAAGCTGGTCCTCGTGGCGAGCGGCGTCCTCGGCCTGCTCGGTGTCGCCTACGGTGCGGGCCTGCTCATGAACCACTCCGACGTGCCCAAGGGCACCACGGTGCTCGGCGTCGACATCGGCGGCGGCACCCGTGACGACGCCGTGGAGAAGCTGGACGCCGCGCTCGGCGAGCGCACCACCCAGCCGCTCGAACTCTCCGTGAACGGCAAGAAGGTCATCCTCGAACCCGAGCAGGCAGGCCTCTCGCTCGATGCCCAGGCGACCGTCCGCGCGGCCGCCGGAAGCGACTACAACCCGGTCTCCGTGATCGGTTCGCTCTTCGGCGGCGAGCGCGTCGTCGAGGCGGAGATGCCGGTCGACGAGGAGAAGCTCACCGATGCCCTGCAGCGCATCGCGGGCGACTCCTCCGGCGGCGAGGGCGGCATCAAGCTCTCGCCCGGCAAGGCGACCCCGGTGTACGGCAAGGGCGGCACGAAGGTCAACGAGCAGGGCGCGATCGCGGTGATCGAGGCCGCGTACCGCGAGCAGGTCGAGACCGGCAGGCGCACCCCGGTCGAACTGCCCGTCTCCACCGCCGCGCCCAAGGTCACCAAGGCCGAGGTCGACCGGATGATGAAGGAGTTCGCCACGCCCGCGATGTCCGGCCTGATCACGATCAGGGCCGAATCCGGCGAGTCGATCCCGTTCTCCCCGGAGAAGTCGATCTACAAGTTCGTCAAGGTGGTGGCGACCGAGGACGGCAAGCTCACCGAACAGTACGACGCCGCCACCCTCAAGGAGATGTACGGCAGCACCTTCGACAATGTCCTGATCACGCGGGGCAACGGCGAGCAGACCGCGGTCACCGAGCAGGACGTGATCGGCGCGATCCGCCAGGCGCTGCGCGGGAAGACCCCCGCGGAGCGGACCGTCACGATCCAGTCCGACCCGAGCTGAACCGAGCCCGCTCCCCGCTGATCCAGGCGAAGCCCGGCCCCGTACAACGGGCGCCGGGCTTCCCCGTATGGCCGTACCGGAAGGAAGCACCGACGGCGTGACCACCGACCGCGACCGCCCGCCCGGCGGCGATACTCCGCCTCCCGTCGGCCGCCCGTCGGCGAAGAGCCACCTGAGCCCACCGGAGAAAGGTCACCTGAACCCGCCGGCGAAGAGCGACCTGAGCCCGCCGGCGAAGCGCCGTGTGCTCGTGTCCAAGCTGGTGTGGATCGGCATCTGGCTGGTCTTCCTCACCTCCCCGGTGCAGGACCTCGCCGACGGCAACCACGCCCCGGCGGCCACGGCCCTGGGCTGGACCGGCCTCGCCGTCTTCGTCGCCACGTACCTCTCCCTCGTCTTCCGGTACACCTCCCGCATCCGCTCCTGGCCGCTCCCGAGCCTGTCCCTGGCCTTCCTGTGCGCGCTCGCCGCGGTGCTCGCCCACGCGTACGGGGACGACTGGCTCGGCCTGTTCGTCTACGTCACCGTGGCGACCGGCGCGGTTCTGCCCTTCCGTCACGCGGCCTGGGCGATTCCGCTGGTCACGGCCGTGATGCTGGCGACCGGCGTACGTACGGAGCCGATCGGCGAAGTGGTCGTCTCGCTCGGCCTGCTGACCCTGATGATCGGATTCGCGATGGCGGGCGTACGGCAGCTCATCCACACCACGATCCAGCTCCGCGAGGCCCGCGCGACCGTCGCGGAACTCGCCGCGAACGAGGAACGGCTCCGGCTCGCCCGGGACCTGCACGACCTCCTGGGCCACTCCCTCTCCCTCATCACGCTCAAGAGCGAACTCGCGGGCCGCATGCTGCCCGAGCGCCCCGACAGCGCCGCCGAGCAGGTGGCCGACATCGAGCGGGTCAGCCGACAGGCACTGGCCGACGTACGCGAAGCGGTCACGGGTTATCGCCGCGCTACCCTCGCCGGCGAACTGGCGGGTGCGCGTACGGCCTTGGCCGCCGCGGGCATCGTCGCGACCGTCCCCACGTCCGTCCCCGCCTCCGCCACCGAGCTGCCCACGCCCTGCGAGGAGGCTCTGGCCTGGTGCCTGCGCGAGGCGGTCACCAACGTCGTACGCCACTCCGGCGCCGACCGCTGCACGGTGACCCTGAGCGTCCACCAGGCCCCGACCGGACCGATGTGCGAGCTCACGATCGAGGACAACGGCCGCGGCACACCCGCGGTCTCCGCCCCGCGGGAGACCGGAACAACCGCCTCCGCACCGCCCGCCACCCTGACTCCCGCCACCCTGGCGTCCGGCAACGGCCTCACCGGCCTCACCGAACGCCTCACAGCCGTCGGCGGCACCCTGGAGGCCGCTCCCGGCCGCAGAGGCTTCCGCCTCACGGCCCGGGTTCCCGTGGGGGACGGGGGAGCGCGGGACGGGGCCGGGGGAGCGGAGTCCGGGCAAGGCAGCGTGCAGGCAGGTTCCGCGGGCATGGCAGGATCCGCCTCATGACCGCCGAAACGATCAAGGTGCTCCTGGCCGAAGACCAGTCGATGGTCCGCGAGGCACTCGCGGCGCTCCTCGGCCTCGAACCCGACATCGAGGTGGTGGCCCAGGTCGCCCGCGGCGACGAGGTGGCGGACGCGGTCCGCACCCACACCCCCGACGTGGCCCTCCTGGACATCGAGATGCCGGGCGTCACCGGTCTGGAGGCGGCGGCACTCCTGCACCCGCGCTTCCCGGACCTGAAGCTGGTCATCCTGACGACGTTCGGCCGCCCCGGCTACCTTCGCCGCGCCATGGAGGCCGGCGCCTCGGCCTTCCTCGTCAAGGACGCCCCGGCGGCGCAACTCGCGGAGGCGGTCCGCAAGGTGCTCGCCGGCGAGAAGGTCATCGACCCGGCGCTCGCGGCGGCCGCCCTCGCGGAGGGCGCCGACCCGCTGACGGACCGCGAACGCGAGGTCCTGCGCGAGGCGGCCGACGGCGCGACGAACGCGGAACTCGCCACCCGCCTCCACCTCTCCCAGGGCACGATCCGCAACTACCTGTCCACGGCCATCCAGAAACTTGCCGCCCGCAACAGGGCGGAAGCGGTCCGCATCGCGAGGGAGAAGGGCTGGCTGTAGTTCTCCGCCCGTCCGGCATCCTCAGCCGCGGCAGGCGCCACCCACCGCACTCTCAATTCAACCGGGCCCGAGCCGCCCGAGCCTCCCCCCGCACCAGCTCGGCGGCACCCGGCTCCACGGAATCCAGCACCGAGGCGTAGGCCTCCAGCTCCTCCGCCCCGCGCACGAACTCCCCTCGCCGCGCCAGCAGCTGAGCCCGCTCGTACCGCAGCCGTGCCGGATGCGAGGGCAGCAGCAGGGACAGTTCGACGGCCCACAGTGCCACCCCGGAGTGCTCCGGCCGCGCCGCCGCCCAGGCCCGGATGTTGTTGAGGATCCGCAGCACGATGGAGAGCGTCGTCGCGGGCCGCAGCATCGAGGGATCGAGCGGCGCCCCCGTCGCCCCGGCCACGAGCAGCGAGGCATCCGCGGAACTCAGCACCCGCCCCCCGTCGAAGGGATCGGCGAGCAGCGGCTCGTCCTCCGGCTCGCCGAAGCCGACCGTGAAGTGCCCGGGCAGCGCCACCCCGTACACGGGCGCTCCGGCGCGCCGTGCCACCTCCATCCACACCACGGACAGCAGGATCGGCAGCCCCCTGCGGCGCCGCAGCACCTGGTGCAGGAGCGAGGACTCGAGCCGCTGGTAGTCCGCGGGCGTGCCGTGGAACCCGCAGCGTTCACCGAGCAGGTCCCCCACCGCACGCGCCCAGGCCTGTGCCCCGCCCGGCCGGTACGGCAGCATCCCGGCAAGCCGGTCGAGTTCGATCTGCGCCGCGTCGATGGCCGAGGAGTCCCCGGCCCCGTCCGCCTCCGCCCCGATGAGCAGACACAGCAGGGCGAGGTCCGGCCGCTCGGCCCGGGCCTCCTCGGCGAACTGCTCACGCCACGTCGGCTCGCTCATGGACCCAGAGCGTATGGGCAAACCGCGCCCGGGCCCGAGCGGTCTGATCCGGACGGGTCCGCCGGCACGCTCTCAGGCCGGTTCCGGGGCCCGGTGGTAGTGGTAGTGGTGATGCGGGGCGAAGCCCATCCGCTCGTACATCGCCTTCGCGGCCTCGTTGCCGGATTCCACCTGCAGCCAGGCCGCCGAGGCGCCTTCCTCCAACGCCTGCCGCGCCATGGCCGTCATCACCGCGGTGGCGAGCCCGCGCCGCCGGTACTCGGGGGAGACCTCGACGGCCATGAACCCGGCCCACCGCCCGTCGACCACACACCGCCCGATCGCCGCGGGCACCCCGTGCCCCGAACCGGCTCCCTCCTGCGAGGCCACCGAGGCGAACCACACCGAAGGCCCGCCGTGCAGCACCTTGAGCACGGCGGGTGAGCCTTCCCCGAAGCGCTGGTAGCGGCTGAGCCAGGCCTCGTCGCAGGTCCGCGCGAGGCGCACCCCGCTCACGTCCGCATCCGCGTCGCCGAGCGGCGCGAGCGCGCCCGTCCACACCTGCGCGGGCGTGTGCTGCGCCCAGCCCCGCCTCTCCAGCTCCGCGCACAGGAGCTCATGCGTGCCCTCGGCCCCGGTCGAGGTCTGCACGTCCGCGTGCAGCCCGCGCCGCGCGTACCACTCGCGTACGAGGCCGAGCGCCTCGTCCAGCGGCACTCCGGGGTCGCCGAGCGCGAGCACGGAGTTGGCCCGCCGGGTGAAGCCGTCCGCGTACCGCAGTTCCCAGTCCCCGAGCGACTCGCTCTCGACCGGCTGCCAGCCGCGCGCGGTCGCCCGTGCCAGCTCCTCGAACGTGGCCGCGGGACCGCGTCTGCGGGCGGGCGCGGCGGGCACGATCTTCCCGGCGACCAAAAAGGAGTCCACGATGCGGACGATCGAGCCGTCCCGGCGTGTGATGAGCAGCACATCGTCATCCCATGATGTGAGAACCCCCACCGTGTCGGTGAACTTCTCACCAGGGGTTCCGGCCTCTGTGAGTGCCCGGACCGAGACCCGTTTGCCCACGTCGGACCGGTTGATGCGGATTTTCATGAGACCGCCACCGATGATTTCCACTGCTCAGTCCGCCCCTCCTGTTCGGATCACGCCCCGGAACGGAGATACTAGAGGCGGGCATCGACGACGCCGCGCTCCCGCGCGCCAGGTGGCGGAGGCCCAAGCGGCCCGCCAGCGCCCTATCGAGGAGGAACGACAGCGTGACCTACGTCATCGCGCAGCCTTGTGTCGACGTCAAGGACAAGGCGTGCATCGAGGAGTGCCCGGTCGACTGCATCTACGAGGGCTCCCGGTCCTTGTATATCCACCCGGATGAATGCGTCGACTGTGGTGCCTGCGAGCCGGTCTGCCCGGTCGAGGCGATCTTCTACGAGGACGACACTCCCGAGGAGTGGAAGGACTACTACAAGGCGAACGTCGAGTTCTTCGACGAGCTCGGCTCCCCGGGTGGTGCCAGCAAGCTCGGCCTGATCGAGCGCGACCACCCGTTCATCGCCGCACTGCCGCCGCAGAACCAGTAAGCCGTACTGGCGAAACCGGCGGACCACGCCTTCAGGGTCCCGTAGCGGGCAGTGCACCCCACTGTCCGCCACGGGACCTCAGTGCCCCAACAGGCAACGTTCGCCCCGTCGCGACGCCCGGCACGCACTCTCGCCGCACCGCCCGAAACCCCAAGTACGTCCAGTACGAGGGATTCCGGCCGGCGCGACGAGAGCACGCACCGGACGCCGCTCCTTGACGGGCAAACGTTGCCTGTCGGGGCACTGGTGTTTTCACGTACGTACGAGAAAGTGAGCACCCCCGTGAGCGCAGTCTCCGCGCGTCTGCCCGTGTTCCCCTGGGACAAGCTGGAGCCGTACAAGGCCACCGCCGCCGCGCACCCGGACGGCATCGTGGACCTCTCGGTCGGCACGCCGGTGGACCCGGTGCCCGAGCTGATCCAGAAAGCCCTGGTGGCCGCCGCCGACTCGCCCGGCTATCCCACGGTCTGGGGCACGCCCGAGCTGCGCGACGCGCTCGTCGGCTGGTGCGAGCGGCGCCTGGGCGCCCGCGGGTTCACCCACCGCAACGTACTGCCGACCGTCGGCTCCAAGGAGCTGGTGGCCTGGCTGCCGACCCAGCTCGGCCTCGGCCCCGGCGACCGGGTCGCCCACCCGCGGCTCGCCTACCCCACGTACGAGGTGGGCGCGCGCCTCGCCCGCGCCGACCACGTGACGTACGACGACCCCGCCGAGCTCGACCCGGCCGGCCTGAAGCTTCTCTGGCTGAACTCGCCCTCCAACCCCACCGGGCGCGTCCTCACCAAGGACGAACTGACCCGGACCGTGGCCTGGGCCCGGGAGCACGGTGTCCTCGTCGTCTCCGACGAGTGCTATCTGGAGCTCGGCTGGGAGGCGGAGCCGGTCAGCGTGCTGCACCCCGAGGTCTGCGGCGGCTCGTACGAGGGCCTGATCGCCGTGCACTCGCTCTCCAAGCGCTCCAACCTGGCCGGCTACCGCTTCGCGTTCCTCGCGGGCGACGAGGCCCTGCTCCAGGACCTGCTGCAGATCCGCAAGCACGGCGGCATGATGACCGCCGCGCCCGTGCAGGCCGCGGCCGCCGTCGCGCTCGGCGACGACACGCACGTCACCGAGCAGCGCGCCCGGTACGCGGCCCGGCGCGCGGCGCTGCGGGACGCGCTGCTCGCGCACGGCTTCCGCATCGAGCACAGCGAGGCGAGCCTCTACCTGTGGGCGAGCCGCGACGAGAACTGCTGGGACACCGTCGGCCACCTCGCCGGCCTCGGCATCCTGGTCGCCCCCGGCGACTTCTACGGGACGGCGGGGGAGCGGTTCGTGCGCGTGGCGTTCACGGCGACCGACGAGCGGGTCGCGCAGGCCGTGCGGCGGCTGGGCGGCGGCGCCTGATCCGCGCGTACGGCAGGTGAGACGCCCGTACGGCAGGTGAGACGCCCGTACGGCAGGTGAGACGGCCGCACGGCACTTGTCCCCCTCCCCTCCGCATGTCATGTGTCTTCGCGTCCTCGCACTGTCCTCGCGCAACGCGAAGGGGCCCGGGAAACGTTCCCGGGCCCCTTCCGCGTCCGTACGACGGTGCGGCGCGTACGACGGTGCGGCACGCGTGCGCCGGCGGATCGGCCGCTGTCCGTGCGTGCCGGATCAACCGCCGATCGGCAGGCCGCCCATGAGCGCGTCGGTGGGCAGTCCGGCGCCGGCGATCGGCAGACCGTTGGCGCTCAGCCCCTGGGTGGTGAGGCCCTGCTCGGTCAGGGCGTCGGTCGGCAGCGCGTTTCCGACGACCGGCAGGCCGTCCTGCCCCGTCGCCTGCTCCGCGGCGGGCGTGGCGGCCCTGCTCGTGTCGCCGAGGGCCTTGTTCGCGGCCGGCAGCGCCGTCTCGACGGCCTGCGAACCGGCGGTGCCCGCCAGGCCGGTGACCGTGCTGCCGAGCCCGGCGCCGTCCAGGGCGGTGAGGCCGCCGAGGTCGGGGGCGGCCGGGAGGCCGGCGGCGCTCGCGGAGCCGGCCGCACCGACCGCGGAGGCCGCTCCCGCTGCGGTGAGCAGCGCGGCACGGGCGATCCGGCGGGTCAGGGGGAGGGACATGGTGCTCCTTCGGGGCGGAAGATCGTTCGTCTGGCCTTGCGCCGTGACTACCGCTCGAAGCGCGGGAAGGTTGCGGTTCGGCAACGTAAAGAGTTGGCAATGCGTCGCATCATCGTCTCGGGTCAAACCGGATGAAACGGATCCTTCGCCTGGGCGTGGCGAAGCGTCACTTCCCTTGGGGCGCAAGGGTTCTGGGCGCCGCGGCAAGCTGCGTAGAAAATGTGGTCCTACGTTCGCGCGTCCGCCGCCGGGCTAACCCGTACGGGTGAGGGCCGTTCAGGCGGCGGTGACGATGAGCACCCGGTCCGCAGCGCCGGAATCCGCCCCCGACCCGGTACCCGACCCCGTATCAGAACCCGCCTCGGAGCCCTCCGCCCCGGAGCCGCCCTCCGCCCCGGAGCCGCCCTCCGCCTCGCGCCACCGGCCGCCGTTCTCACCCGCGACCCACTCGCGCCCGTCGTACGCGACCCGCTCGAGCCGCAGACCGTCGGCATGCGCCACCGCCCACTGCGCGAGCTCCCAGCCGCGCCGCGCCGGATCATCCGTTCCGGCCGCACCCGTGGTCACCGGCACGGCCACCGTGCGCCGCAGCTCGTCCGGTCCGGCACCCTCGGCGGCCTGGCCGCCCCCGGCGACCTCCGCGCCCGCCGACTCCGTATCCGGCAGCACATCCCGCCCGAAGTCCCTGCGCAGCGCATCGCGCACCTTCGCCGGATCGCCGGCCTGCGCGGACCGCGGCCCCTCGCACTTCAGCGCGCCCGCGGCCCGCCCGGTGAGTGCCGCAGAGAGCAGCGAGGCGTCCGGCTCGTGCTTCGCGTACGCCTGCGGGAACCCGCTGCGCTGCACCTTCTGCGCGGCGACCGTCAGCGGCAGCCGGGAATAGCCGGGCACCTCCTTGAGGTGCTCATAGAACTTCCCCGCCGAGTACACCGGGTCCATGATCTGCTCGACCGTGCCCCAGCCCTGAGAGGGCCGCTGCTGGAAGAGGCCCACCGAATCGCGGTCGCCGTAGTCGATGTTGCGCAGCCCCGACTCCTGCAGCGCGGTCGCGAGCGCGATGGTCACGGCCCGCTCGGGCATCCCGCGGGTGGTGCCCACGGCGGAGATCGTCGCCGCGTTCTGCGCCTGCTCGTACGTCATCTCGTACGAGGCGCCGCCCGCACCGAGCACGGTGCAGCGCGGCAGCGGCTTGCCGCCGCCCTCGTACTGCACGGCCACGTACCCGGCGATCCCGAGCAGCACAAGAGCGGCCGCGCCGAACCGGAGGAAACGGCCGCGACCCGCGTTCTCGGAAGACTGCTCGGGCACGCGCCCACCGTACTGGAGCCCGAGGAGCGCGCAGGCACGGAGTCCGGGTCTCGGAGGGCGCGGAGTCCGGGTCTCGGAGGGCACGGAGTCCGGGTCTCGGAGGGCGCGGAGTCCGGGTCTTCGGCGGGCGCGGAGTCCGAGGAGCAGACGGACACGGACCCTACGCGAAGCGGACGTTAGGCTCCCCACCATGGCCGACCAGCAGACCCCGCACAGCCCGAACGCCCAGCCGGACACCGAGCCCCACGTCCAGCCGAACTCGATCGACCTCGACCTGGACGCCGCGAAGCTCACCGCGCAGCTCGTCGACTTCGCCTCGCCCAGCGGCTCGGAGAAGCCGCTCGCCGACGCGATCGAGACGGCGCTGCGCGCGCTGCCGCACCTGAGGGTGGACCGGTTCGGCAACAACATCGTGGCCCGTACCGGCCTCGGCCACGCCGAGCGCGTCATCCTGGCCGGCCATATCGACACCGTGCCGATCGCGGACAACGTCCCCAGTCGCCTCGACGCCGACGGCACCCTGTGGGGCTGCGGCACCACCGACATGAAGTCCGGGGTCGCGCTCCAGCTGCGCATCGCCCGCACCGTGCCCGCCCCCAACCGCGACCTCACCTTCGTCTTCTACGACAACGAGGAGGTCGAGGCGCACCTCAACGGCCTCGGCAAGGTCTCCGAGGCCCACCCCGACTGGCTCGCGGGCGATTTCGCGATCCTCCTCGAAGGCACCGACGGCCTGGTCGAGGGCGGCTGCCAGGGCACCCTCCGCGTCTTCCTGGAGTTCCGGGGCGAGCGGGCCCACTCGGCACGCGCCTGGATGGGCGCCAACGCCGTCCACCGCGCCTCCAAGGCGCTGGCCGCCCTCGCCGCGTACGAGCCGCGCAAGCCGGTGGTCGACGGGCTGCAGTACCACGAAGGCCTCAACGCGGTACGCGTGGAAGGCGGCGTCGCGGGCAACGTCATCCCCGACGCGTGCACCCTGGTCGTCAACTTCCGCTACGCCCCGGACCGCTCCATGGACGAGGCCCTCGACTTCGTCCGCGACTACTTCGCCGACTGCGATGTCGACGAGTTCGTCGTCGACGACCACTCCGGCGGCGCCCGCCCCGGCCTGCACCACCCGGTGGCGGCGGCCTTCGCCGAGGCGGTCGGCGGCGAACCCCGCCCCAAGTTCGGCTGGACCGACGTCTCCCGCTTCAGCGACCTCGGCGTCCCGGCCGTCAACTTCGGCCCCGGCAACCCGATCTACGCCCACAAGATCGACGAACGCGTCGACACGGCGAAGATCCTGGAGGGCGAGAAGGTCCTGAGGGCCTGGCTGACGACGTAGGCGAGCCGCAACGATGGCCAGGGAGCCCAGGGAGCCCAGGGAGCCCAGGGAGCCCAGGGAGCCCAGGGAGCCCAGGGAGCAAGCCCCCGGCCACCACCCGCACCCCGCCAATTCCGCCCCTGGCCACCCGCCCCGACTTACCCTGGCCCGTACGCAGCGGAAGGAGTACGTCATGGCCAACTCGGAAGCGCAGGGCCCGCCGGAGGAGCAGCGTCTCGGCCCGGTGGTGCGGCGCCGCGAGCAGATCACGCCCGGCACCACCGACCAGCGTCTGCTCGACTCCGAGGGGGATTCGGAGTGGCTGCACACCGACCCCTGGCGGGTGATGCGCATCCAGTCCGAGTTCGTCGAAGGCTTCGGCGCCCTCGCCGAACTCCCCGGAGCCATCAGCGTCTTCGGCTCGGCCCGCACCAAGCCCGACACCCCCGAGTACGAGGCGGGCACCGCCCTCGGCCGCGCCCTCGTCGAGGCGGGCTTCGCCGTGATCACCGGCGGCGGTCCGGGTGCGATGGAGGCCGCGAACAAGGGCGCCCGTGAGGCCATGGGCATCTCCGTCGGCCTCGGCATCGAGCTGCCCTTCGAACAGGGACTCAACGCGCACGTCGACATCGGCGTCAACTTCCGCTACTTCTTCGTCCGCAAGACGATGTTCGTGAAGTACGCCCAGGGCTTCGTGGTCCTCCCCGGCGGCCTCGGCACCCTCGACGAACTCTTCGAGGCCCTGACCCTCGTCCAGACCCGCAAGGTCACCCGCTTCCCGATCGTCCTCTTCGGATCCTCCTACTGGAGCGGCCTCGTCGACTGGCTCCGCAACACGGTCATCGCCGAGGGCAAGGCCTCCGAACGCGACCTCCTCCTCTTCCACGTCACGGACAGCGTGGAGGAGGCGGTGGCGCTGGTGACGAAGGAGACGGGGCGCTGAGAGCCGGGCTGCGGAACCTGGCCGCTGAGAGCCGGGCTGCGGAACCTGGCCGCTGAGAACCGGTCGGCGAGAACTGTCGGCCGGCCGGATCCGGCGGTTAGCCTCGGCGGATGCTTCCCGACCCCGAGCGGCCCCGGAACGTCTTCACGCGCCACCGCGACAACGTGATTTACGCCTATACGACGGGTTCCGGCGCGCTCGGCGCACTGGAACCCGTCGCCGTGTTCCGGCCGTTGCCCGGCGACGAGGTCGTGGAGTCGGCCGTCCGGCCCGACCTGGAGCGCGCCGTGTACACGACTTCGAACCGGGCCGTCTGCCTCACACGCGCCGGTGAGCTGGTCTGGGCCTCGGACTTCGAGCCGTACTCGGACCGGCCCCACGGCCACCGCCCCGGCTGTGCACTGTCCTCGGACGGCCGTCGCGTGTGGGTGTACCGGCCGGACGCGATGGCGGGCCGCGGCGGCGCGGACCAGTGGGTCATGCACGATGCCGACAGCGGGGAGGTGCTGGCCCGCCGGGAGCTCGGGACGGCCGGACACGGCGCCTTCCACCATGTGCACCCGGTGGACGGCAGCGTCTACCTCGACATCGGGGAAGGCCAGGACGGCGCCGTCGTCCTCAGGGCCACGCCCGGGGCCGGCGGCGAACCGGAATGGGTGACCTACCCGTGGTGGGACCGCTGCCTGATCGCTCTGGCACCGGACGGGCAGCACTTCATGACCGTCCACCACGGACAGGAGGATGTCGCCTTCCACCGGCATCCCGGCGGGGAGGTGCTTTTCACCCTGCCCGCAGCGGCTTTCGGATACGACCCGGACGAGACCTTCGTGGAGTGGAGCGGCGGCTATCTGACCCGGGACACGGCCGTCGTCACCCTGGGCGGTGAGGGCCAGGACGGGGAGGACTGGTTCCGCCACCACCTGGTCGACGTGCGCACCGGCACGCCTGGCGACGAGATCGCCGTGGAGGTGACCAGCCCGTACGAGCTGGTGCCCCTGGGCGACGGCTCCTGGCTCACCGACGGTACGGACGGCCACCCCGTCCGTACCCGAACCGCGCCTTCGCACTGAGCGCTTCGGCCGCAGGACACGCCCTATGCCAGCCCCCGGCGCGCCACCGCCGGGGGGCGGTGGCCGGCGATGGAGGCGACCATGTCGAGCACCTGCCGCGTCTCCGCCACCTCGTGCACGCGGTAGACCTGCGCGCCCAGCCAGGCCGACACCGCCGTCGTCGCCAGCGTTCCGATCACGCGTTCCTTGACCGGCTTGTCGAGGGTCTCGCCGACGAAGTCCTTGTTCGACAGGGAGACGAGGACGGGCCAGCCGGTCTCTGCCATCTCGCCGAGGCGACGCGTGGCCTCCAGGCTGTGCCGGGTGTTCTTGCCGAAGTCGTGCCCCGGGTCGATCAGCACGGACTCCCGTGGCACCCCCAGCTCCACCGCACGCTCGGCCAGCCCGGTCGTCACCTGGAGGATGTCGGCCATCACGTCCGCGTACGAGGTCCGGTGCGGCCGGGTCCGCGGTTCGACGCCGCCCGCGTGCGTGCAGACGAGGCCCACACGGTGCCGTGCCGCCACCTCGGCGAGTTTCGGATCGACCCCGCCCCAGGCGTCGTTGAGCAGATCCGCCCCGGCCCCGCAGACGGCCTCGCCGACCTCGTGCCGCCAGGTGTCCACGCTGATGATCACATCGGGGAAGCGCCGTCGCACCTCTGCCACGAAGCCGACCGTGCGCCGCGCCTCCTCCTCGGCGGTGACCTCCTCGCCGGGCCCGGCCTTCACCCCGCCGATGTCGACGATCTGGGCCCCCTCGGCGATGGCCTGCTCGACCCGCGCGAGCGCCGGCTCGTCACGGAAGGTGGCGCCCTGGTCGTAGAAGGAGTCGGGCGTCCGGTTGACGATCGCCATGATCACCGGCTCATACGGCCCGAACTCCCGCCGCCCGAGCCTCAGCGCTCCCGGCATCGCCACACTCCCTTTCCGCACACTCTTTCCGCACACTGGTCATCGCTGCAGACCCTAGCTGGCCGGTCTCCGCCGACCGGTCTCCGCCGAACAGTCGACGGCGGTCCGTCCGCGACTGTCGGTCCTCGGCGGTCCGTCCCCGACTGTCGGTCCTCGACTGTCGGTGCCGCATGGCACGATCGGACGCGGACCAACTCATCTCCGGGGAGTCGACGTGTTCTGGTTCCTGCTCATCGCACTGGTCGTGGTCGTCACCGCGGTCACGCTCGCCGTGCTCGGCGGCTCCGAGGACGGTGTGCTGCCCGAGGCCCCGCCCCAGTACCTGATCGACCCGCTGCCCGCGGACCGCCCGCTGGCCCGCGCCGACGTGGAGGCACTCCGCCTGCCCACGGCCGTACGGGGATATCGCATGGCCGAGGTCGACGACGCGCTGTCCCGGCTCGGCGCCGAACTCGCCGAGCGGGACGCGCGGATCGCCGAACTGGAGCGCTCCCTCGCGGGCGTACAGGCGACGGCCTCGGCGGGCCCGGGCCTGTTCGACCAGGGCTACGGGGCCCCCGCTCCCTCAGATCCCGGGGGACCCTCCGATGCCTCCGGCCCCTCCGGCCCCTCCGGCCCCTCCGGACCTATGGAGCATGACGGCGGCTTCGACACGCCCGAAGGGCCGAAGGCATGAGCGGCGGCGAGGCACAGCCCGGACCCGACGGTGCACTGCGCTGCCCCTGGGCCCTGTCGGCGGAGGACTACATCGCGTACCACGACGGGGAATGGGGCCGCCCCGTACACGGCGACGACGCCCTGTACGAACGCCTCTGCCTGGAGGCCTTCCAGTCCGGCCTGTCGTGGATCACGATCCTGCGCCGCCGCGAGAACTTCCGCCGCGCCTTCGCCGAGTTCCGGATCGAGAAGGTCGCGGCCTTCACGGAGCAGGACGCCGAGCGCCTCCTCGGCGACGCCGGCATCATCCGCAACCGCGCCAAGATCGAGGCGACACTCGCCAATGCGAGGGTCCTCGCGGAGTGGGAGCCGGGCGAACTCGACACGTTCATCTGGTCCTTCGCCCCGGACACCGCCGCCCGCCCCGCTCCCCGCACCCTCGCCGAGGTCCCGGCGGTCACCGACGCGTCGACGGCCCTGTCCAAGGCCCTGAAGAAGCGCGGCCTCCGCTTCATCGGCCCGACCACGGCCTACGCCCTGATGCAGGCCTGCGGTCTGGTCGACGACCACTTGGCGGACTGCGCCTTCACCGCCCCAGATAGACCGGCTTCTCCTTCGCGATGAACGCCCCCACCGCGATCGAGTGATCCTCGGACGCCCCGGCCCGGGCCTGCAGTTCCTCCTCCTTCTCCAGCGTCTGAGCCAGCGAGTGCGAGGCTCCGAACGCCAGTGACTCCTTGATCGCCGCGTAGGCGAGCGTCGGCCCGGAGGCCAGGGACCGGGCCACGGACGCGGCCTCCTCGGCCAGCGACTCCGCCGCCACCACGCGGTTGGCGATCCCCAGCTCGTACGCCTCCTGCGCCTTCACCGAACGCGGGAACAGCAGCAGATCCGCCGCCCGCCCGGGCCCGACCACACGCGGCAGCGTCCACGACACACCCGAGTCGGCGGTCAGCGCGACCCCCGCGAACGAGGTGTTGAAGGAGGCGCTCTCCGCCACCACCCGGTAGTCCGCGGCGAGCGCGAACCCGAACCCGGCTCCGGCCGCGACCCCGTTCACCCCGGCCACCACGGGCTTCTGCATCTCGGTGAGCGCCCGCACGATCGGGTTGTAGTGCTCACGCACCGTCGACATCGTCTCCCCGCGGCCGGAGGCGCGGTCCGCCTCCAGGGATCCGATGTGCTCCTTGAGGTCCTGCCCGACACAGAACGCCCGCCCGGTGGCCGTCAGGAGCACCGCCCGCACCGCGGGGTCGGCGGCCGCGGCCTGCACGGCCTCGCGCAGGGCGACCTTCGCCTCGGTGTTCATCGCGTTCATGGCCTCGGGACGGTTCAGTGTGATCGTCGCGAGCCCGTCGCCCACCTCGTACAGCACGGTGTCGGCCATGAAGGTCGTCCCCTCGTCACGTATCAACAGGTACAGGTGCACGCATGGTCACCACGCGCGCGTCACAGCACAGCATGGCTCAGACCGATCACCCCGGGTACGGGCCCCGGTGTGTGACGTACATCAAAGAATTCACGACTGCTGAGGGGTGTGAAGCGGAGAAGTATCGCAGTCACATCGCCGAATTGAGTGGTTTTGCTCAAGTGCGTTGCGCAAGCGATGCCGGCTGATGTTGGTCATCGGGTCCTGCGATGCGGGATAATGGCCTGGAAGCAATGTGTTCGATGCCGGTGACACTGCGCCCTGCCTGGGGCCGCCGGCTGCGTGAGCTGGTTTCAGGAAGGGGAACGAGCATGGCGGCCATGAAGCCGCGGACGGGCGACGGCCCGCTCGAGGTGACCAAGGAGGGGCGGGGCATCGTCATGCGCGTTCCGCTCGAAGGCGGCGGTCGGCTCGTCGTCGAGCTGACTCCCGACGAGGCCGATGCACTCGGCGACGCCCTGAAGAAGGTCGTCGGCTGACGCAACGTCCGCGCACCACCCTTCACCGCCCCGGCACACTAACAAGTGCCGGGGTGGTGTCGTTTTGGGGGGTTGTACGCGGAGGTCGGGCGCCCCGAGCTTGGCAAGTGCCCGAGCCTGGCGGGGCCCCGAGCCACGCGGATGCCCCGAGCCACGGGGATACCCCGAGCTGCCCGGGCGGCCGCGTTACGCGGGTGCCCCGACCGGCCGCTTCACCGCACACAGCAGCCCGTCGCCCACCGGCAGCACCGACGGCACGAGCTCCGAGCTCTCCCGTACGGTCCGCAGCAGCTCCCGCAGGCGCAGCACCTCCACCGGCTGGGGCCCCGAGTCGACCGTACGGCCCTCCGCGAAGACGCCTTCGAACACGACGAGACCGCCGGGGCGCAGGAGGCGCAACGATTCAGCAAGGTAGTCGACGCACTCGCCGCGGTCGCCGTCGCAGAAGACGAGGTCGTACCCGCTGTCCGCGAGCCGCGGCAGTACGTCCAGGGCACGCCCGGGGATGAACCGGGCCCGGTTCGTCGCGAAACCCGCGGCCCGCAGCGCGGTGCGCGCGAACTGCTGGCGCTCCGGCTCCGGGTCGACGGTGGTGAGCACCCCGTCGTGCCGCATGCCGCCGAGGAGATGGATTCCGGACACGCCCGTGCCGGTGCCGATCTCCGCCACGGCCTTGGCGCCGACCGTCGCGGCCAGCATCCCCAGGGCGGCACCGGTCGCGGGCGAGACGGCGCGCAGCCCTGCCTCGTGCGCGCGCTCGCGCGCCCAGAGCAGCGCCTCGTCCTCCGCGACGAAGGCGTCGGCGAATGCCGAACTCGGCGGCCGGTTGCCGGTAATGGCCCTCTCCTGTCTCCCCGTGCCGGAGGCCTGGCCCCTGGCCCCATCTGGCCGTGACTGTATCCGTTGGGGCGGGAACCTGCTGATGGGACCGGGCGTTGTAAAGGAAGTGCGAGGGCGGGCGGACCCCTCGGGAAGTTCTGGTGCCACAAGACGGGGGGGAAGGAAGTGGACCAGGGGGACGAAGCGTACGAACGACCGGGCGAACCCCGGCCGAGAACTTCAAATTCTTGTAAAGACTCTTATCCTGAGCTAACGGGCGAGGTGGCTATGGTAGGGGCTCCACTGGACACCACCAGAGCTGACAGGGGAGGTGCGGCTGCGCGCGGTGACCTCGGGACGATGGCGCGAATCAAGCGCCGTTTCCGCAGGTCGGCGGGCGAGCCGAAATCCGTGACCGACACCGCTGACCACTCCGCCGTTTCCGCACAGACCGCGACCTTTGCCGCCGATGCGGAATCGCAGGCGTGGACTCCGCCCAGCTGGGAGGAGATCGTCAGCACGCACAGCGGCCGCGTCTACCGCCTCGCCTACCGCCTGACGGGCAACCAGCACGACGCCGAGGACCTCACCCAGGAAGTCTTCGTGCGCGTCTTCCGCTCGCTGTCCACCTATACGCCGGGCACGTTCGAGGGCTGGCTGCACCGCATCACCACCAACCTCTTCCTGGACATGGTCCGCCGCCGCCAGCGCATCCGCTTCGACGCCCTGGGCGACGACGCGGCCGAGCGGCTGCCGAGCCGCGAGCTCGGACCCCAGCAGGTCTTCAACGACACGCACTTCGACGCGGACGTCCAGCAGGCCCTCGACACCCTCGCCCCCGAGTTCCGTGCCGCCGTCGTCCTCTGCGACATCGAGGGCCTTTCGTACGAGGAGATCGCCGCCACCCTGGGTGTGAAGCTCGGCACCGTGCGCAGCCGGATCCACCGTGGCCGCTCCCAGCTCCGCAAGGCCCTGCAGCACCGCTCGCCCGAGGCGCGTGCCGAGCGCCGTTCGCTGGCGTTCGTGGGCGCGCCCGCCGTGGAGGGAGGGGGCGCGACCGCGTGAGTGGATCACAGCTCAATCCTGCCGAGAGACAGCTGGCCGAGCAGCATCTGGGCGACCGGCTCGCCGCCCTGGTGGACGGCGAGCTGGGCCATGACACGCGCGAGCGGGTGCTCGCGCATCTCGCCACCTGCGCCCGGTGCAAGGCCGAGGCCGATGCCCAGCGGCGGCTGAAGTCCGTTTTCGCCGAGGTGGCACCCCCTCCGCCCTCGGAGAGCTTCCTCGCCCGGCTGCAAGGCCTCTCCGACGCGGGCGGACCCGAGGACGACCGGGGCGGTCCCTTCGACCGCGGCGACCGGGCCGGCCCGGTCGACCGCGGGGAGCGGACCTCGGCCTTCGCCCGTGGCGGCAAGGGTGACCCCTTCGGTGCCCCGTTCGGCGAGGGTGTCTTCGGCGTGCGGGGAGGGGGCGGTCTCGGGCTGCGGCCCGAGAGCTTCTCGTATGCGCCCTCCGGCGGCCGCGGCGGGATGCTGCCCGGCGGCGACCGCGCGGGCGGCTTCCGTATCCACGATGTGGGCCGTGGCGGCGAGGCACGTGGATCCGCCTCGCGTGGACGGCGGTTTGCCTTCGCGGCGGCCGGGGCGGTCTCGCTGGCGGCGATCGCGCTCGGCGGCGTCTCGGGGATGCCCGTCGACAGCGCCGAGGCGCGGGGCGGGGCCAATGCATCGCCGCCGCGCAGCCAGGGAGCAGGGGCGGCGGCCGAGTCGAACCGACGGCGTGGCGCTGGGCAGAGTGCAGATGCCGAGGCGCCCGGGAAGCTGCCCAAGCCCGTCGCGGCGACCGGTGTGGCCGCTCCGGAGGTGGTGGCTCCGGACCAGCTGCCCGTCACCTCGCCGATACTGAACCGTCCGCCGGCCCTGCCGCCGCTGATACGTCCGGTGGGCGTCCAGTTGCCGTATGCGCCCCTGCAGCCGCTCGCCCCCGGTGCCCAGGTCCCGCTCGCTCCGGGCGCCGAGGCGCCCCTCGCCGCGAGCTCCACACCCCCCTTTGCCGCGAGCTCCGCTGCACCGATGCTCGCGAGCTCCGCGCCTCCCTTCACCGCGAGCTCCCCGGCGCCGGGGTTGGGCGAACCGCCCAACCCGTCCCCATCTGCCGGGCTTTCGCTGCGCGGCCACTGACCCTGCTGCTGCCCGCACGTCCGGAGACCTGGTTGAATCCCAGGGTGGGGCCGCCTTGTGGAGGCAGGCCCCCTGCGGGGGTTGCGCCTGGTGGGGGCGGATCCGGGTCGGCCGTACTTCGCCGTGCGGCCGCTGCCGAGGATCGCACCGCACCGGCCGGGACCTCGCACAAGCCCGCGCCCGAACCTGGGGCCGCGGGATCGAGACGCCGAGCGCTGCGTGGGGAGAGGCATGGACGAGGGCAAGCCCGCCGGGCCCAAGCCGAAGTGGTGGAGCCGACCCCGAAGCACGGAGGCCTCGACGACCACGGCACCGACGACGGGGGCGGCGCCGGAAGAGGGGCCGACGCACCTGCCGTCGGAGCCTGCACGGGATGCTTCCCCCGGTCCCGAGGCCCCACGACCGCAGCCCGCCGTGGACGGCGACTACCCGCTGAGCGCCCCGAACCCCGAGCCCGCCACACCTGCGGAGCCGGATGCGCCCGCGTCCGCCGAGCCGGTCGCGCCCGCGCCCGCGTCCGCCGGGCCGGATGCCCCCGTGCCCGCTGAGCCGGTCGGCTCCGCTCCCGTGGAGCCCGTCGCGTCCGCTCCTGCCGAGCGTCCGAGTCCGTTGCACGAGCCCGATCCGTACAGCACGCCGCCGTACGGCGGGCCCGGGCCCTGGGCGCCCGCGCCGCCCGTGCAGCATCCGGTGGCCACGCCCGCGCAGGGGACCGCGCTGCCGCAGGGGCAGCAGATACCCGGTGGCGCACCCATTCCTGGCGCGCCCGTGCCTGAGACCCAGCAACAGGTAGCACCGGCCCAGCCCATGGCCCTCCATGGCCAGCCCGCCGCCGCACCTGCCCAGCCCCTTCCGGGCCAGGGCGGCGAGCCCGCAGCCACCCAGCCACCGGCCAACCAGCAGCCCCAGCCCGCCGCCCAGGCAGTGGACGGCCCGCAGAGCCACCCCGCAGCCACCCAGCAGGGTCACCCCGCAGCCGCCCAGGCGCAGACCGCCCCGCAGGGCCGGCCCGCCGCCGCAGCCGCTCAGGGGGCCCCGCACGCGTCGCACCCGACCGGCACCGGCGCCGCAGCCCATGCCCACGCCGCCGCTCCCCAGCAGCCCACCCTGCCCGGCGCGCAGCAGCCCGCCGCTCAGTACGCGCCCTCCGCCCCCTGGGCCGCCTACGACCCGTGGCAGGTGCGGCAGCAGCCGCTGCTGCCCGGTGGCAGTGACGTCGGGGCTCCGAAGCGGAAGTCGCGGAAGGGGCTGCTCGTCCTCGGGGCCGTCGCACTGGCCTTGGTCACCGGCGGAATCGGTGGCGGCGTCGGCGCCTATATCGAGCGCAACGGCGGCGTCGGAACGGTCGAACTGGACCAGGCCGGCGAGGACTCGGGCGACCGCGCCCCGGACAGCGTCGCCGGGATCGCCGCCAGCGCCCTGCCCAGCGTGGTCACCCTGCACGTCACCGGCGACGACGGGGCCGGTACCGGCACCGGCTTCGTGCTCGACCGCAAGGGCCACATCCTCACCAACAACCACGTCGTCGAGCCGGGAGACGACGGCGGCGAGATCTCCGTGACGTTCAGCGGCGGCGAGACCGCGAGCGCGAAGATCGTGGGCCGCGACGCCGGATACGACCTGGCCGTGGTGAAGGTCTCCGGGGTCAAGGGCCTCAAGCCCCTGCCGCTCGGCAACTCCGACAATGTCCGTGTCGGTGACCCGGTCGTGGCGATCGGCGCGCCCTTCGACCTCTCCAACACCGTCACCTCCGGGATCATCAGCGCGAAGGAGCGCCCGATCACGGCCGGCGGCGAGTCCGGCAGCGATGTCTCGTATGTGAACGCGCTGCAGACCGACGCCCCCATCAACCCAGGCAACTCCGGCGGTCCGCTCGTCGACGCCAAGGCCCATGTGATCGGGATCAACAGCGCCATCCGCTCGGCGGGCAACGGCGGCCCGGACGGCAGCCAGGCGGGTTCCATCGGTCTCGGTTTCGCGATCCCGATCAACCAGGGCAAGCGCGTCGCCGAGCAGCTCATCAACGACGGCCGCGCCACCCATCCGGTGATCGAGGTCACGCTCGACCCCCAGTTCTTCGGGGACGGCGCGAAGGTCGCCGAGGAGGGCTCCGGCGGCACGCCCGCGGTCAAGCCCGGCGGCCCGGCCGACAAGGCGGGCATCGAGCCCGGGGATGTGATCACCGGGGTGGACGGCCAGCGGATCCATTCGGCCGAGGAGCTGATCGTGAAGATCCGCGCCCAGGAGCCCGGCGACCGGATGAAGTTGACCATCGAGCGCGACGGCAAGGAGCGGGACATCACGCTGACCCTCGGCGAGGCGGACGACTGACAGCAGGGCCCCGTACAGCGGGCGTTCACCGAAACGTCCGGGGATCGATCACCGTTCCCGGCGGCCGGACCGTACCGGTCGCCGGGAGAGGCGGGTACCGTGGACCTGCCCGGAAACAGGTCTGTGCGGCCACCTTCCGACGGGACGAGGACAGGGCAAGGAGCGACAGGTGTTCAACGACATAGGCGGCTGGGAGCTGATCACGCTCGTGATCCTTGCCGTGCTCGTCTTCGGCCCGGACAAGCTGCCCAAGGTGATCCAGGATGTCGCCGGCTTCATCCGGAAGGTCCGCGCCTTCTCCGACAGCGCGAAGCAGGACATCAGGGACGAGCTGGGACCGGAGTTCAAGGACTTCGAGTTCGAGGATCTGAACCCCAAGAAGTTCATCCGCAAGCAGATCGACCAGCACGGCGGCGACCTCGGCATCGACGAGATCCGCAACGGCTTCGATCTGAAGAAGGAGATGGCCGAGGTCGCGGACTCGGTGAACGGCCGTGAGCCCGCCGCGGACAGCGGTGGCTCCGTCGGCAGGCCGAGCCTGTCCAAGGGCCCGGATCTGCAGAAGAAGCCAGCCCCGGCCCAGGACGAGCGCCCGCCGTTCGACTCCGACGCCACCTGACCCGCTGCGGGCGCGCCCTCGAAGCGCCCCTGTGCGCCCTCGCGCGCCGTCCCCTCGCGCCCGTATCGCGCCGCTCGTGACGCGGCCCGCCCCCGCCGGAAACCGTCCCCAAGGAGCGGTATCGCTATCCTCCTACGGTGTTGTCCGACTCAGGACGCCCGAGGGGGGCGGGCCGAATGCGGACGGAACAGGACGAAGGAGGCGGCCGACAGATGGAGACGACGAGTCACAGCGGGGCGCGCACGGTCGAGGGGTATCTGCTCGCACCGTTCCCGTGGTACGCGCTCGACGAGGCCTTCACCGGACCGCGCTGGCTGATGCAGGTCGGTGCCGCCGCGGACGGCACGGTCGAGCACGGCTCGCTCGGCCACGGTGACGAACCGGTCGTCCGCGCCGACATGAGCGCCGACCGTGAGCGTTTCGCGGTGGTGGTGAGCATCCCGTCCAACCCCGTGCGCCGCAGCGCCGACGGGACCGGTCTCCTGGAGGCGACCTCGGTCTCCTCCGCGGCCTGGCTGGCGGGCGCGGGACTGCTGAGCTTCACCTGGCCGGGGCAGATGGACCACGCGCTGCGCGACGACTGGCTCGCCCAGCAGACCGAGACCGCCTGGGTGCTCGCCGACGATCTCACCGGCGGCGACTGGTCGACGCTCTCGCTGCCGGTGGACGGCGTGCCACGGCCGTTCCACTACCGCGAGTCCGAATTCGGCTGGGTGCTCGCGGGCTCCACCGAACAGGGCGTCCACCTGGGCGCGTACGGCCGCGGCATGAGCGCGTACGGGCTCGGCTTCTCGATGGTCAAGGACCTGGCGGCGTACGAGGGCTGAGCGCGCGGCCGCGTGGTGCCGAGCATCCCGCCGCGCGGCCCGGGCGCACGCGGATACGAGGACGGGGCGCCCCTCACCGTGAAGGGCGCCCCGTCCTCGTATGACAGCTCTCAGAACTTGTTGCGCGGTGTGATCCCGAGCGACATGCCGGACAGGCCGCGCTGGCGCCCGCCGAGCTTGCCGGCGATGGAGCGCAGCGCCGCACCGGCGGGCGAGTCGGGGTCGGACAGGACGACCGGCCTGCCGTCGTCGCCGCCTTCGCGCAGCCGCACGTCGATGGGGATGGCGCCGAGGACCGGCACCGAGGCGCCGGTGGTCTTGGTGAGGCCTTCGGCGACCTTCTCGCCGCCGCCCGTGCCGAAGACGTCGATCATCTCGTCGCAGTGCGGGCAGGGCAGGCCGGACATGTTCTCGACCACGCCGACGATCTTCTGGTGCGTCTGCACCGCGATCGAACCGGCCCGCTCGGCCACCTCGGCGGCGGCCTGCTGCGGGGTGGTGACGACGAGGATCTCGGCGTTGGGCACGAGCTGGGCGATGGAGATCGCGATGTCGCCGGTGCCCGGGGGCAGGTCGAGAAGGAGCACGTCCAGGTCGCCCCAGTAGACATCCGCGAGGAACTGCTGGAGCGCGCGGTGCAGCATCGGGCCGCGCCACACCACCGGCGCGTTGCCCGGCGTGAACATGCCGATCGAGATGACCTTCACGCCGTTCGCGGCGGGCGGCATGATCATGTTCTCGACCTGGGTGGGCTTGCCGTCCGCACCCAGCATGCGCGGCACCGAGTGGCCGTAGATGTCGGCGTCCACGACACCGACCTTGAGGCCGTCGGCCGCCATCGCCGCGGCGAGGTTCACGGTCACCGAGGACTTGCCGACGCCGCCCTTGCCGGAGGCCACCGCGTACACCCGGGTCAGCGAGCCGGGCTTGGCGAAGGGCACCTCGCGCTCGGCGGTCCCGCCGCGCAGCGCCGCCGCCAGTTCCTTGCGCTGCTCGTCGCTCATCACGTCGAGCGTGACCTCGACGGCGGTCACCCCCTCGACGGCCTGCACGGCCTCGGTGACGCGCGAGGTGATCGTCTCGCGCATCGGGCAGCCGGAGACCGTGAGATAGACGGTGACGGCCACCGCGCCATCCGCCGAGACATCGACCGATTTGACCATGCCCAGCTCGGTGATCGGCCGGTTGATCTCGGGGTCATTGACCGTGGAGAGCGCCTCGCGGAGGGCTTCCTCGGTCGGGAGGGGGTCCCCCCGCCCGAGGTTGTTCGAGGGTGGGGGAGTGTCGGTAGCCATGCAGAAATAGTACGGGCGCGCGGAGCGCCTCCGTATCCCCGCTCAGCGGTCGTCTTCGTCACGCCGGGCCTCCGCCGCCGACGGGAATACCTGGCGCTGCTGCTCGCGACGCTCGTCCATCTCTCTGATCAGGTCCTGCAGTTCCGAGCGGATCCAGTCGCGGGTCGCCACCTCGCCCAGACCGATCCTCAGCGAGGCGATCTCCCTGGTCAGGTATTCGGTATCGGCGATGGAGCGCTCGTTCTGCTTACGGTCCTGTTCGAGGTTGACGCGGTCGCGGTCGTCCTGCCGGTTCTGCGCGAGCAGGATCAGTGGCGCGGCGTAGGAGGCCTGCAGCGAGAGCATCAGGGTCAGGAAGATGAAGGGGTACTCGTCGAAGCGCAGAGCGTCGGGGACGATCATGTTCCAGATCACCCAGACCAGGATGAAGACCGTCATCCAGACGAGGAACGTGCCCGTCCCGAGGAAGCGCGCGATCCGCTCCGACATCCGCCCGAACGCGTCGGGGTCCACCTCGGGCACGAAGCGCCGCCGCGGCGGAGCCGGCTGGTCGAGCCGTACCCGGGCGCGGGCCAGGGCCCGCTCCTTGGTGGCGCTCTCGCCGCGCTCGCCGGACCCGTGGTCACTCATGGACACCGTCCACCGTCTCCGCCGCGTGGAACTCCGTCTCGCGCCAGTCGTCCGGCAGCAGATGGTCGAGTACGTCGTCGACGGTGACGGCACCGAGCAGCGAGCCGCCGTCGTCCACGACGGGCGCCGCGACCATGTCGTACGTGGCGAAGAAGCTGGTCACCTCGGGCAGCGAGGTCTCGGGGCTGAGCGTCTGCAGATCCTTGTCGAGCATCGTGCCGACGAGCGTGAACGGCGGATCGCGCAGCAGCCGCTGGAAGTGGATCGTGCCGAGGTATCTGCCGGTCGGCGTCTGGTCGGGCGGCCGGCAGACGTAGACCTGCGCGGCGAGCGCGGGGGAGAGGTCGGGATTGCGGATCCGGGCCAGCGCGTCGGCGACCGTGGCGTCCGGCTGCAGCACGATCGGTTCGGTGGTCATCAGGCCGCCCGCCGTGCGTTCCTCGTAGGCCATGAGCCTGCGGACGTCCGCGGCCTCCTCGGGCCGCATCAGTTCGAGCAGCTTCTCCTGCTCGTCCTCGGGCAGCTCGCCGAGCAGGTCCGCCGCGTCGTCGGGGTCCATCGCCTCAAGGACGTCGGCGGCGCGCTCCTCCTGGAGCTTGCCGAGGATCTCGATCTGGTCGTCCTCGGGCAGCTCCTCGAGTACGTCGGCGAGCCGGTCGTCGTCGAGTGCCGCGGCCACCTCGATCCGGCGCTTCGCGGACAGATGGTGCAGCACGTTGGCGAGGTCGGCGGCGCGCAGCTGCTCGAACGTGGCGAGCAGTGACTCCGCGCCCTGCCCGTGCTCCTCCAGCGTGAACCCGGTGACCGCCGACCACTCGACGGTCAGCGCCTCTCCCTTGGCCCGCCGGAACGTCCCGGCCTTCCCCTTCCGTACGTACACCCGGTCGATCTGCCAGTCGCGACGCGCCGGGAGTTGCTGCACCGACACGTCGAGAACCGTGACCTCCTCGCCGGATTCGACCAGGCGCACACGGCGGTCGAGCAGCTCGCCGAGGATCAGGCGTTCGGTGGGCCGCTGCTCGAAGCGCCGTACGTTCAGTACGCCGGTCGTGATGACCTGGCCGGCCTGGATGCCGGTGACCCGGGTCATGGGCAGGAAGATCCGGCGCCGCGTGGACACCTCGACGACGAGGCCGAGAAGGCCCGGCGGCCGGTTGCCCACGCGCAGGTTCGCCACCAGGTCACGGACGCGCCCCACCTGGTCGCCGTTGGGGTCGTAGACGGCGGCGTCCGAGAGGTGCGAGACGAAGATCCGGGGAGTGCTCGACGCCATACGGTCTCCTTCCCGGCCCTTCCCGATCCTTTTCGGGCAATACGGACTTCAGGCTAGTCCGACCGGTTTGGAAACGCCCTGGTGGGGCGTCCGTAAGGCTGTCCGCGAGTGCGCGGGCGGGCCCGGGTACGCTGCCCTACTGGCGAGAAACCTGGATGAGAGGCAGCAGCTCACGTGACCGCGAACCACCTGGGTCGTGCCCGCCGAACCGCCGTGGCCGGCGTGCTGAGCGCAGGGCTCATCGCCGGGACGGCGGGACTGACCGGCTGCGGAGCCGAGGACCCCGACGCGGGCACCAACGGAGTGGCCAAGCTCTCCGCCGAGAAGATCCACAGCCGTTCGCGGGCGGCGGCGGACAGTGTGGCCTCGGTGACCATCGATGCCGATCTGGTCGTCAAGGGGCAGCCGTACAAGATCGAGATGAAGCTGAACGCGGACGGCGGCACCGGGAAGATCACCGATGACGGGGTCAGCTTCCGGCTTCTGCGCGTCGGCGACGACGTCTATCTGCAGGCCGATGCGGCGCTCCTCAAGGGCGACAAGGGCGCGGGCGGGAAGCAGAAGGGTGACGGCAAGGCGGACGATGGCAAGGAGGGCGACGAGCTCCCCAAGTCCACCAAGCTCTCCGACAAGTACGTGAAGGTCCCCGAGGACGACCCCAAGTACGAGCAGCTGCGCGTCTACACCGACAAGGGCGAACTGCTCACCATGCTCCTCGACATACCCGGCAGACTCACCAAGGGCGACCGCTCCGAGGTCGGCTCCGTCCGCACGATCCAGCTCGACTCGGACAACGGCAAGGGCGGCACGCTCGACGTCGCCCTGGAGGGCGAGCCGTACCCGCTGCGCCTGGTCCGCGCGGGCAACGCCGGCACGCTCCGCCTCAGCGACTGGGGGCAGCCGGTGAACCTGGACGCCCCGTCCAAGAAGGACGTGGTCGACTTCGGCGACAAGCTGAGGGCTTCCGAGAGCTAGGGCGTGTTTCGAAACACGCCCTAGCGCCGCCGCTTGAACAGCAGCTTCGGCAGCCCCGCCGGGATCTTCCGGCGCGTCGTGTACGGCGAAGGCAGCGGGACCTCGGCGAGCGAGCCGTCCGGGAGTGCCGCCTCGTTCCCCAGCCACTCCAGCCGCAGTACCCGGCACTCGGCGGCCCAGCGCTGCGTCAGCTGCTCGCTGTCGACGGCGTTGAGCCGCTTTCCCTTGAGGTCCGAGACGGCGGCCTCCCAGGCCTCGGAGCCCGGCGCCAGCTCCACCACCTTGGCGCGCCAGCCCACGATCCGCCCGCCCTTGTCCTTGCTGCGCACGGTGACCTGTGCGGTCTCCCCGTCGACGAGTCCGGGCAGCGGCTGCTCGCCGGGCCCGTCCCCCACGACATGCGCGGCGCCCTCGGTCCATACGTGCCAGAGCGCACGGGCGGGGGAGCCGTCGCCCCGCACCCAGATGAGGCCGGACTTCTTGGTGGCCTCCTCGGCGAGGGCGGCGTCGAGCAGCGCATCAGTCATGGGGTGCAGCGTAGGCGAGGCGCACGCGACTCCGTACGGCAGTACGGCACCTCGTGCACAGCCGGGCTTCTGAGGGTGCAGCCGGGCTGCCGAGGGCAGAGTCGGCCTGCCGAGTGCACAGCCGGCCTTCCGACGCCCGTCGGCTAAAGCCATCCGTTCCGCTTGAGCGTGCGGTGGATCGCGAAGCAGATCCCGGCGATCCCGGCCATCACCATCGGGTAGCCGTACTTCCACTGCAGTTCGGGCATGTGCTCGAAGTTCATCCCGTAGACCCCGCAGATCATCGTGGGCACGGCGATGATCGCCGCCCACGAGGTGATCTTGCGCATGTCCTCGTTCTGCGCGACGGTCGCCTGCGCGAGGTTGGCCTGAAGGATCGAGTTGAGCAGTTCGTCGAAGCCGACGACCTGTTCCTGGACGCGCGCCAGGTGGTCGGCCACGTCACGGAAGTAGTTCTGGATGTCCGGGTCGATCAGCCGCATCGGCCGCTCGCTGAGCAGCTGCAGCGGCCGCGACAGCGGCGCCACGGCCCGCTTGAACTCCAGGACCTCCCGCTTGAGCTGGTAGATCCGCCCGGCGTCGCTGCCGCGCGCACGGCCCTTGCTGTCCGGCGAGAAGACCTCGCTCTCGACCTCGTCGATGTCGTTCTGCACGGCGTCGGCGACGGCGATGTACCCGTCGACCACGTGGTCCGCGATGGCGTGCAGCACCGCCGAGGGGCCCTTCGCGAGCAACTCGGGGTCGTCCTGGAGCCGGTGCCTGAGGCCGCGCAGCGAGCCCTGGCCGCCGTGCCGCACGGTGATGAAGAAGTCCTTGCCGGTGAAGCACATCACCTCGCCCGCCTCCACGACCTCGCTGGTGGCGGTGAGTTCGGCGTGGTCCACGTAGTGGATGGTCTTGAACACCGTGAACAGGGTGTCGTCGTAGCGCTCCAGCTTCGGCCGCTGGTGCGCGTGCACGGCGTCCTCGACGGCGAGCGGGTGCAGCCCGAACTCGGCGGCGATACCGGCGAATTCGGCCTCGGTCGGCTCGTGCAGTCCGATCCACGCGAAGCCGCCTTCGCTGCGCACCTGGAGCATCGCCTCGTGCGGCGTGAGCGATGCCCCGTTCCTGACGCGGCGGCCGTCCCGGTAGACGGCGCAGTCGACGACGGCGCTCATGGCCGAGAGGTCGCGGGTCGTGTCGTAGGCCGCTCCGCTCGCGCTCTTGCGCAGCTGGGGGCGGACGGCGGCACGCAGGTCACGGATCATGGACATGGCAGACTCCTTGGAGGCGGCTGCCGGTGCGGGCGGTGGCACAGCCCGGAATGAGGGTGTCCCCGGGATCCACCGGATCCATGGCGGGACATCCGCAAAGCGGGCGGCACCGTGCGTACGCTCCCGGCGTTCTCACCACTGGGGCAGATCGAGCACGGCTCTTGGCTCTTGCGGGACCGAGACGCTCTTCCACCGGTAGCCGGTGCCTGGTACCTGGTGCCTGTGAATCCGGAGTTTGCCCGCTTGCGGGCCGGGTACGGAAAGGCCGAGTGAAAGGCAGTTACCGGGCGGAAGAACGGGTGGTACTACACGGTCGACTTCGGTCCATGAGTCCCACCTCCTCGCGCCGGGCCCCCGTGGGGGATAGCCGTCTGCCGGGCCTGCCCGTGTCGATGCCGTTGCGGCCGTCAACACGATGCCCTGACCAGCCGCCAACTTTATCAGCCGACCGAAGTCCGCTGCCCCGCTTTGCTCTTTCTGTACGGAGCGGGGGCGCGCTGCGTGTCGCGGGCCGCGTTCTATGCTCGCTCAATGGCAGATGTACTGGCTCTCGTCGAAGCCCGGCTCCGTATGGCGCTCGGTGAACCCGATGCCCGCGCGGCGGTGACGTTCCTCGGCACGGACCGTATAGAGGTGCTGCGTTTCACCGACCCCTCCGCCGAGGGCGGGCCGGTGGTCCGCTACGCCAGCCTCGGGATGTCCGCCGCGCCGATGACGGACCCCACGTTGGCGCTCGCCGATCCGGTGCAGGGTCCGCGCGCCGAGCTGATCCTCTCCGTACGGGCCGGGCGCGCCGACACCGACAAGCTGCTCCGGCCGCTCGCGGTCCTGGCGGCCTCCCCGCAGGTGGAGGGTGTGGTGGTGGCCCCGGGAGCCTCCCTGGACACGGGCGAACCCCTGTGGCCGGGCGCCCCGTTCACCTCCGTCCTGGTCGCCGAACCGGGCGGCCTGGTCGAGGACCTGGCTCTCGACGCCCCGATGGACCCCGTCCATTTCCTTCCGCTGCTGCCGATGACCCCGAACGAGGCGGCGTGGAAGCGGGTGCACGGGGCGGCGGCCCTGGAGGAGCGGTGGCTGGCCCGGGGGACGGATCTGCGGGATCCGGCGCGGGGCTCCGTGGGGCTGGACTGACGGCGGCTTCCGGGGGCGCCACCATCCGGACGGGTGATCGTCCTTGACGCGGCGCCGGGCGGGTAGGACTGTTGAGCGTTATGAGGGGCGAACCCAGTTGCCCGAAGTGTGGTGGCCGGGTGCGGGCTCCCGGCCTCTTCGCCGACGCGTGGCAGTGTGATGTGCACGGCATCGTGCACCCATTGCAGCCGGTGGTCCCGCCGAGTGTCGAGGCGCTCTCCGTCGTCGTGCACCGCTCGCAGGTGCCGGTCTGGATGCCGTGGCCGCTGCCGGTCGGCTGGCTGTTCACCGGCGTGGCCTGCGCGGGCGACGACCGCAGCGGCGGGCGCGCCACGGCCGTCGCCTGCTCTGGCCCCGGGCCGCTCGGCGGCAGCGGTGAGATGGTCCTGATCGCGGAGGAGCTGGGCGTCGGCCTCGGCGCCCGCTACGCGGGCATGCCCGGCCCCGATCCCGGCCCGCACCTCGACGTCTCCGGCCCGCCCCAGGCCAAGGTCCTCGCGGCCGGCCGCCCCACCCCGCTCTGGCATGTCAAGGACACCCCCTCGGACCGCGCGGTCTTCGCGGGCGAGGCCCGGGGCCTGTGGCTGTGGGCGGTGGTCTGGCCCGAGCAGTCGGGTCTGCTCCTGTACGACGAACTGGTCCTCACGGACCTGAGGGACGCGGGCGCCGAGGTGGAACTCCTGCCGTGCGGGGCGCTGTCCCCGCGGATCCTGGCGGTGTGACGGGTCGCCCCGGGCCCCACCGCCGCCCCATGCGTCGGCACCGCCCCACTCCTCCCGCTATCCTGGAGCGTCGCCCGAACTCCGTCCGTACGCATGCGAACGTGTGAACCGTACGAACGGAACCCACCCCGGAAGCCGAGAGGAGCCCTTGTGCGGATCGACCTGCACACCCACTCCACGGCTTCCGATGGCACCGATACCCCGGCCGAGCTGGTCCGCAAGGCACGGGCGCAGGGCCTCGACGTGATCGCCCTGACCGATCACGACACGACGCGCGGGCACCAGGAGGCTGCGCGGGCGCTGCCCGAGGGCCTCACCCTCGTCACCGGCGCCGAGCTCTCCTGCCGCCTGAACGGCACGGGGCTGCACCTCCTCGCGTACCTCTTCGACGCCGAGGAACCCGCACTCCTCGCCGAGCGTGAACTCGTCCGCGACGACCGTGTCCCGCGCGCCCGCGCCATGGTCGGCAAGCTGCGCGAGCTGGGCGTCCCCGTCGAGTGGGAGCAGGTGGCGCGGATCGCGGGCGACGGCTCGGTGGGCCGCCCGCACATAGCCGAGGCCCTGGTCGAACTGGGCGTCGTGCCCACGGTCTCCGATGCCTTCACGCCCGACTGGCTCGCCGACGGCGGCCGTGCCTACGTCGAGAAGCACGAACTCGACCCCTTCGAGGCGATCCGCCTCGTCAAGGCGGCCGGCGGGGTCACCGTCTTCGCGCACCCGCTCGCCGTCAAGCGCGGCGAGGTCGTCCCCGAGTCCGCGATCGCCGAACTGGCCGCGGCCGGGCTCGACGGCATCGAGGCCGATCACATGGACCACGACGCGGCGACCCGAGCCCGGCTCAAGGGCCTCGCCGCCGACCTCGGCCTGCTCGCCACCGGCTCCAGCGACTACCACGGCAGCCGCAAGACCTGCGAGCTCGCCGAGTACACCACCGACCCCGAGGTCTACGGGGAGATCATCCGCCGTGCGACGGGCGCGTTCCCGGTCCCCGGCACCGGGGGAGTACGCGCCTGACCACGCGCCGACCGCGCGCCTGACCGCGACCCGGATCCCCGGGCCGCATACCGACCCGGATCCCCGGGCCGCATCCCGCGTCATGCCCGCGCGCGCCCGCGCACTCCACCGCTCACACCCGCGGTACCTCAGCACCTCAGCACCTCAGCACCCGGAACACCCCACACCCCAGCACACCCCGACACCCCACAAGGCTTCGCCGTGTTCGAATTCGCCGCGTTCGGCTCCCTCTTCCTCACCCTTTTCGTGATCATGGACCCGCCCGGGGTCACCCCGATCTTCCTCGCCCTGACCGCGGGCCGTCCCGCCAAGGTGCAGCGCCGGATGGCCTTCCAGGCGGTCTGTGTGGCCTTCGGCGTGATCACGCTCTTCGGCCTCGTAGGCCACCAGATCCTCGACTACCTGCATGTCTCGGTTCCGGCCCTGATGATCGCCGGCGGCCTGCTGCTGCTCCTCATCGCGCTCGACCTGCTCACCGGCAAGACCGACGAGCCCAAGCAGACCAAGGATGTCAACGTCGCCCTCGTTCCCCTGGGCATGCCGCTGCTCGCCGGTCCCGGTGCGATCGTCTCGGTGATCCTCGCCGTGCAGAACGCAGACGGCTTCGGCGACCAGCTCTCCGTATGGAGCGCGATCCTCGCCATCCACGTCGTGCTCTGGCTCGTGATGCGCTACTCGCTGGTGATCATCCGGGTCATCAAGGACGGCGGTGTCGTCCTCGTCACCCGCCTGGCGGGCATGATGCTCTCCGCGATCGCCGTCCAGCAGATCATCAACGGCATCACCCAGGTCATCCAGGGAGCCTGAGGCATACGAAAAGGCCCCCGCGCCTCGTTGCGCGGGGGCCTCGTACGTACTGCTACGTCACAGAGGTGGGCGACGGCGTCATGAATCCGCGGCGGTGGCCGGGCGGATGTAGATGCGCTGGCCGCGGGCGGCGGCCTGCTGCACGATCCGGTTGACGGAGGCGGCGTCCACGACGGTGCTGTCCACGGCGGTTCCGTTGACATCGTCCAGGCGCATGATCTCGAAGCGCATAAGGCTTCTCCCTTCGTCTGGTGATCCTCCTGCAGGAGAACTGGTGCTTGCGTATGCAAGGGTCCAACGCCATGCAGCCTACAATCATTCCCTACGCTAAGGAAATCTTTTCCTAGGCTAACTACTCGTCAGTAGAGAGATCGCTTGTGTTCGCAGCGTGACGAGACCGAGAATGGCTCACCTATGAACGAAGAAGATCTCGCGTTCCTGTCGACCCGTATCGACCACACCAACGAGCTGCTGCAGCGCATGCTCGCCGAAGTGGCCAAGACCCCGTCGACCCACGCGATCTTCGTCGACGCCGGCTATCTCTACGCCGCGGCCGGACGCCTCGTCGCCGGTACGGAGGACCGCCGCGCCTTCGACCTCGATGCCGAAGGCCTGATCGACGCCCTCATCGACAAGGCCCGCACGATCTTCGCCGACAGCCGGCTGCTCCGCGTCTACTGGTACGACGGCGCCCGCCGCCGGATCCACACCTCCGAGCAGCAGTCGATCGCCGAGCTCCCCGACGTCAAGGTCCGCCTCGGCAACCTCAACGCCAACAACCAGCAGAAGGGCGTCGACTCGCTGATCCGCAGCGACCTCGAATCCCTCGCCCGGCACCGCGCCATCAGCGACGCGGCCCTGATCGGCGGCGACGAGGACCTGGTCTCCGCGGTCGAGGCGGCGCAGGGCTACGGCGCCCGCGTCCACCTCTGGGGCATCGAGGCGGCCGAGGGCCGCAACCAGGCCGAGCCCCTCCTGTGGGAGGTCGACAGCCAGCGCACGCTCGAACTCGACTTCGTCAAGCCGTACGTGGCCCGCCGCACCGCCACCGCCTACGATCCCGCCACACCCCGGCCCGCCCGCGACGACGTGCGCTTCGTCGGCGCGCGGATCGCCGCCACCTGGCTCGGCTCGCGCGGCCGCGAGCAGATGGTCGACCTGCTGCCGGGCCACCCGTATCTGCCGGGCCCGGTCGACCAGGACCTCCTCATCGAGGCCGAACGGCTGCTGCAGTACTCCCTGCGCGGCCAGGCGGACCTGCGCCGCGCCCTGCGCGACGGCTTCTGGGACCACCTGCAGACGCAGGTCTGACGTCGCCCGAAGTCATTCGGGTGCGGCCCACTGCAGCCCGATCAGGACTCCAGCCGGTCCCAGAAGGCGATGAGCGCGGCGGCCGTACGCTCCGGCTGGTCCGTATTGGGGGAGTGCTCGGCGTCCGCGATGACGCTGCGGGCCGCCCCGAGCCGTAGCGCCATCTCGTCGAAGAGCTCCACGGGCCAGGTGTCGTCCCGTACACCGGAGAGCACATGCACCGGCAGGGGTACGCGGGCGAGTTCGGCCACGCGGTCCGGCTCCGACATCAGCTGCCGTCCGGTGGCGGTGAGCTGGGACGGGTTGTGGCGCAGCCAGCGGGAGCGCAGCTCTTCGTCCGTGGCCGTCTCCTCGGGCGCGTCGAGGGCCTGGATCGCCTCCCACACCTGCGCCATGTCCATCACCGCCAGCGCGTCGAGCAGCAGCTTGACGCGCTGCTGCTGCGCGGGCGAGATCTGTGCGGGACCGGACGACATGAGGGTGAGCGAGCGGAACGGCGAGGGATCGGCGAGCACGGCCGCGCGGGCGATCTGGCCGCCGAGCGAATGCCCGAGCAGATGCACCGGCCGGCCTCCGCCGAGCGCGGCGGCCTGCGCGAGCACGTCCCCGGCCAGCTCGCCCTGCGCGTACGGCCCTTCGTCCCCGGCCGGTCCCTCGGACTCGTACTGCCCGCGCCCGTCCACCGCCACGCTCCGGTACCCGGCGGCGGCGAGCGGCTCGTGCAGCGCGATGAAGTCCTCCTTGCTGCCGGTGTATCCGGGCAGCATCAGGACGGTGGCCCTCGGCGGCCTCCCCTCCGGCCGCGCGTCGACGGCCGCGAAGTCCCCGCGGTCCGTGCTCAGGGTGGTGGCGTACGCGCAGGGCGGCGGGGTGAACGTCGGCGGCCGGCTCATGGACCGAGGTTAGCCGGTGTCCTCACTGTTTGACCTGGCCTTGACCGCCTCGTGGTCGTAGTGAGATAAGGCTCAGATAACTTAGGTGAGCCTTATCTGGCCGGGTCGAACCACCCGGCCCGTCCGACCCTGCCCGGCCTGACCCTTCTGGAGCCCTGATGCGTCCCGTCCGTATGACCCTCGCTTCCGCCACCGCGGTGGCCCTCGCCGCCGTGGCCACCGGCTGCACGGAGAAGTCGGACGCGAAGGCCGGGGACGACAACGTCATCTCCGTCATCGCCACCGACGACAGCTGTGAGGTGGACAAGAAGGAGTTCCCGGCCGGCCACATCCAGCTGGCCGTCGAGAACAAGGGCTCCAAGGTCACCGAGGTCTATGTCCTCTACCCGGACGACCGGATCGTCACCGAGCGCGAGAACATCGGCCCCGGCACGAAGCAGACCGTCACCGCCGAGGTGAAGGCCGGCTCGTACCAGATCGCCTGCAAGCCCGGCATGAAGGGCGACGGCATCCGCCAGCAGGTCGAGGCGACCGGCGGTGGCAAGGTCGACAAGCGCGACCCGAAGCTGGACGCCGCCGTGGCCGCGTACCGCAAGTACGTGCAGCAGCAGGCGGACGAGACGCTGCCGCTCGTCAGGACCTTCGCCGAGGCCGTCAAGGCCGGCGACCTCGAGGCCGCGAAGAAGGCATACGCGCCCTCCCGCATCGGCTGGGAGCGCACCGAGCCGGTCGCCGAGTCCTTCGGCGACCTCGACCCCAAGGTCGACCTGCGCGAGGACGGCCTGGAGGAGGGCCAGGACCTGGAGAAGGACTGGACCGGCTGGCACCGCCTGGAGCGCTCGCTCTGGGAGGACGGAGAGATCACCGAGCGCGACAAGGAGCTCGCCGACCTCCTGATCAAGGACCTGGAGGCCTGGCAGGACAAGGTCGGCGAGGCCGAGATCACGCCCACCTCGATGGCCAACGGCGCCAAGGAGCTCCTCGACGAGGTCGCCACCGGCAAGGTCACCGGCGAGGAGGAGCGCTACTCGCACACCGACCTCGTCGACTTCAAGGCGAACGTGGAGGGCGCGCAGAAGTCCTACGAACTCCTCAAGCCGGTCGCCGAGAAGAACGACGCGGAGCTCACCAAGGAGCTCGACCGCCAGTTCGCGGCCCTCAACACGCTGCTCGACAAGTACCGCGAGAACAAGGAGTCCTACGACTTCGTCTCGTACGACAAGGTCGGCAAGGCGGAGCGCAAGGAGCTCTCGGACGGGGTCAACGCCCTCGCCGAGCCGCTGTCCAAGCTGGCCGCCGCGGTCGTGAAGTAGGAGGGGACATGACTGACACCGGCAACGACGAGGCAGGCGTCCCGACCCGCCGTTCGCTGCTCGGCTGGGGCGGCGCCGGGCTCGCGCTCGGTGCCGCCGCGGCCGGCGGCGCGGCCCTCGCGTTCGAGGGCGGCGGCGAGCGCACCGCGCCCGTCGGCGAGGCAGGCGCGGCGGTCCCGTTCCACGGCAGGCACCAGGCGGGTATCGCCACCGCCGTGCAGGACCGGCTGCATTTCGCCGCCTTCGACGTGAAGACGAAGGACCGCGAGCAGCTGATCCAGCTGCTCAAGGACTGGACCGAGGCCGCCGCCCTGATGACGCAGGGCAGCCCGGTCGGCCAGGGCGCGTACGGCGGGCTCGCCGAGGCGCCGCCGGACGACACGGGCGAGGCGCTCGGCCTCAAGCCCTCGCGGCTGACGCTCACCGTGGGCTTCGGGCCGTCCCTGTTCGACGGGCGTTTCGGCCTGAAGGACAAGCGGCCCGAGGCCCTGGTCGACCTGCCCAGGTTCCCCGGGGACAACCTCGATCCGGCGCGCGGCGGCGGCGATCTGTGCGTGCAGGCCTGCGCGGACGACCCGCAGGTCGCGGTGCACGCGATCCGCAACCTCGCCCGGATCGGCTTCGGCAGGGCGGCCGTGCGCTGGTCCCAGCTCGGCTTCGGCAAGACCTCCTCGACGACCCCCGAGGCGCAGACCCCGCGCAACATGATGGGCTTCAAGGACGGCACCCGGAACATCGCCGGCACCGACACCGCAGGACTCGACCAGCACGTCTGGGTGGGTGAGAAGGACGGCCCGGACTGGATGAACGGCGGCTCGTACCTCGTGGCGCGCCGGATCCGGATGAACATCGAGACCTGGGACCGCACCTCGCTCAAGGAGCAGGAGGACATCTTCGGCCGGGACAAGGGCGAAGGCGCTCCGTACGGCAAGAAGCGCGAGCACGACGAGCCGAACCTCAAGGCCATGCCCGAGGCCGCACACGTCCGCCTGGCGCACCCCGACTCCAACGGCGGGGCCAGGATGCTGCGGCGCGGCTACTCCTTCACCGACGGCACGGACGGACTCGGCCGCCTGGACGCGGGCCTGTTCTTCCTCGCGTACCAGCGCGACGTACGCGACGCCTTCATCCCGGTGCAGCTGCAGCTGGCCCGCCACGATGTGCTCAACGAGTACATCCAGCACGTCGGCTCGGCCGTCTTCGCGATCCCGCCGGGTGTGCGCGACGACGAGGACTGGTGGGGCAGCGCCCTGTTCACCGGATCCGGGAAGGCGTGAGCGATGTTCGCCAACTACCTGATCGGGCTGCGCGAGGGCCTGGAAGCCTCGCTCGTCGTCTGCATCCTGGTCGCGTACCTGGTCAAGACGGACAACCGCAAGGCGCTCACCCCGGTCTGGACCGGCGTCGGGATCGCGGTCGCGGTCAGCCTCGCCTTCGGCGCCACGCTGCAGTTCGGCACGCGGGACCTCACCTTCGAGGCGAAGGAACTCATCGGCGGCACCCTGTCCGTCGTCGCCGTCGCCCTGGTGACCTGGATGGTCTTCTGGATGCGGCGCACCGCCCGCCATCTGAAGGCCGACCTGCACGGCAGACTCGACTCCGCGCTCGCGCTCGGGACCGGCGCCCTGGTCCTCACCGCGTTCCTGGCGGTCGGCCGGGAGGGCCTGGAGACCGCGCTCATCGTGTGGAGTGCCGTGGACGCCGCCGACAGCGGCTGGGACCCGCTGCTCGGCGCGGTCCTCGGGCTGCTCACCTCGGTCGTCATGGGCTGGCTGTTCTACCGCGGGGCGCTGCGCATCAACCTCGCGAAGTTCTTCAAGTGGACCGGCGGCATGCTCGTCGTGGTGGCCGCGGGGATCCTCGCGTACGGGGTGCACGACCTGCAGGAGGCCCGGTTCCTCGGCGGTCTCGCCGACAAGGCCTTCGACATCAGCGAGAACTACCCGCCGGACACCTGGCACGCCACGCTGCTCAAGGGCATCTTCAACTTCCAGCCCGATCCGACGGTGCTGCAGGTCGTCGTGTGGGCGGCGTATCTGGTTCCGACGCTCCTGCTGTTCCTGCGGCCGGTGCGGGCTTCGCGGACCGCGCCTGTGCCCGGGGCGCGTACGGCTGACGCGCGTACGGCTGACGCGCCTGCCCCCGAGGCGCGCACGTCCGAGGACAGCCCGGTCGGCGAGCAGAGCTGAACCGAGCCGAGCAGGCGCGCGAACGCCGGTGGCCCGCACCCCCTCGGGGAGTGCGGGCCACCGGCGTTGACACCGGGTGCTCAGCCCTCGGCGGGCTGCTCCGCGGAGGCCGCGGCCTTGCGCGTACGGCGCCGGCGGGGCTTGGCCGGAGCCTCGTCCTCGCCCTTGGCCGCGGTGCTCGCGGCGGGCGCCTCGGCCGCGGCGGCGGACTGCGTGCTCTTACGGGTCCGGCGGCGGCGCGGCTTGGCGGGTGCCTCGGCGCCCTGTGCGGCCTCGTCGGCCGCCTCCGGCGCGCTCACCTCGGCCACGGCCTGCTCGGCCGTCGCCTGCTGAGCGGAAGCCCCCGCACGCGTACGGCGCCGGCGGCGCGGCGTACGGACCGCGGACTCCTCCACGGCCTGGGCGGCATCGCCCTGCGTGGCCTCGGCTGCGGGCGCCTCGGCTACGGGCGCCTCGGCCGGGGCCGAGCCCTCCACGGCGGCTCCGCCCCGCGTACGACGGCGCTGACGCGGCGTCCGCGTACGGGCCGGGCGCTCCTCGGTCCGCTCGGCGGAGCGGCCGCCGCGGCCGCGGGAACGGCCGCCCTTGCCGCCGGGCTCGCCCAGGTCCTCGACCTCCTCGGCCCTCAGACCGGCCCGCGTGCGCTCGGCGCGCGGCAGGACACCCTTCGTGCCCTCGGGGATACCGAGGTCGGTGAACAGGTGCGGGGAGGAGGAGTACGTCTCGGCCGGGTCGTTGAAGTCCAGCTCGAGCGCCTTGTTGATCAGCTGCCAGCGCGGGATGTCGTCCCAGTCGACCAGCGTGATCGCGGTGCCCTTGGCGCCCGCGCGGCCGGTGCGGCCGATGCGGTGCAGGTAGGTCTTCTCGTCCTCGGGGGACTGGTAGTTGATGACGTGCGTGACGCCCTCGACGTCGATACCGCGCGCGGCGACGTCGGTGCAGACAAGGACGTCGACCTTGCCGTTGCGGAAGGCGCGCAGCGCCTGCTCGCGGGCGCCCTGGCCCAGGTCGCCGTGGACGGCGCCGGAGGCGAATCCGCGGCGCTCCAGCTGCTCGGCGACATCGGCAGCCGTGCGCTTCGTACGGCAGAAGACCATCGCGAGTCCGCGGCCCTCGGCCTGCAGGATGCGCGCGACCATCTCCGGCTTGTCCATGTTGTGCGCGCGGTAGACGAACTGCGCCGTGTTCGCGACGGTCTGGCCCTCGTCGTCCGGCGCGGTGGCGCGGATGTGCGTGGGCTGCGACATGTAGCGGCGGGCGAGACCGATGACCGCGCCCGGCATGGTGGCCGAGAACAGCATGGTCTGGCGGCGCACCGGCAGCATGTTGATGATCTTCTCGACATCGGGCAGGAAGCCCAGGTCGAGCATCTCGTCGGCCTCGTCGAGGACCAGGCACTTCACCTTCGACAGGTTCAGCTTCTTCTGGCCCGCGAGGTCGAGGAGGCGGCCCGGGGTGCCGACGACCACGTCGACGCCCTTCTTCAGGGCCTCGACCTGCGGCTCGTAGGCACGGCCGCCGTATATGGCCGTGACACGCACATTGCGTACCTTGCCCGCGGTGAGCAGGTCGTTGGTGACCTGGGTGCACAGCTCGCGGGTGGGGACCACGATGAGTGCCTGCGGCGCGTCGGTGAGGTCCTCGGGCTTCGCACGGCCCGCTTCGGCATCGGCGGGCACGGTGACGCGCTCCAGGAGCGGCAGGCCGAAGCCCAGCGTCTTGCCCGTACCGGTCTTGGCCTGGCCGATGACATCGGTGCCGGAGAGCGCTACGGGGAGCGTCAACTCCTGGATCGGGAACGGCGTGGTGATGCCGACGGCCTCAAGGGCCTCGGCGGTCTCGGAAAGGATCCCGAGCTCTCGGAAAGTCGTAGGCGTGTTCGACGTATTCAGGGTGCAGCCTCTTCTGTGAGACGCGGCACAAGGCGAACGCTGGGGGTCTGACCGGGCGGATCCCGAGAAGTCAAGAACTTCGAAAGTCAAGGACTTCGAAGCTCGGGACTTCAGAAGTCAAGGACTTCGGTCCGCCGGTGGCCGAGCCGGTAGCTTCCGGCCGCAAGGCGCAGGCCGGGTGGCGCGGGACCACAGCCGTCGCTCGAGCGCTCGTGCCGCTGAGGGGCCCCTCCGGGACGTACAGCTGTGTACGTACATGAGGGCTGTCGGGTCGGAGCCGATCGGGCCACCGACCGGGCATCCTCATTCATCGGCCCGTCGAGGCGGCGGGTCTCCCTCGCATACCGACGTCACACGTCTCGTACGTTGTCCCGTACGGCGTCTCGTACGCGGCGGAAACCTGCCACGACTCAGCGGGCTTTTACCACTGTACCCCGAGTACCCGCAGGCATGTCTGTCAAATTCCTCACGTCACGCTGGTCACAGGCGGTGAGCAGGCGATGAGCAGGCGTCGAGCAGGGCGCACCGGCCCCTTCCCCGTACGCGCGGGCGGGCTATTGTGCGCTGCATGGAGACGCCTGACAACACCACGGACGCAGCCCGCCAGCCGACCGGTATCGCCGCCCAGGACTGGGCCACGGCCAGCGCCGACCCGCAGTACCGTGCCGCGGTCGTCGACCTCCTCGGCGCGCTCGCCTACGGCGAGCTCGCCGCGTTCGAGCGCCTCGCCGAGGACGCGAAACTCGCGCCGACGCTGGCGGACAAGGCGGCCCTGGCGAAGATGGCCTCGGCCGAGTTCCACCACTTCGAACAGCTGCGCGACCGTCTCTCCGCGATCGGCGCGGAGCCGACCGAGGCCATGGAGCCCTTCGTCGCCGCGCTCGACGGCTTCCACAAGCAGACCGCCCCGTCCGACTGGCTCGAAGGCCTCGTCAAGGCGTACGTCGGCGACTCGATCGCCTCCGACTTCTACCGCGAGGTGGCCGCCCGGCTCGACTCGGACACCCGTGCGCTGGTGCTCTCCGTCCTCGACGACACAGGGCACGCCTCGTTCGCCGTGGAGAAGGTACGGGCCGCGATCGACGCCGACCACCGGGTCGGCGGGCGGCTCGCGCTGTGGGCGCGGCGCCTGATGGGCGAGGCGCTCTCGCAGTCGCAGCGGGTGGTGGCGGACCGGGACGCGCTGTCCACGATGCTGGTGGGCGGGGTCGCGGACGGGTTCGACCTGGCCGAGGTGGGGCGGATGTTCTCGCGGATCACGGAGGCGCACACCAAGCGGATGGCCGCGCTGGGGCTGGCCGCGTAGGGGGGTTCGCTGCGGGTGGGTGGGGACTGCTCGCCGTTGCGCCTGCGGCGGGCCTTTCTCCCCGCCCCGCCCATCACCGTTTCCCGGGCCCTCGCCCCGGACCCCTCATCCGAGCTTCGCTCGGATCGCCTCAAGCGTCGGCGGGGCCGGGGCCGCCGGTCCGGCTGACTCCGAACGCGGCCGCACCAGCAGCGACAGGGATGCCACCGCCACGGCCACCGCACCGCCCAGCGTCGCCGCGACATGCCCCGCCCCCAGCGCCGAGTGGGTGAGGAGCGCGCCGAACAGGGCGCCGCTCGCGCCCGTCGCCAGGACCAGCGAACGGGACGGCAGACGGTGTGCGAGCCGGCGGCCCGCCAGGAGGGCGAGGGCCAGGCCGAGCAGTACGGCGGCGATCGCTTCCAGGAACATGCGCCCTCCCACGGCCGGGGTGCAAATCGGTCACAGCCGGTCCTACCCCCGGCGTGCGGAACGCAATCCTCCTTCCGCGGCGGGCGACTTGGACACGCCGAGCGCAACAGGGCGGGTCCCGGAGAGTTCATCTCCGGGACCCGCCCTGTTCGTCTTCCGCTCGTCCTCCGTCGGCATTCCGCTCGCCTGCAGCGGCGCGCGGTCCGGCCGAGCACCAAAGCGGCTACAGCGCGCTGAAGCCCACCTTGCGCGCGGTCGGCTCGCCGAGCTCGACGTAGGCGAGCCGGTCGGCCGGCACCAGGACCTTGCGGCCGTGGTCGTCCACGAGAGTGAGCAGGTCGGACTTGCCACTCAGTGCCTCGGACACCGCCTTCTCGACCTCTGCGGCGGTCTGGCCGCTCTCCAGAACGATCTCGCGCGGCGCGTGCTGCACGCCGATCTTGACCTCCACGGCTATGTCCCTCCGACGGTCAGTGGTGCGCGGGCCTCCGCGCGGTACGCGCCAACATTAGCCCGGTGAGGGGACTCGACAGCGCGCCGCCGTGCACGCTGGCAGCGAACATCCGTGAGGAATACCGCAGGAGCAGGGACTCAGTGGCCGTCCGTGCCGTGCAGCGGGAAGCCCGCGACACCGCGCCAGGCCAGCGAGGTGAGCAGCTCCACCGCCTTGTCGCGGTCGACCTTCGACTCGCTGTGCAGCCAGTAGCGCGCCACGACCTGGGCGAAGCCGCCGAGGCCGACGGCGAGCAGCATCGACTCGTCCTTCGAGAGACCGGTGTCCTCGGCGATGACCTCGCAGATCGCGGTGGCGCAGTCCAGCGTCACCTTCTCCACCCGGTCCTTCACGGCCGGCTCGTTGGTGAGGTCCGATTCGAAGACCAGCCGGAACGCGCCGCCCTGGTCCTGGACGTAGGTGAAGTACGCGTCCATCGTCGCGGCGACGCGGAGCTTGTTGTCCGTGGTGGACTCGAGGGCGGAGCGCACCGCGCTCAGCAGCGACTCGCAGTGCTGCTCGAGCAGCGCGAGGTAGAGGTCGAGCTTGCCGGGGAAGTGCTGGTACAGCACCGGCTTGCTGACGCCCGCACGCTCGGCGATATCGTCCATCGCCGCCGCGTGGTACCCCTGCGCAACGAAGACTTCCTGGGCCGCGCCCAGAAGCTGGTTGCGGCGGGCCCGGCGCGGCAGGCGGGTGCCCCGCGGGCGTGGCGCGGCCTCGGTCTGCTCGGTGGCTGTCACGCCGCCTCCCCAATTGCTGTTCCGTAGTGCATTGCGGTGTGCTGCCGCTTCGCCATCGTACTTTTCGGTAACTGTGGTGTGCGCGGTGCGGAGGCAGAATTTCACAGACCGGACGCTTGTACAGCCGTCGTGACCGTTCTTCGTCGCTTCAGAGGCCGTGAACCGGGCTCAGCGGTAGTCCTCCTCGTCGAGTTCCACCACTCTGGCCTGTTCGGCCACATCCGCCACGTTCGCGGCGGAGGGGTCGATGCCCTCGGCGGGGTCGTCGCGGTGCTGGCGCAGCTCGGTGTGCTGCTCGGCGGCGTCGGCTTCCGGCGCATCCGGGTCGAGCGTCTCCTCCTGCTCGAAGGTGTCCGGCTCGGTGGGATCGACGGTCATGGCTGGCTCCCTCTCGCTCTCGTGCGCTCTCGTGAGAAGGCAGGGGCCAGGGCGGCGCATGCCCTACCCCTTGAGACTATGAGAGTCCGATTCGGCGCGCTACGCGATGGCGTGACCGCGAACACGTGAACCGGTCCGTGATCCTCTCGTAGCATCGCCCTATGTCTTCGACCGAACTGCCGGGTGCCCTCACTGCCGCGGTGACCCCGAGACCGCTCACGGTGCGGGTCGCCGAGGGCGAGGAGCTCCGCCAGGTGACCCTGCCCGGACTCAGCCTCACCGTGCGCTCGCGGCCGCCGGTCAGGGCGTCTTCCGGAACACGCCCTGGCACCGGGCTGTCACCCGCCCTGTTCGTGCACGGGCTCGGCGGCTCCTCGCAGAACTGGTCGGCGCTGATGCCGCTGCTCGAAGACGTCCTCGACTGCGAGGCGGTCGACCTGCCGGGATTCGGCGACTCGCCGCCGCCGGACGACGGCAACTACTCGGTCACCGGGCACGCCCGTGCCGTGATCCGGCTGCTCGACGCGAGCGGCCGCGGCCCCGTGCACCTCTTCGGCAACTCGATGGGCGGCGCGGTAGCCACCCGTATCGCGGCCGTCCGGCCCGACCTCGTACGGACGCTCACCCTCGTCTCGCCCGCGCTCCCGGAGATCCGGGTCCAGCGCACCGCCGTGCCGACCGCGCTGGTCGCTCTGCCCGGCGTCGCCCAGCTCTTCGCACGGCTGACGAAGGACTGGACGCCCGAGATGCGTACGCGCGGGGTGATGTCGCTCTGCTACGGCGACCCCGGCCGGGTCACCCCCGAGGGCTTCGCGCACGCCGTGGAGGAGATGGAGCGGCGGCTGCAGCTGCCGTACTTCTGGGATGCGATGGCCCGCTCGGCCCGCGGCATCGTGGACGCGTACACCCTCGGCGGCCAGCACGGGCTGTGGCGGCAGGCCGAGCGGGTGCTCGCGCCGACGCTGCTCGTGTACGGCGGGCGCGACCAGCTCGTCTCGTACCGCATGGCGGGCAAGGCGGCGCGTGCCTTCCGCGGCTCGCGGCTGCTGACCCTGCCGGAGGCCGGGCATGTGGCGATGATGGAATACCCGGACGTGGTGGCCACGGCCGTACGTGAACTGCTCGCCGCGCACGGCGAGCCGACGGTGGAGAGCTGAGGCGGCCCGTGGGCAGGCACGCACGCAAGGGCGGCAGGAGCGGCGGGGACACGGGCGCGATACCGGTCGTCCCCGGCGGCTCCGGCCCCACCGGGACAACGGGAGGCACCGGCCGCCGCCGACGCCCCGGTGCCGGCGGCCCGCCGCAGCCGGCGGCCCAGGGCCGTCCCGACACGACCCCGCCGCGCGGTGGCCCCGCGACGACCCCGCCGCACGGAGTGCCCCAGGCCCGCCCGGCGACTCCACCTCCCGGCGCTCCGGGTGTACGGCCCGATGGCACTCCGGCGCAGGGTGTGCCTCGCGTACGGCCGGACGGCACTCCGGCGCAGGGTGTGCCTCGCGTACGCCCCGACGGGACTCCGGCGCACGGCACCCCGCGGGTGCCGCCGGGAGCCGGCCGGCCGCATCCGCAGCAGCGTGAGGGAGGCGGCGGATGGGGCGCGGCACCGGGCGGTGCGGCCCACACGGGACCACTGCCGAGGCTCGGCGACACCGGACCGCAGCGCCGTATCGACGGCACCGGGCCGCTGCCCAGGGTCGGCGACACCGGGCCGCAGCAGCGGATCCAGGCCACCGGCCGGCAGCAGCGCACGAACCACTCGACGGGTCGGCATCCGCAGGTCACGGCCACCGGCCCACAGCCCCGTATCCCCGGCCCCCGCGGCGAGTACGGCTCCGCGTACGGCGATTCCCCGAGCTCCGGGCTGCGCTCGAGCAGGGGAGGGCCCCTTGACGATGAGCCGGATCTGTTCGACCCCGCCGCGCGGCGTGCGGGGGAGGGGCGCTCGGTCGATCCGTACGCCGCCGTCACCGACTTCCGGCACGAGCTGTCCGAGGACGAGGCGCCGCCCGCCGCGCCGGTGCGGCGCGAGCCCTCGCGCGGGCCCAGGGGCCGTACCTTCACCGGCATCGCGGCCGCCGCCGTGACGACCGTGCTCGCCGTGGTCGTCGCGGGCCAGGTGGCCGGCGGGCCGGACCAGGATCCGCAGCCGCAGGCCGCGGACACCGGGAGCGCCGAGCGGGGCGGTGCCTCCGAGGCCTCGCGCTCCGACGGACGCGAGGCACCGGACACGCCCGCCCCCCTCACGTACGAGCAGAAGCTCGCGAAGAAGGACAAGCTGCCGCCGCACGAGGCGAGCGGCGACTTCGCGGCGATCGGCGGGACGGACCAGGCGCCGGGCAAGGGGCGCAAGTACCGCTACCGGGTCGACGTCGAGAAGGGGCTCGGCCTGGACGGCGCGCTGTTCGCGGAGGCCGTGCAGAAGACCCTGAACGACGAGCGCAGTTGGGCGCACAAGGGCGCCCGGACCTTCGAGCGGGTCTCCAGCGGGGAGACCGACTTCGTCATCACGCTCGCGAGCAGCGCCACCACCGCCGAGTGGTGCGCCAAGTCCGGCCTCGACACGGCGCAGCAGAACGTGTCCTGCGACTCCGCCGCGACCGAGCGCGTGATGATCAACGCCGACCGCTGGGCGCAGGGCGCCAAGACCTACGGCGACGACATCGCCGCGTACCGGCAGATGCTGATCAACCACGAGATCGGGCACCGGCTCGGCCACAACCACGTGAACTGCAGCGTGGACGGGGCGCTCGCGCCCGTGATGCAGCAGCAGACCAAGACCCTGACGGTCGACGGCATCACCTGCCGGGCCAATCCCTGGGCATACCCCAACAATTGACGCACCGTAACTCTTCGCGCCCCTAGGGCGTGTTTCGAAAGTCGCTTCTGCCCCGCGACGCCCGGCACGCACTCTCGCCGCACGGGCCGAAAGCCCGAGTACGTCCAGTACGAGGACTTCCGGCCCGCACGCCGAGAGCACGCACCGGACGCCGCAGGGCCCGCCCTCCGGGCGGACGAAGCGACTTTCGAAACACGCCCTAGCGCGACAGAACGCGACCCCGCAGGGAAAGTTACGGCCGTTCACCCCTTCCGGTGGCGCGACGGACAACCGTCCATCGCGCCACCGGCGTATCCGCATACGTTCGTTCCGCGGAGGGCGCCCGGAATCACGGAGCCCCAGTCCAAGGAAGAACGGGGGTGTACTCGTGCGCATCGGACTGCTCACGGAAGGTGGCTATCCGTATGTGACGGGTGAGGCCAGGCTCTGGTGCGACCGCCTCGTGCGCGGGCTCGACAGCCATGAGTTCGACATCTTCGCGCTCAGCCGCAGCGCCCACCAGGAGGAGCAGGGCTGGATCCAGCTGCCGCCCCAGGTCCATCGGGTGCGCACCGCTCCGCTGTGGACCACCGAGGACGACGGGGTGGTGTACGGGCGGCGCGCGCGCCGCCGGTTCGCCGGGCACTGGGGGGAACTGGCCGCGGCCGTCTGCACCGAAGGGAGCGCCGGGGCGGACCGTTTCGCCGCCGGGCTCTACGGGCTCGCCGAACTGGAACGCGAAGAGGGCGGACTCGCCGTCGCCCTGCGCTCCGAAGCAGCCGCCGGCGCACTCGAGAAGGCCTGCCGCGCGCCCAGCGCACCGCGCGCCGCGCGCCAGGCGCGGGTCGCCGACCTGCTGACCGTCACCGGCCTGATCGAGCGCTCGCTGCGGTCGCTGTCCCTCGACTGGTACGAGGAGGAGGAAGGCGGCCTCGGCGCGGTCGACCTCTGCCACGCCACCGCGGGCGGCGCGGCCGCCCTGCCCGGGCTGCTCGCCCGGCACTTCTTCGGGGTGCCGCTCCTCGTCACCGAGTACGGGGTACGGCTCAGGGCGCACTACCTGGGCGCCGCGGGAACGCTGAGTGCGCCCGCGCGTGCGCTGCTCGCGGGCTTCCACGGGCGGCTCGCCGAAGAGGTGTACCGGCAGGCCACGCTGATCACCCCCGGCAACACGCACGCCCGACGCTGGCAGGAGCGCTGCGGGGCGGAGCGGGCCAAGCTGCGGACCGTGTACCCGGGCATGGAGGCCGGGCGCTTCGCCGAAGTCGGCGAATCCACCGAACCCGCCGACCCCGAGACCCTCGTGTGGGTCGGCCGGATCGAACCCTCGAAGGACCTGATCGCGCTGCTCCACGCCTTCGCGGAGATCCGCAAGGAGGAGCCCGAGGCGCGCCTGCGGATCATCGGCGCCCCGGCGGACGGGCCGGAGGCGGCCACTTACCTCGCGCACTGCACGGCGCTCGCGGCGCAGCTCTTCCCCGACGAGGCGGACGGGGTGCACTCCGTCGGCGACAACCCGGTCTCCTTCGAGGAGATCGGCGGCCCCGAGGTCCCGGACCTCGCCGAGGCCTATGCGGCGGGCGGCGTGGTCGTCCTCTCCTCCGTCGTCGAAGGCTTCCCGATCAGCCTGGTCGAGGCGATGTTCTGCGGCCGGGCCACGGTGTCCACGGACGTGGGCGCGGTGGTCGAGGTGATCGGCGGCACCGGGCTTGTGGTCCCGCCGCGCAATCCGCGCGCCCTCGCGGACGCCTGCCTCGCCCTGTTACGCGACCCGGACCGCAGCGCCCGCCTCGGTGCCGCGGCCCGCGCCCGGGCCCTCGAACTCTTCACGGTCGACCAGAACGTGAGGGCGTTTCACAGCATTTACCTCGACATCCTGGCCCACCACCCGGTCCACCGCGCCCCGCTGACGGACATGGGCACCGTCCAGCCCTTCGCCAACCCGGCGGAGGTGTTCGTACCGGGCGGATGGCCCACGACGGCCGAACGGCCCCCACGAGAAGCCGGACCCAGCTGGGCCGAGGGACGAGAAGCCGTCCCCGGCCGGGCCGAGGGACGAGAGGCCGTCCCCGGCCGGGCCGAAGGAAACGGCGACGGGGCACCTCCCGAGGCCGACGGGACAGCCCCTGGCCGAGCGCCCGACGAGCCCCCCTCCGACACGGCACCGGACCCAACACCCCCCGGCGGCACAACCCCCGCCGGTGCACTCACCCCGTCGGGGGGACACGTGGCAGTTCCCGCGAGGAGCCAGGAGCCGATTCCCGCAGGGGGCCAGGGAGCGGAGCCCCCGGAGGGGTGCAGGGGCGGAGCCCCGCAGGGGGACCTGGGGCGTAGCCCCAGGAAGCAGAACCCCCCGCCCCGCGGGGGTTGTTCCTCCCCGCCTCGCGGGGAGGAACAACCCCTCGCGGACCACCCCGTGGGTGCCGGACTCACCACGGACGGTGAGCGATGACCCACATGCGCACACCACCACCCGATCCGCCCCGCGCGACCGCCGCAAACACACCGACCGGAACGGCCAACCCGGCTAGCCCCGCCAACCCCGCCAACCCGGCTAGCCCCGCCAACCCGGCCGACCCAGCCAACCCGGCCGGAACAGCCGGGAAGGCCAAACACCCCCGCGTCGGGCGCCGAGGCCCAGTGGACCCCGTCAGAGCCCTGATGCACCGGCACCGCGAGCTCTGCGCGCGGGCCGTGGATCCGCTGGAGATCGCCGCCGGGCTCGAAGCCCACGGCGTCACCGACCGGACCGCCGCCCGCTACCGGCACCGCGACGTCTTCTCGCTCGCCGAGGAGATGTACGCCCGGTCCGCGGGCACCGAGGAGCCGGGCCCCTCGGTGACACCCCCGGCCGCGGTCGCCGGACCGGGCGTCCCCGCCGGCTGGGCCGCGTTCGCGATGCTCCCCGGTGCCGTATGCGCCATCGCGGTCGCCGTACTCGACCTCGCCACCGGCACGGGCGCACTCCTCGCCGGGGCCCTGGGCGCGCTCGCCCTCGCCGTCGCCCTGCGCGTGGCGCTCCGCCACGGCCCGCTGCGCGTCGCGGGCCGCCAGGTCCCGGCGAGTCGGGTGTGGACCGCCTGCCTCCTCGCGTACGCCCTGCTCGGCGAGGGACTTCTCGGCTCGATCCTGTCCGGCGGCCCGGACGGGGCCTGGCCCCTGCACACCGCACCCGTGCTCGGGCTCGCCCTCGCCGTACTGCCCGCGGCCTGCTGCGCGCGGATCTTCGCCGTGCAGAGCGCCCGGATCCTCGCGGTGAGCCGCGGCCTCGACGATTTCGCCGCCGCCGTACGCCCTCTTCTCGGCGGAGTGCTCACGCTGTTCCTCGCCGCGCTGACGGGCCTGCTGCTCGCGATCGGGGCGGTCCTCGGCGAGGGCACCCGCGGTGCCGGACCGGCGCTCGCGCTCGGCGCGCTGCTGCTGCTCGCCCGGCTCCTGGAGGTGCACGGCTTCCCGGACGCGGGTGCCCTGGTCCTGGGCGCTGCCGTGGCGGGCGAGGTCTTCGCCCTCGCCATGGCCCTCGGCGGCCGCCTCCCCGGCTTCGGCTTCCTGTCCGCACCGGTCTCGGCGCTGGTGGGGGCCTGGGGTCCGGGTGCGGTGCCGGTCGTGGTCTGCGGCACCGGTGCGGCGGTCCTCCTGGCACACGCGATGCGCCGTCTGGCCCGGGCCTCGGCCCACGCGGAGGTGGTCCGGTGAGCGAGTGCCCGCGCCGGGCATCCCACGTCACCACCCCGCGCACCGCGAGGCACGGGACCTCGCGCACCGCTCGCCACGGGCGGGCCGCCCCGAGGCCGCGCACCGCGAAGCAGGGGCGAGCCGCCCCCGCGTGGCCCTCCTAGCCGCCGCCCGAGCGGCGGCCCCGAGCACCCCCCACATACCCCCTCCCACCCGCGTGACCGACCCCGCGGGCGGTGGGACCGAACCACTACGCAACACCCCTGAGGAGAACGGAAAGATGAGCACCCGCAAGGAGCCGGCCACGGCCCCGGAGAGGCCTGCCCTCAACAGGCCGACCCTCAACAGGCCGACCCCTGACAGTCCGACCCCCGAAAGTGCGACCCTCGACAGTCCGACCCCCGACAGGCCGACCGCCGAGCCGAACCAGCCCACCGGAGCCGCCCGATGAGGGTGCTGCTGCTGGGGGCCAACGGATATCTGGGACGCTTCGTCGCCGACCGGCTGCTCGCCGATCCGGCCGTGCAGCTCACGGCGCTCGGCCGTGGGGACGACGCCGACGTACGTTTCGACCTCGCGAGCGGAAGCCCCGGTGCGCTCACCAGGTTCCTGAACGCCGTCCACCCCGGGGTGGTGATCAACTGCGCGGGCGCGACCCGCGGCGGCGCCCGCGATCTGACGCGGCACAACACCGTCGCCGTCGCCACCGTCTGCGAGGCCCTGCGCCGCAGCGGCTGCGGCGCCCGTCTCGTACAGCTCGGCTGCGCCGCCGAGTACGGGCCCAGCCAGCCGGGCTCGTCCACGGGCGAGGACGCGATCCCCCGGCCCGGCGGCCCGTACGGCGTGAGCAAGCTCGCCGGTACCGAGCTGGTCCTCGGCTCGGGCCTGGACGCCGTCGTCCTGCGTGTCTTCTCGCCCGCGGGCCCCGGCACCCCGGCCGGTTCCCCGCTCGGCCGGCTCGCGGAGGCCCTGCGCCGCTCCATCCAGTCCGGCGACGGCGAGCTCAAGCTCGGCGGCCTCGCGGTGCAGCGGGACTTCGTGGACGTACGGGACGTGGCACGCGCCGTACACGCCGCCTCCCTGTCCGCCGCCCAGGGCATCGTCAACATCGGCTCCGGGCGGGCGGTCAGACTCCGCGACGCCGCTGCCGTACTGGCCCGCGTCGCCGGATACGGAGGCGCCCTGCACGAGCTGGACGGCGGCCCGCCCGGACGCCCGGCCATCGGCCACCCCCGTACCGAATCCGACGCACCGCCCGCCGCCTACCCCTACCCGGACGGCTGCGGCAGCTGGCAGCAGGCCGATGTGCGCACCGCGCGCGACCGGCTCGGCTGGCGGCCCCGGATCAACCTCGAGGAATCCCTCGCCGATATCTGGATGGAGGCGGCATGCCGCATCTGACCACCCCCGCCGGCACCCGGCGGTACGCGGCGGCGACGACCGTGGGCCTCGGCGCCCCCGGCTACGCCCACCCCCTGCTCGCCCCGCTGGAGTGGGCGAGCCTCGCCTCCGCGGCCGCCGCCCGCCCCGCCACACCGCTGCACTGGTCCGTCCTGAACATCGCGAACGGCCCGGGCATCCGCCCCGACCCGCACTGCCTGGAGGCGGCCGGGCGGCTGCGCAACGCGGGTTCGCGGGTTCTCGGCCATCTCGACCTCGCGCACGGCGCCCGCCCGTTCGGCGAACTCGTCTCGGACGCGCACCGCTATCTGGACTGGTACCAGGTCGACGGCTTCTACGCGGACCGCGCCCCGGCCGGGCCCTCCGCCCTGCCTCCGACCCGCCGGATCACCGCCACCCTGCGGGCCCTGCGCCCCGAGGGCCACCTGGTCCTCGGCCACGGCACCCACCCGCATCCCGGATACGCCGAAGCCGCCGACCAGCTGGTCACGTTCAACGGGCCGTGGAGCGAGTACCGCTGGTCACAGGTGGCCGAGTGGACCGCCGACCACGAGCCGGGGAAGTTCTGCCACCTTGTGCACGGCATGCCGCGCGGCCACCTCGAAGAGGCTCTGCGGATCGCCCGCTGGCAGGGCGCGGGCACGATCTGGTTCACCGACCGCACGGCCCGCACGGCCCGCACGGCCCGCACGGCCTGCACGGACGGCACCTCCCTTACCGACCGGACGGCCGCCCCCTTCGAGGCCATGCCCGGTTACTGGGACGAAATCGTCTCGCACATCGGACACGGTGTCTCGGAATGAAGAAGGCTGTGGCAGCGTTACGGGGAGAACCACTGTTCGCATACCGATCTACGGAGTTCCCGTGTCGCTGCCACCCCTGGTCGAGCCTGCCGCAGAGCTCACCGTCGACGAGGTCCGCAGGTACTCCCGCCACCTGATCATCCCGGATGTCGGGATGGACGGGCAGAAGCGGCTGAAGAACGCCAAGGTGCTGTGTGTCGGCGCCGGCGGCCTCGGGTCCCCGGCGCTCATGTACCTGGCCGCCGCCGGAGTCGGCACCCTCGGCATCGTGGAGTTCGACGAGGTCGACGAGTCGAACCTGCAGCGCCAGATCATCCACAGCCAGTCGGACATCGGCCGCTCGAAGGCCGAGTCGGCGAAGGACAGCGTCCTCGGCATCAACCCGTACGTGAACGTGATCCTGCACGAAGAGCGGCTCGAAGCCGAGAACGTGATGGACATCTTCAGCCAGTACGACCTGATCGTCGACGGCACCGACAACTTCGCCACGCGCTACCTGGTCAACGACGCGTGCGTGCTCCTGAACAAGCCGTACGTCTGGGGCTCGATCTACCGCTTCGACGGCCAGGCCTCCGTCTTCTGGTCCGAGCACGGCCCCTGCTACCGCTGCCTCTACCCGGAGCCGCCCCCGCCGGGCATGGTTCCCTCCTGCGCCGAGGGCGGCGTCCTCGGTGTGCTCTGCGCCTCGATCGGCTCGATCCAGGTCAACGAGGCCATCAAGCTGCTCGCCGGCATCGGTGAGCCGCTGGTCGGCCGCCTGATGATCTACGACGCCCTGGAGATGCAGTACCGCCAGGTCAAGGTCCGCAAGGACCCCGACTGCGCGGTCTGCGGCGAGAACCCGACCGTCACCGAACTCATCGACTACGAGGCGTTCTGCGGCGTCGTCTCCGACGAGGCCCAGGAGGCCGCCCTCGGCGCGACGATCACTCCCAAGCAGCTCAAGGAGTGGATCGACGAGGGCGAGAACCTCGACATCATCGATGTCCGCGAGCCGAACGAGTACGAGATCGTCTCGATCCCGGGCGCCCGTCTGATCCCGAAGAACGAGTTCCTGATGGGCACCGCCCTCCAGGACCTCCCGCAGGACAAGAAGATCGTCTTGCACTGCAAGACGGGTGTCCGCAGTGCGGAAGTCCTCGCGGTCCTCAAGTCCGCGGGCTTCGCGGACGCGGTCCACGTCGGCGGCGGCGTCATCGGCTGGGTCAACCAGATCGAACCGGAGAAGCCCGTCTACTGACGGTTCCCTTGCCTATGGCCACGAGGGCCGCGCCTCCCGTGAAGGGGGACGCGGCCCTCGCGCGCGTATGAGCGCGTGTGTGCTGGAGCTGCCCGTGCGGAGTGCTCGGCGCTACTCGCAGACCTTCCCGTCCGCGGGCACCTTGCCCTCCAGGAGGTACGCGTCCACCGTGTCCGTCGCGCAGCCGTTCACGCCGTACGTGCCGTGGCCCTCACCGTCGACCGTGAGGTTGATGCCGACGCCGTCGCCCAGCGCCTCGGCCATCTTCTGCGCGCCTTCGACCGGCGTGGCCGGGTCGCCGGTGTTGCCGATGACCAGGATCGGGGGCGCGCCCGGGGCGGAGACCTCGGGGGTCTTGCGTTCGCCGTCGACCGGCCAGTCCGTGCAGCCCATCAGGCCCCAGGCCATCGAGGCGCCGAAGACCGGTGAGGCCTTCTCGAAGGCGGGCAGGTGGCGCCTCACGTCCTCGTAGTCGAAGCGTTCGCTGCTGTCCGCGCAGCGGATCGCCGCATGGGCCTGCGACATGTTGTTGTACTCGCCCGTCTGCGGATCGCGGCCGCTGTAGACGTCGGCGAGGACGAGCAGGACCGAGCCCGTGCCGGAGGTCTGTGCCTCCTGGAGGCCCTGGGTGAGGTACGGCCAGGTCTCCTCGCTGTACAGCGCCGCCGCGATGCCGGTCTCCGCCAGGCCGCGGGTGAGTTTGCGGCCGGGAGTGTTCGTCGGCAGCGGGGAGGACTCGGCCTTCTCGAGGAGCGCGGTGATCTCCGCGGCGCCCTTCTTCGGATCCTTGCCCGCGTCCTTCAGATAGTTGTCGAGGGCGAGCTGGAAGCCCGCAGCCTGGGCGAGGCTGCCCTCGACCTGGCCCTCGGTCGGGTCCACGACCGCGTCGAAGACCGTGCGACCCAGCTTCTCGGGGAACAGGTGGGCGTAGACGCCACCCAGTTCCGTACCGTACGAGATGCCGAAGTAGTTGAGCTTCTGTTCGCCGAGCGCCTCGCGGATCAGGTCCATGTCGCGGGCCGTGTCCGAAGTCCCCACGTGCGGGAGCAGTTTGCCCGCCTTCGCCTCGCAGGCCGCGATCTGCTCCAGGCCCTCGGCGGTGTACTCGGCCTCCTCGGCGGCGGTCTCGGGCGGACCGTCGTTCTCCTGCGAGAGCCGGTTCATCTCCTCGTCGTCGAGGCAGCGCACCGTCGCGGTCTCGCCGACCGCACGAGGATCGAAACTCACCAGGTCGTAGCGTTCGTTGAGCTTCTCGTAGTCCCCGGCGGCCATCGGCAGTGTGGAGACGCCGGAGCCGCCGGGCCCGCCGAAGTTGTACAGGAGCGCCCCGATGCGCTGGTCCGGTTCGGTGGCGGGCTTGCGGATCAGGGCGATCTCGATCTTCTCGCCCTCCGGCTTCTCATGGTCGAGCGGCGCCTCGAGGGTGCTGCACTCCCAGTCGCTGCCCGGCGCCTCGCCCATGCCCTGATTGGCGGTCGGCGCCTCGCAGCGGGTCCAGTCGACGGTGCTCGTGTCCGGTACGCCCTTGCCGCCGCCCTTCGACGAGGAGCCCGCGGAGTCCTCCGTACCGGAGGACGAGGTGCAGCCTGCGACGAGCAGTGCCGCGGCGAGCGCGGAGGCCGCGTACACCACCGGCTTACGGGTGGAAGGCGTACGGCTGGGAGGCGTACGGGTGGAAGGAATACTGGTGGAAGGAGTACGGGCGGATATGGAGCGGGACGTGCGGGGCATTACGAGCAGACCTTTCCGTCTTCCGGGACCTTGTGGTCGAGCAGGTAGTCCTCGACGGTCGAGTCGACACACGCATTGCCGCCACCGTAGGCGCCATGGCCCTCGCCCTCGAAGGTGAGGTGCACACCGACGCCCTTGCCCAGCTCGTCGGCCATCTTGCGGGCGCCCTCGAACGGCGTCGCCGAGTCACCCGTCGTACCGATGACGAGGATCGGATCGGCGCCCGGCGCGCTCACCTCGGGCGTCTTGTGCTCGCCGGCGACGGGCCACTCGTGGCACCAGCCGGCCGCGTCCCAGCCGAGGAAACCGCCGAACACGGGGGAGATGTCCAGGAACTGGGGCAGTAGCTTCTTCGCCTGCGCGGGAGTCGGCCGGACCGAGGTGTCGGCGCAGTTGACGGCGCGCTGCGAGTGCATCGCCGTGCCGTACTTCCCGGAGGCGTCACGGTCGTTGTACGAGTCGGCGAGCGCGAGCAGCGGCGAACCGTCGCCGTCCTCGGCGGCCCGCAGCGCGGCCGTCAGCTGCGGCCAGCTGCTCTCCGAGTACAGGGCCTGGGTGATGCCCGTCGTGCCGAGCGTCTCGTTCAGCTCGCGGCCGCCCGCGGCGGGCAGCGGCTTCCTGTCGAGGGACTTCAGGAGCGCGGCGATCTCCCGCGTGCCCTTCTCGGGGTCCTCGCCCGTCGACTTCAGGAAGTTCTCCAGCGCGCGCTGGAAGCCGCGGGTCTGGTTCTTGGCGTGCCCGACGATGTCCGCGCTCGGGTCGACGACCGCGTCGAGGACGAGTCGGCCCACCTTCTCGGGGAACAGGTGGGCGTAGGTGCCGCCGAGTTCGGTGCCGTAGGAGTAGCCGAGATAGTGCAGCTTCTCGTCGCCGAGGACGATCCGCATCAGATCCATGTCACGGGCCGCGTTCGATGTGGAGACATACGGCAGGATCTCGCCGGACCTCGCCGCGCAGCCCGCGCCGAAGGCGGCCGCGTCCTCGAAGTACGCCTTCTCCTCGGCGGCCGTGTCGGGCGTGACGTCGATCGTGGTGAAGGCCCGCTCGGTCTCCTCGTCGCTGCGGCACTCCACGCCGCTGCTGCGCGCGACACCGCGCGGATCGAATCCGATCAGGTCGTAGCGCTCCTGCAGGGCCCCGTAGTTGGGCGCGGCCGCCGGGAGGATGTCCACCCCGGAGCCGCCCGGGCCGCCGAAGTTGAAGAGCAGTGAGCCGATCCGTCTGCTGTCGTCGCGGGCCTGGCTGCGGACCAGGGCCACGTCGATCGTCTCGCCGTCCGGGTCCTCGTAGTCGAGCGGCACCTTGAGGTCCGCGCACTTCCAGGCGCTGTCCGAGGCGCCGACCCCGCCGGACTCGCAGTCGCCCCACTCCAGGGTCTGGCCGGTGAACTTCTCGGGCAGGCCCGAGTCATCGATGAGGCCGGAGGACTCGGCGGAGGTGTCCTTCGAGGCCGCGCTCTTGTCGTTCCTGCCCGGGGTGCCGTCGTCGCTGCAGCCCGCGAGGAGCGAACCGGCGAGGAGGGCAGCCGCGGCGAGCGCGGTCGGACGCGAGAGGGGGCGGCCCGTGCGAGGCCGCCTTCCGCGGGCCCGGCCGGTCCCGGTCCGGTCGGCGGCCCGGTCCCCTGACGTGCTTGGCATGTACGACGTCCCCCCTTTGAGCATGAATATCGTCATCCTAAAGGCGCGACCATGCCCGGGGCGGTTGCGGTCCTGCGAAGATTCACAGTGCGGGCCCGCTAAGAACACACCGTCCCCGACTCGGGCAGCTTCCCGTCGAGGAGATAGCCGTCCACGGCCTCCCGTACGCACTTGCTGCCGCTGTCGTACGCGCCGTGCCCCTCGCCCTTGTACGTCAGCTCGATCCCCACCCCGTCACCGAGAGACTCCACCATCCTGCGCGCCCCTTCGTACGGGGTCGCCGGATCACCGGTGTTGCCGATGACCAGGATCGGCGCCGCACCCTCCGCACTCACGTCGGGGTGCTCGGCCGCGCCGTCCACGGCCCAGTCCTCGCAGCCGAGCATGCCCCAGGCCAGATAGTCGCCGAAGACCGGCGAGGCCGCGCGGAAGTCCGGCAGCTTCGCCTTGACGTCCTCGACGGTGTAACGCGGCTTGTCGTCCGCGCAGTTGATGGCCACGTTCGCCGCCTGGATGTTGCTGTACGTGCCGTCCGGATTGCGGCCGCTCATGGCATCCGCGAGCGCCATCAGGATCCGCCCGTCACCCTCGTACGCGCTCTCCAGGCCGTCCGTGAGGTACTCCCAGAAGTCCTTCGAGTACAGCGACTGCGCGATGCCGCTGGTCGCGGCGGTCTGCGTGAGCTCGCGCCGTCCGATCCCGGGCAGCGGCTCGGAGTCCAGGTCCTTCAGGAAGTTCGTGATCCGCGACTGAACGTCCTCGGGGGTGTCGCCCACCGGGCAGTCCTCGGCCTGCGAGGTGCAGTCCTTCGCGTAGTTCTCCAGGGCGAGCTGGAAGCCGGCGGCCTGGCCGAGCGAACCCTGCTCGGGGGACTCGGTCGGGTCGACCACGGCGTCGAAGACGGCGCGGCCCACGTTCTCGGGGAACAGGTGGGCGTACACGCCGCCCAGTTCGGTGCCGTAGGAGATGCCGAAGTAGTGCAGCTTCTCGTCGCCGAGCACCTGGCGCATCAGGTCCAGGTCGCGGGCGGCGTCCGTCGTCGCGACATGCGGCAGGATCGTGCCGGAGCGCTCCTCGCAGCCCTCGTTGTGGGAGCGGACGCTTTCGAGGAGTGTCTTCTCCTCCGCCGCGTCGTCGGGGGTCGCGTCCTGCTGGTTGTACGCATCGAGCTGGGCGTCGTCCGCGCAGGTCACCGGGTGGCTGCGGCCCACGCCGCGGGGGTCGAAGGAGACCAGGTCATAGCGGGTGCGGAGCTTCGCGTAGTCCGTGCCGAAGGCGGGGAGGGCGGTGACTCCGGAGCCTCCGGGGCCGCCGAAGTTGAAGACGAGGGAGCCGATGCGGTTCTTGTCCGTGGCGGCCCTGGCGCGGACGAGCGCGATACCGATCGTCTCGCCCTCGGGGGCGTCCCAGTCGAGAGGGGCCTTCATCGTGGCGCACTGCCACTCGGTTCCTGCGGGGAGGGGGGACGGGGGTTCGCCGCCACCCTGTTCGGGGGTGGGGGCGGGGCAGGGCTTCCAGGTCAGCTCCTGGGCGGAGAGCCCCACGTCCTCGGTGTCGGCTCCGGGTCCGGCTCGGTTGGTGTCCGCGCCGCAGGCGGTGGCGGTGGCGATGAGGGCGAGGGCCAGGGTGAGGCGCGCGACGCGGGGGTTGGGCATGCCCCCATCCTGCGGCTGCCGACCGGGGCGCGCCCTCGGCGCGGTCCGTCCGTGTGACCGGGGGACCACCCAGCTGTGGGCAGTCGTGCCGCAGGGCGGAGCCCACCCGTTCCCCCTACCTAGCTGTGGGCAGTCGTGCCGCAGGGCGAGTGGGGTCTCCCCTGCTCAGTGGGGTCTCCCCTGCTCGAGCGAAGCCGAGAGCTTGGGGAAGGAGTTGAGAGCTTGGGGAAGGGTGGGCACAGCGGCACCCCCACCGGCGGGCAGCCGGGCCACCCACCCGCACCCACGGCCGGGGAGGCCCCCCGGGCACGACCGTCCACCGCGAGGTGGGGCGTCAAAGCGCTCCCTTGCGGGTCAGGTAGTTGAACGCGAGCCACCCCGGCAGCACAGGCAGCCAGAGCGTCAGGGCGCGGAAGAGCAGCACCGCCGGCGTGGCGATCGAGGCGGGCACGCCCATGATGCCCAGACCCGAGATCAGCGCGATCTCCACCGCCCCGATACCCCCGGGCGTCGGCGCCGCCGACCCGATCGCGTTGCCCGCGAGGAAGACCACCGCCACCTTGGCCAGACTGATCTCCGTCGTGTCCGCGCCGAAGGCCCGCAGCGAGGTGTCGAGGCAGAGCACGAAGCAGGTCGTGAGCAGGAGCATGCCGCCGATGCCGGTGAGGAGCTTCTGCGGCCGCTGCAGCACATCCAGCATGCGCGGCACGACGCCCGCGAACAGCGACCGCACCCGCGTGGAGACGAACTTGCGCAGGAACGGTACGGCGGTCACGACGAGCACGAGCACCGCGACCGTGAGCAGCCCGGCGATCACGGCCCGCGAGGGCGTGAAGTTCGTCGTGTTCTCCGTGCCGGTCAGATAGCCGAACGTGAGCAGCAGCAGGATGTGCGAGGCGAGTCCGAACAGCTGTGAGGCGCCGACCGAGGCGACCGCGAGCCCGGAGCGCACCCCCGCCCGCTGCAGGAAGCGCGTGTTGAGCGCCACGCCGCCGACCGCCGCCGGTGCCACGACCTTCACGAAGGACCCGGCGACCTGCGCGGCCACCGTCCGCAGCCACGGAATCCGCTCGGGTACGAATCCGAGCAGGCTCATCGCCGCCGCCACATAGCTCAGCGCGGAGAACGCCGCCGCCGCGAGCACCCAGTGCCACTTGGCCTCGATCAGATCCCGCAGCGGCACATTGGCGATCTGCGAGACGAGGAAGTACGCGGCGAACGCGCCCGCGATCAGACTGATCAGGGTGCGCGGCTTGATCCGCTCCAGCTGCGCCGGTTCGACCGGCGCCTGCGGACGGATCAGGAGCACCTCGTGGCGGATCCGGGTGAGCAGATCCTCCTCGCGGGCCCCTTCGCGGGCCTCGTCGGCGGCCCGCTTCTCCGCCTGCCGTTCGGCCTTGCTGGTCTTGCGGAGCAGTTCCTGGCCGCCGTCCTCGGCGACCTGTGCTTCCTTCGCCTTCCGGGAGGCTTCGAGTACGGCCTCCCGTTCCCGCTGGGCCCGCTCGCGGGCGAGCCGGCGCAGCACCGCCCGCGTGGAACGCGAGAGCGCGATCGGCTGGAGCAGCGGCAGACAGTCCGCCACGGTGTCCCCGCCGAGCACCGCGGCCGACGCGGCGACGGCCCGCCCGGCCCCGACCCGTAGCCCGAACGTGGTCAGGAGCTGCGCGATGTCCATGCGGAGCAGCAGGTCGCCGGCGGCGATCTCGCCGCCCCGCAGATCGGTGATGATCACCTTGCCGGAACGATCCACCAGAATGGCGTCGCCGGCCAGCCTGCGGTGGGCGATGCGCCGTGACTGCAGCGCCTCCACCTGCCGCCAGGTGTCCCGCATCAGCCCGTCGGTGATCTCCTCGTCGGCAAGGGTGTCCAGGGAGCGCCCGCCCACGTGCTCGTAGACGAGCATCACGGCATCGGGGCCGAGCTCGGAGGTGGCGATCAGCTTGGGTGCGTTGGCGCCCGCCGCGATCGCCGCGTAGGCGAGCAGTGCCTCCTGCTCCAGGGCCTGCCGCAGCGAGAGCAGGGAGCGGCGGGTGGTCAGCGAGCGCAGGGTGAGCCTGCGCCAGACCCGGTAGAAGAAGCCGTGCGCCTGCTGTTCGCGGTCGACGACCGTGATGTCGAGCGGCGGTCCGTCCTCCCGGGTCACGAAGTAGCGCCGCCCGCGGTCGCCGCTGTCCGGGGTGGGTGCGTCCGGCAGCTCCTCGACGCGGGACGCGCTCACCGGCCTGAAGCCGACGTGGCGCAGTCCGCTGAGCAGGTTCTCCGCGGTGGGGCGTACGTTCGGCGAACCCACCGCGTACATCGTTCCGTACGCCACCGTCCAGCCGATCAGGACGGTCAGGATGATCGAGAACGGTGTCGTGTACCCGGCGACCAGCATCGAGACCGCGTCGAGCAGCAGCACCGCCCACAGCAGCACCCGCCACCGCGGCCGCCGCGAGAGCCCGACCGCCGTCATGTACGCGATCACCGGCGCGAGATAGCCGTGCACCGGATCGGTCAGGTTCCCCGCGTCGTTGAAGCGGGTCAGCGCGTCCTTCACGGACTCGGGGGCGCCCTGGGCGACCCACAGGTCGGTGGCGAGGGTCACTCCGTGCGCGAGCACGGCCGCGAGCACGCCGTCGGCGATCCTGAGCCCGTCGCGTTTGATCAGCCGCTCGATCGCGAACGCCACCGGCACGAGCAGCACCGCGATGCTGGAGGCGAGCCCGGCGAACTTGATCAGCGCGTCCGGGGCCTCGCCGGTCCGGGTGGCGATGTCCTCCTCGAGACCCGAGGTGGTGCCGTGCGCGAAGGCGGCGATGGCGAGCAGCAGCGCGATCGACAGGATGCCGACGAGCAGGCGCATCAGGTCCGAGGGCCGGTGCACCCGTGCGGGCAGCAGCGGCTCGTCGTCCTCGACCCGCTCGGCCTTGGCCGGCTCGTGACTGTGGGCGGGCTTCACCGTCTGTGCTTCGCTCATCTCGTGCGGGGCAGTGCCCGGCTTCTCGTACCGGGCGTCCGTGCCAGGATCCGGCTTCTCGTACCGGGCGTCCGTGCCCGGATTCGGCTTCTCGTGCGGGTCGTCCGCGCCGGGTTCCGGCATCTCATACGGCTCCGGACCCAGCCTCTCGTACGAGCCGGTGCTCCGCTTCTCGTACGTTTCCGGGCGTGACGAAGCCGCGGGGGTGCCGTCGCCCTTCACGGGCTCCGCCCCCTGCTTGCCTTCGGATTCCGTGGCTTCTTGATCTCGTATCACCAGTCACCGCCCGGATGATGGTGGCACGAGCCGCCGACGCCAGGGGGCATCAGGGTGCAGTCGGGAGACGCAGAGTGCCCTGCTTGTGCGTATTTGCCCCGCACCAGGGGTTGTCTCCCGTGTCCTGCCCGGTCGGCCGTTTCCCGGCATGCCTCCGGCTGTCGGTGGCGTACGGCACCATGGAGCGGATGAGTGAACGGAGCATGAGCACACCCGTGGACGGCGAGGAGCCCGCCCCCGCGGACGGCGGGCCGGGTACCCGCGCGGCCCCGGAGTACCCGGAGTACCCGGAGTACCCGGAACTGCCCGAGTACGTGGAGCGCGTGCTCGAAACCGCCGAGCGGATCCCGCCCGGCAAGGTCATGACGTACGGCGATGTCGCCGAATGGCTCGGTGCGGGCGGCCCCCGCCAGGTCGGCCGGGCGATGGCGCTCTACGGCGGCCCGGTCCCGTGGTGGCGCGTGGTGCGCGCGGACGGGGTGCTGCTGCCCGGCCACGAGCGGCGGGCGCTGGAGCACTACCGGACCGAGGCCACACCGCTGCGCACGGCCGCGGACGGCAGCCAACGGCTCGACATGGCTCGGGCGCGCTGGGACGGCGCGCCCGCGGAAGGGCCCACTCACACATGACAGCTTCCGGTATCCGGCGGCCGCAGGTGCGATGGCGGGCCCGTTGGGATGAAAGCGCGCCAGGATACGGCCCGCGGCCGGGCCGGGCGGGCGAAGCGGGGGAACGGGGCGGACCCGGGCGCCCACTGGCGTAGCGTTCCCCGCGGCAGTCCGCGCCGCGGCTCTCCCCGCGGTCACCGGACCGCCACCGCCCCCGGCGCCCCCGCCACGGCCGTACGGCCACAGCGACCGCCACGCTCCGCGCGGCAGCACCGCCCACGACACCCGCACCACCCACGACACCCGCACAGCCCCCGGCACACTCCCGACCCCCGTACACCCACCAGGACCGGCGATCCACGTGAGTTCCTCCACTTCCGACCGGCGCACTCCGGACACACAGTCCGGCACCAGTCGCGCGCCGCGTGCCCTCGGCGGGGCGGCGGCGGGCGACGGGTGGGCGCGCCCGGGGAACCACGGCACGTTCAGACTGGTGCGCACCCGTCCGCCGCGCGTGGACCCCCCTCGTCTTGACGCAGCACAGCGCGCGGTGGTTGACCACGAGCACGGACCGCTTCTCGTCCTCGCCGGACCGGGCACCGGCAAGACCACCACCCTGGTCGAGGCGGTCACCCGGCGCGTGGAGAGCGGGACGGATCCCTCCCGCATCCTCGTCCTCACCTTCAGCCGCAAGGCGGCCGTCGAACTGCGCGACCGGATGGCGCTGCGGATCGGCGGCGTACGGGCGCCGCAGGCCTCCACCTTCCACTCGTTCTGCTACGCCCTGGTCCGCGCGCACCAGGAGGCCGACCTGTTCGTGAACCCGCTGCGGCTGCTCTCCGGCCCCGAGCAGGACGTGATGGTCCGCGAACTGCTGGAAGGCGACCTGGAGCTTGCCGCATCGGGGCACGGCCGGATCAGGTGGCCCGAGGACCTGCGGGCCTGCCTCACCACCCGCGGCTTCGCCGACGAGGTGCGCGCGGTGCTCGCCCGCAGCCGTGAGCTGGGGCTCGGCCCGGACACGCTCGGTGCGTTCGCCCGCCGCACCGGCCGCCCCGACTGGGCGGCCGCGGCCGGCTTCCTCGCCGAGTACCTCGACGTCCTCGACGCGCAGGGCGTCCTCGACTACGCCGAACTCGTCCACCGCGCGGTGCTCCTCGCCCGCCGCCCCCAGGTCGCGGCGGAGCTCGCGAGCCGCTACGACGCGGTGTACGTCGACGAGTACCAGGACACCGACCCCTCCCAGGTCCGCCTGCTCCAGGCACTCGCCGGCGGCGGCCGCACCCTCGTCACCTTCGGCGATCCGGACCAGTCGATCTACGCCTTCCGCGGCTCCGACATCAACGGAATCCTCGACTTCCCGGACGCCTTCCCCCGTATCGACGGGCGCCCCGCACCTGTCGAGGTCCTCACGACCTCCCGCCGCTCCGGCTCCGCCCTCCTGGGTGCCACCCGGCTGCTCACCCGCCGGATGCCGCTGCCCCGGCTCCCCGTCGAACAGGTCCGCCGCCACCGTGACCTGTCGGCCGTGCACGAGGGCGGCACGGCCGAGGTGTACACGTACCCGACCGCGGGCACCGAACTCGACAACATCGCCGACCTGCTGCGCCGCGCGCACCTGGAGGACGGTGTGCCGTGGTCGGAGATGGCGGTGCTGGTCCGCGCGGGCACCCGCACGATCCCCACGATCCGCCGCACCCTGACCGCCGCGGGCGTCCCGCTCTCGATCGACGGCAACGACCTGCCGCTCCGCGAGGAGCCCGCCGCCGCAACCCTGCTGCTCGCACTGCGCGTCGTCGCGGAGGCGGAGCTCACGCCCGCGGCGGGGGAGGGAAGCGGACCGGAGGACGACGCGGACAACCCCGTACGGGCGAAGGCCGGCCTCCGGGACGGCCACGATGCGGCGGCCGTACAGGACGACCCGCCGCCCCCCGCCTGGCTCCCCACCGAAACCGCGCTCACCCTCCTCACCTCCCCGCTCGCCGGCATGGACCCCGCCGACCTGCGCCGCCTCGGGCGCGCCCTGCGCGAGGAGGAGCGGGCCGGCGGCAACCGCACCCCCCGGCCCTCCGACGAACTGCTCGCCCGCGCGCTCGCCGAGCCCGAGCGGCTCGCCGCGCACGATCCCTCGTACGCGCGGGGCGCCCAGCGCCTCGCCGCACTCCTGCAGAAGACCCGCGCGCTGCTCGCCTCGGGCAGCACCGCCGAGGAGGCGCTGTGGGAGCTGTGGAACGGCACGCCCTGGCCGCAGCGCCTGGAGCGCGCCGCCTACCGCGGCGGCGCGGCCGGGCGGAACGCGGACCGTGACCTCGACGCCGTGTGCGCCCTGTTCGCCACCGCCGCCCGCGCCGAGGAGCGCACCGGCGGGCGCGGCGCGCTCAACTTCCTCGAAGAGGCCGAGGCCGAGGACATCGCCGCCGACACCCTCACCAAGCGCACCGTCAAGCCCGACGCCGTACGCCTGATGACCGCGCACCGCTCCAAGGGCCTGCAATGGCGGCTCGTCGTGGTCGCCGGTGTGCAGGAGGGCCTCTGGCCCGATCTGCGGCGCCGCGGCTCGCTCCTCGAAGCCGACCGCATCGGACGCGACGGCCTCGCCGAACCGCTCACCCCGGGCGCCCTGCTCGCCGAGGAACGCCGGCTCTTCTACGTAGCCGCCACCCGCGCCCGCGAACGCCTCGTGGTCACCGCCGTCAAGGCACCCGCAGAGGACGGTGACCAGCCCTCGCGCTTCCTCACCGAACTCGGCGTCGAACCCAAGGACATCACCGCCCGCCCGCGCCGCCCCCTTTCCGTGGCCTCCCTCGTCGCCGAGCTCCGCTCCACCACCGTCGACCCGCGCGTCTCCGAGGAACTGCGCGAGGCCGCCGCCCTGCGTCTGGCCAGACTCGCCGCGCTCAGCGACGAGGACGGCCGCCCGCTGGTGCCCTCGGCGCATCCCCACCGCTGGTGGGGCATGTACGAGCCCACCCACAGCAAGGTCCCGCTGCGCGACCGCGACCGGCCCGTCGCCCTGTCCGGCAGCGCACTCGACCAGCTCGCCAACACCTGCGCACTGCAGTGGTTCCTGGGCCGCGAGGTCAAGGCCGACAGCCCGGCCACGGCAGCCCAGGGCTTCGGCAACGTCGTGCACGTACTCGCCGACGAGGTCGCCTCCGGGCGCACCCCCGCCGACCTCGACGTCCTCATGGCCCGCCTCGACTCCGTCTGGGACGCCCTCAGCTTCGACGCCCCCTGGAAGTCCGTCCAGGAGAAGCGGAACGCCCGCATCGCCCTGGAACGCTTCCTGCGCTGGCATGTCGACTCCAACGCGGCCCGCACTCCCGTAGCCAGCGAACACGGCTTCGACGTCACCCTGGAGACCGGCGAGGTCGAGGTCCGCATCCGCGGCTCCATGGACCGCGTCGAGACCGACGCGCAGGGGCGTGCGTACGTCGTCGACTTCAAGACCGGCAAGAACGCCCCCACCGCCGCCGAGGTGGAACGCCACCCGCAGCTCGCCGTCTACCAGCTGGCCGTCCGCGAGGGCGCCCTCGACGAGGCCTTCGACGGGCAGCGCCCCGAGACCGGGGGCGCGGAACTCGTCCACCTGCGCCAGGCCGCCCCCAAACGCGAGGGCGGCGAGGCGCTGCCCCGGGTACAGAGCCAGGGCCCGCTCGCGGAGGGCGAATGGGTCGGCGACCTGCTCGCGAACGCCGCGGGCAAGGTCCTCGACGAACGCTTCACCCCGTCCTCGGGCCAGCATTGCACCCACTGCTCCTTCCAGGCCTCGTGCAGCGCCCGCGCGGAGGGGCGGCACGTCGTCGAGTGAGCTCGGTCGAGCCGCCTGGACCTGAGCTCGGGGAAACCCCCTGGACCCGAGCTCGGGGTTGCCCCCTGAACCCCGCCCGAACCCGAATGTCCGACCACCCCAGTAGCCTCGACACGTGCCCGCAAGACTCACCCACCCCGACCAGCTCAAGGAGCTGCTCGGGATCCCGTTCACCCCGGAGCAGACGGCCTGCATCACCGCACCGCCCGCCCCGCAGGTGATCGTGGCCGGAGCCGGCTCCGGGAAGACCACGGTGATGGCGGCCCGTGTGGTCTGGCTGGTGGGCACCGGCCAGGTCGCGCCCGAGCAGGTCCTCGGCCTCACCTTCACCAACAAGGCGGCCGGCGAACTCGCCGAACGCGTCCGCACCGCCCTGGTCAAGGCCGGCATCACCGACCCGGAGGCCCCCGAGAACCTGGAGAACCCCCCGGGCGAGCCCGTCATCTCCACGTACCACGCCTTCGCGGGCCGCCTCCTCACCGACCACGGCCTGCGCATCGGCATCGAGCCCACCGTCCGCCTCCTCGCCGACGCCACCCGCTTCCAGCTCGCCGCGAAGGTGCTGCGCGAGGCCCCCGGCCCCTACCCCTCGCTGACCCGCTCCTTCGCGGACCTCGTCAGCGACCTGCTGGCCCTCGACGCGGAGCTCGCCGAACACCTCGTACGCCCCGAAGAGCTCCAGGCCTACGACCGTGACCTTCTCCACACCCTGGAGGGCACCAGCCTCAGCAACGACACCCTGCGCAAGGTCCCCGAGGCAGCCGCCGCCCGCCGCGAGCTCGCCGATCTCGTGCTGCGCTACCGCGAGGCCAAGCGCGCCAGGGACGTCCTCGACTTCGGCGACCAGATCGCCCTGTCCGCGCGCCTCGCCGACACCCGGCCCGAGGTCGGTGCGATCCTGCGGGACGAGTTCCGGGTCGTGCTGCTCGACGAGTACCAGGACACCAGCGTGGCCCAGCGGATCCTGCTCTCCGGCCTGTTCGGCGCGGGCACCGGCCACCCCGTGACCGCGGTCGGCGACCCCTGCCAGGCGATCTACGGCTGGCGCGGCGCCTCCGTCGCCAACCTCGACGACTTCCCCGAGCACTTCGCCCACGCCGACGGCCGCCCCGCGAGCCGCTTCGCCCTCAGCGAGAACCGCCGCAGCGGAGGCCGCCTCCTCGACCTCGCCAACACCCTCGCCGAACCCCTGCGCGAGCTGCACGAAGGCGTCGAGGCGCTGCGGCCCGCACCCGGCGCGGAGCGCGACGGCACGGTGCGGATCGCGCTGACCGCCACCCACCGCGAGGAACTCGAATGGCTCGCGGACTCGATCGCCCACCTCGTCCGCACCGGCCGGGAACCGAAGGACATCGCCGTCCTGTGCCGCACGGCAGGCGACTTCGCGGAGATCCAGGGAGCGCTTGTCGCCCGCGACATCCCTGTCGAGGTCGTCGGCCTCTCCGGACTCCTGCACCTGCCCGAGGTCGCCGACCTCGTCGCCGTCTGCGAAGTCCTCCAGGACCCGGGCGCCAACGCCTCCCTCGTGCGGCTGCTCACCGGCCCGCGCTGGCGGATCGGCCCGCGCGACCTGGCGCTGCTCGGGCGGCGCGCACGGCTGCTCGTGCACCACCCGGCGGACCCCGAGGACCCGGACGCGCGGCTCGCCGCCGCCGTCGAGGGCACGGACCCCGCCGAGGTGATCTCGCTCGCCGACGCACTCGACACGTTCCTGGAGCCCGCCGAATCCGAAACGGCCGACGCGGGGCTGCCGTTCTCCCCGGACGCCCGCGTCCGCTTCGCCCGCCTCGCCACCGAGCTGCGCGAACTGCGCCGCTCGCTCGCCGACCCGCTCATGGACGTACTGCACCGCGTCCTCGCCGTCACCGGCCTCGACGTCGAACTCTCCGCCTCACCCCACGCCCTCGCCGCCCGCCGCCGCGAGACGCTCGCCAACTTCCTCGACACAGCGGCCTCCTTCGCCGCCGCCGAGCCCTCCGCCTCGCTGCTCGCCTTCCTCGGCTTCCTGCGCACCGCCGCGCAGTACGAGAAGGGCCTCGACAACGCGCTGCCCGGCGGTGAGAACACGGTCAAGGTGCTCACCGCACACAAGTCCAAGGGCCTCGAATGGGACGTCGTGGCCGTCCCCGGCCTCGTCACCGGCACCTTCCCCTCCGGGCAGGGCCGCGAGAAGTGGACGGCGCAGGCCAAGGTCCTGCCGCACGCCCTGCGCGGCGACGCGGCGACCCTGCCGGAAGTCGGCGGCTGGGACAGCCGCGGCCTCAAGGCCTTCCACGAGGACATGAAGGAACACCAGCGCACCGAGGAACTCCGCCTCGGCTACGTCACCTTCACCCGCCCCCGCTCCCTGCTCCTCGGCTCCGGACACTGGTGGGGCCCCACCCAGAAACGCAGGCGCGGCCCCTCCGACTTCCTCACCGCGCTCCACGAGCACTGCGCGGCGGGCCACGGCGAGATCGAGGCCTGGGCACAGGCACCGGCGGACGATGCCGAGAACCCCGCCCTGGCCGAGGCCTCGGCCGAACACGCCTGGCCCCTGCCCCTCGACGACGAGGCCCTGTCCCGCCGCCGCAAGGCCGCGGCGACGGTCCTCGCCCACCTGGACGCGCTGCGCGCGGCGGGCGACAGCGAGGTGCCCGTGGACGCGCCGGCATCCGGCCCCGTCCCCGGCGACGAGGCCCACGAGACCGCCTACGACCCGGAGTGGCCCCCGGAACCCCCGGACGACGCCTTCGACCCGGAGTGGGCCCCGGAACCCCCGGACGAGGCCTTCGACCCCGCCGAACCGTCGTACTTCGACCCCGCCGAACCGCCGTACGAGGAAGCGGACCTGCCCCCCGACGCCTGGGAGAACCTGCCGCACCAGCGACCGGTGGCGGACCCGGGGGAGCAGCCCCCGGGTTCCGCGGAGCCGCACACGACGACCGACCCGCAGCGGCCCGCCACCGACCCGCAGCCGGACGTCCCCCACGCCCGAACCGCACACACGGGCCCTGCGGGCCCCGCTCGCCATACCGCCCACACGAGTCACACGAGTCATACGACTCACACCAGCCACAGTGGTCACACCCCGGAGGAACTGCGCACCATCGCCTCCTGGGACCGGGACCTCGACGCGCTCGCCGCCGAGCTGCAGCGGGCGCGGCAGGTGGTGCGGGACGTGGAGCTGCCCGGTTCGCTGAGCGCCTCGCAGGTGCTGCGGCTGTCCTCCGACCCCGACGGGCTCGCCCGGGAGCTGGCCCGTCCGATGCCACGGCCCCCGGCACCGGCGGCCCGACGAGGCACCCGCTTCCACGCCTGGGTCGAGTCCCGCTTCGAGGCCCTCGAACTCCCCTTCCTCGACCCGGACGAACTGCCCGGCGCCGACGCCGAGATCGCCGACGAGCACGACCTCGCCGCCCTCAAGGACGCCTTCGAACACACGGCATACGCCCACCGCACCCCGTACGCGATCGAGGCGCCCTTCCAGCTGGGCCTCGCGGGCCGGGTGATCCGCGGCCGGATCGACGCGGTGTACCGCACGGAGACGGCCGAGGGCATCACGTACGAGATCGTCGACTGGAAGACGGGCCACGGCGCCGCCGCCGACCCGCTTCAGCTGGCGATCTACCGCCTGGCGTGGGCCGAACAGCAGAACGTCCCGCTGGAGACGGTCTCGGCGGCGTTCGTCTTCGTACGAACGGGAAAGGTCACCACCCCGGAGCGGCTGCCGAGCCGCGCCGACCTGGAACGCCTTCTGGGCACGGACCCGCGGCCGGGGGAAGGCTGACGAACGGACGAACGGTCCTGCTCAGCCGGCCTCGAACCCCACCGACCCGTCCGGCAGGACCGCCTCGACGTGGGCGCCGTGCTCCACCGTGCGGCTCACCGTGCAGAACCGCTCGTGGGTGAGCCGCACGGCCCGGGCGAAGACCTCGGCGGCCTTGCCGCCGTTGGCTTCGGCGGGGATGTCGAGTTCGTAGCTGACCCGGATCCTCCCGATCCGTCCGTCGTCCTCGGGCGCGGAGAGCGAGTCCACGACGATCCTCAGGTCATCGTGCTCGACCGCACGCCCGGTGCGGTCGACGACCATGCCCCCGCACCCGCCCATCGCCGCGAGCAGCAGCTCGACCGGCGTGAAACACGGCTGCGCCGCCTCGTCGTCGGCGGGCCCGATCCGGACCTCGGCCCCCCGCTCGTTACGGGCCAGCCAGGTGCGATACCCGGTACGAACGGTCTCGACGCGATAGTCAGCCATACGGCCAGCCTAGGGCGTGTTCTGAAACACGCCCCAGGCCCGGCTTGCGGGCGGGGCGCCCGTCGGACGGCTCGGTGGGCGGGGTGCAGGGGGCGGAGCCCCCGCCGTGGGGCGTGGGGCGTCAGCCTCGGGTCGGCAGGGGCTTGCCGTACCAGAGTTCGACCAGGCGCGCGGCGATCGAGATCCCGTACGGCGGGATGACCTCGCCGGACTCGAACGCGGCCCGCAGTTCGTCCCGCGAGAACCAGCGGGCCTCCTCGATCTCCTCCCCGTCCACAGTGATCTCCGGCGACGTGGCCCGCGCCATGAAGCCGAGCATCAGCGAGGACGGGAACGGCCACGGCTGCGAGGCCACGTACTCGACCTCGCCGACCGTGACCCCGGCCTCCTCGAAGACCTCTCGCCGCACCGACTGCTCGATGGACTCCCCGGGTTCGACGAACCCGGCGAGCGTGGAGAAGCGCCCCTCGGGCCAGTGCACCTGCCGCCCGAGCAGCAGCCGGTCCGCCTCATCCGTGACCGCCATGATCACCGCGGGGTCGGTCCGCGGATAGTGCTCGGCCCCGCAGGCCGGGCAGCGCCGGATGTGCCCGGCCGCGGCGATCTGCGTCCGCTCGGCGCAGCGCGAGCAGAAGCGGTGCATGCGCTGCCAGTTCTCCAGGGCGACCGCGTGCACCATCAGGCTCGCGTCCCGCGCCGAGAGCAGCAGCCCGGCCTCGCGAAGACCGGCCGCCCGCGCGGACTGGTCCATGCGCCCGGGCAGGGTGTCCTTCTGCAGCGCGAAGTAACTCACCCCGTCCTCGTCGGTGCCGAGGAAGTACCGGTGCGTCTCGGTGGCCGGCGCCTCGAACGCCGGGGTCATCACGAGCTCGGTGCCGCCGTCCGCGGTGTCGTCGATCAGCGCCTGCCCGCCGGAGACCACGAACACCCGCGTCGTGGGGTGGCTCCAGGCCGCGGCCAGCCAGGCCTCGTCGAGGCGGTGGTGGGCCGCGCGGTCGATCCCGCCCGGCGCGGTGAGCGCGATGGGCAGGTCAGCGGTGCGGTCGGTCCAGGTGGTCACAGGAACTTCCAACTCCCCCGATGGAAAGGGCACTCATGGAATGGGCACTCAGGGCGGCGGCGGTGCGGCGACAACCGGGCTGTTCACTCCCGTAGGAGTCGCGCCCGTACGGGCCGTTCCCGTACGGGCCGTTCCCGTACGGAAGCCACTCCTGTACGGAAGCCACTCCCGTATGAGATCGCTTCCGTACGAGCGAACCGCGCGTCACGTCCCGAGCGAGGCGGCAAGATCGGTCCAGAGGTACGCGGTGGTCTCCACACCCTTCATCAGCAGGTCGAGCTCGACCTTCTCGTTGGGCGCGTGCCAGCCGTCCGACGGCACGGAGATGCCCAGGAACAACACGGGCGACCCAAGGACGTCCTGGAGGTCGGCCGCCGGTCCCGAACCGCCCTCGCGGGTGTAGCGGACCGGCTGCCCGAAGGCACGCCCCATGGCCCGCGTGACCGACTGCAGCGCTGGGTGGTCGAGCGGCGTGAGGCAGGGACGGGTCGCGCCGCTGAAGCTGAGCGTGTGCCGGATCCCGGCGGGCACCTGCGCCTCGACCCACTGGCTGACGGCAGCCTCGATCCGCGCCGGGTTCTGGCCGGCGACGATCCGGAAGGAGAGCTTCAGGAAGGCGGAGGACGGAATGACCGTCTTGCCACCGGGGCCCTGGTAGCCGCCGCCGATCCCGTTGACCTCGGCGGTCGGACGGGCCCAGATCCGCTCCAACGTGGAGTAGCCCGCCTCGCCCCGGGTGGCGTACGACTTGGCGGTCCGCAGCCACTCCTGCTCGTCGAAGGGCAGCTCGGCGAAGAGTTCCCGCTCCCGCTCGGTCAGCTCGACGATCCCGTCGTAGAACCCGGGGACGGCCACCTTGCCGTCCGACTCGTGCAGCGCGGCGACGATACGGCCCGCGACGGTCGCCGGATTCGGCACGGCGCCGCCGAAGGAACCGGAGTGGATGTCCTGGTCGGGCCCGCTCAGCGACAGCTCGCATTCGACGAGGCCCCGCATCCCCGTGCACACCGTGGGCGTCGTCTCGGACCACATCCCGGTGTCCGAGACGATCACGGCATCCGCGGCGAGCCGCTCGCGGTGCTGCTCGACGAGGGTGCGGAAGTTCGGGGAGCCGGACTCCTCCTCGCCCTCGACGAGGAGCTTGAGGTGCACGGCGGGGGAGGTGCGGCCAGTGCTCGCGAGGTGCGCGCGCAGGCCCAGGGTGTGGAAGAACACCTGGCCCTTGTCGTCCGCGGCACCCCGGGCGTACAGGCGGTCGCCCTTGATCACGGGCTCGAACGGTTCGGTCTCCCAGCCGTCCTCGCGGGCCGCGGGCTGGACGTCGTGGTGGCCGTAGACCAGGACGGTCGGAGCCTCGGGGTCCTCGCTCGGCCAGTCGGCGAAGACCGCGGGGGCGCCCGCCGTCTCCCACACCTCGGTGGTGGGGAAACCGGTCTCCTTGAGCTTCGCGGCGAGCCATTCGGCGCTGCGGCGTACATCGTCGGCGTGCTCGGGCTGGGCCGAGACGGAGGGGATGCGCAGCCAGTCGGCGAGTTCGTCGAGGAAGGCGGCGCGGTGCCGGGTGATGTACTCGCGGACTTCACGTACTGCGCTGACGGCGTTGTCGGCGGGGTGGCTCATACGCCGAGCCTATCGGGGTGCGCGGCGGCGGCTCACGGCAGAGGGGGTCCCGCCTAAGCGGGACCCCCTCGCCGCGCAGCCGCCGCAGCCGGTGCGGTCAGGCCGCGCCCAGCGCCTGCTTCACCTGGGCGAGGCTCGGGTTCGTCATGACGACCTCGGGCCCGCCGGCGGGCACCACCTGGACGGTCGGAACCGTCTGGTTGCCCCCGTTCGCCTTCTCCACGAACGCCGCGGACTCCGGGTCGTGCTCGATGTTGATCTCGTTGTACGCGATGCCCTCGCGGTCCAGCTGCTTCTTCAGCCGCTGGCAGTATCCGCACCACGTGGTGCTGTACATCGTCACAGTGCCCGGCATGTCTCTCGCGCTCCTTAAGCCGTCCAGGTGCGTGCTCGCACCTGGAGGGAACGTACGGGAAACGGCGGCCATTCCCGCAACCCGCCCCCGGCCGCCCCCGAACCCAAACGCCCCGCCGCCCCGAACCCAAACGCCCCGCCGCCCCGAACTCATACGACCAATGGGCACCCCCTGTGGACAACCGGCGCGCCCACCTCCGCGGACCTGGCAGCATGGCGGGGTGACAGCTGCAACGCCCTCCCCGCTGTTCCCGGACGTCCCGGGAAGCGCAGACGCCGTGCTCGACGGGCTCGACCCCGAGCAGCGCGCGGTCGCCACCGCCCTGCACGGGCCGGTGTGCGTCCTCGCGGGCGCAGGCACGGGCAAGACGCGCGCCATCACCCACCGCATCGCCTACGGAGTGCGGGCCGGGATCCTGCAGCCGGCCAGCGTGCTCGCCGTCACCTTCACCAACCGTGCGGCGGGCGAGATGCGCGGCCGCCTCCGACAGCTCGGCGCGAGCGGGGTGCAGGCGCGCACCTTCCACTCCGCCGCCCTGCGCCAGCTGCAGTACTTCTGGCCGAAGGCCGTCGGCGGCGCCCTGCCCCGGATCGTCGAACGCAAGGCCCAGCTCGTCTCGGAGGCCGCCGCGCGCTGCCGGATCCGCCTCGACCGCGGCGAGCTGCGCGATGTCACCGGCGAGATCGAATGGTGCAAGGTCACCCAGACCGTCGCCGAGGACTATCCGGCGGCCGTCGTGAAGGCGGGCCGCGAGGCCCCGCGCGACCCGGCCGAGGTCGCCCGCATCTATACGCATTACGAGCAGCTCAAGCAGGAGCGCGCAGTCATCGACTTCGAGGACGTGCTCCTTCTCACGGTGGCGATCCTGCAGGACCGCTACGACATCGCCGAACAGGTCCGCTCGCAGTACCAGCACTTCGTCGTGGACGAGTACCAGGACGTCAGCCCGCTCCAGCAGCGCCTGCTCGACCTGTGGCTCGGCGAGCGCGACAGCCTGTGCGTGGTCGGCGACGCCAGCCAGACGATCTACTCGTTCACGGGTGCGACCCCGGATCACCTCCTCAACTTCCGTACGCGCCATCCGCAGGCCACCGTCGTCAAGCTGATTCGCGACTACCGCTCCACCCCCCAGGTCGTTCACCTCGCCAACGGACTGCTCGCATCCGCGAAGGGCCGCGCCGCCGAACACCGCCTCGAACTCGTCTCCCAGCGGGACCCGGGGCCCGAGCCGGTCTACGCGGAGTACGGCGACGAGCCCGTCCAGGCCGAGCACACCGCCCGCAGGATCCGCAGACTGCTCGACGAGGGCGTCCCGGCGAGCGAGATCGCCGTCCTGTTCCGCACCAACGGGCAGTCCGAGCTGTACGAGCAGGCGCTCGCCGATGCCTCCATCCCCTACCAGCTGCGCGGCGCCGAGCGCTTCTTCGAACGCCAGGAGGTACGCGAGGCAGGCGCCGCCCTGCGCGGAGCGGCCCGCTTCGGCGCCAACGACGCCCTGCTCGACGACGCCGTCGACCTGCCCTCGCAGGTGCGGGCCGTCCTGTCCACGAAGGGCTGGACCAGCCAGGCACCCGCCGGATCGGGCGCCGTCCGTGACCGCTGGGAATCGCTGGCCGCCCTCGTCCGCCTCGCCGAGGACTTCGCCGCGGCCAAGCCGCAGGCAACCCTCGCCGACCTGGTGGCCGAGCTCGACGAACGCGCCGCCGCCCAGCACGCCCCCACCGTCCAGGGCGTCACCCTCGCCTCCCTGCACGCCGCGAAGGGCCTGGAGTGGGACGCCGTCTTCCTGGTCGGCCTCACCGAGGGCATGCTCCCCATCGCGTACGCCACCACCGACGAACAGGTCGAGGAGGAGCGCCGTCTCCTGTACGTGGGCGTCACCCGCGCCCGCAAGCACCTCTCCCTTTCCTGGGCGCTGGCCCGCTCGCCGGGCGGCCGGGCGAACCGCCGGCCGAGCAGCTTCCTCGACGGGCTGCGGCCCGGCTCCGGAGGCGGCGCGCCGCGCCGCAGCGGGGGAGCGGGCGGCTCCTTCGTCGAACGCGCCGCCCGCGGCCCGGCCCGCAAACCACGCGGCCCCGTCCACTGCCGGGTCTGCCGGCGCACCCTCACCGACGCCGGTGAACTGAAGCTGATGCGCTGCGAGGACTGCCCCTCCGACATGGACGAGGGGCTCTACGAGCGGCTCCGCGACTGGCGCGCGGACGCCGCCCGTGACATCGGCCAGCCCGCGTACTGCGTCTTCACGGACAAGACGCTCATAGCGATCGCGGAGAACATTCCGGACGATGCGCAGGAGCTCGCGCGCATCCCCGGGGTCGGCCGAAGAAAACTTGACCGCTACGGCGCCGATGTTCTCGCCATTTGTGCAGGTGAGGAGCCTGCGACGGGAGCCGGAGAGGCGGATGACGGTGGCTGAGAAAAAATCGTCGAAAAAATAGTTTGCGCAGGCCCGAGGAAGAGCCATAGGTTCTTCAAGCACGGAGACGAGAGCTACGGGATCTTCCTGAAGCCCTCCCTTCCGTGTTGTACTTGAAGACCTTGCACATGAGCCGAACGCCTGTGGCAGCACAGCGCGACCGGCCCCGAGACGCCGAGAGGAGGCGAGTCCAGTGATCAGCATCATCAACCGCACCAACCTGACCGACGTTGACCGCTCGGTCGTCGCCACCTGCCCGCTCGGTATCTCGGCTCAGGGCACCGGTCTGTCCGGCGTTCGCGCCGGTCATCTGGCCGCCCCCGCCCCCATCGCCTCCGTGGATTCCGTCTCGCTGCTCGCCAGTGAGCGTCTCCTCGGCGGCAATGAGCGACCGACCAAGGCACTGGAAGCAGCAGTAGTGGCACAGGCGAAGGCCTATGCCTTTACGGCAGCGGCCGGTGCCGGATCCCGGAAGCAGACGACGCAGCACATGTGGGCCTACCGCGGGCTCGAACCCTGGAGTGATCCAGTCTGATCCACGATCGGACCGGCGCCTTCAGGGCCGCGGAACCCCACCCGGGATCCGCGGCCCTTTCGTTTGTCCCCGAACAGGACGGACGGAGCCGAAGGGCCATGGAAAAGCAGTACCTGGTACCAGCCGCCACCCGGCCGACCGGCCGGAACGACCAGCCCTCGACCAAGGGAAGACACACACCGTGCCTACCGAAACGCACGCCCCGTCAGTACCGCCTTCAGAGACGTACCCCCCGCCCGGCCTTCAGGAGAACACCTTGACTCCGCCCACCGCCCTCACCGCACTGACCGCGCTCACCGCCCTCGATGACGCCATCGAGAACCTCGGCGCTCCCGTCCCCTGCCGCTCCTTCGACCCGGAGGTCTTCTTCGCCGAGTCGCCGGCGGACGTCGAGTACGCCAAGTCCCTCTGCCGCACCTGCCCGCTCGTCGAGGCCTGCCTCGCCGGCGCCAAGGAGCGGCGTGAGCCCTGGGGCGTCTGGGGTGGCGAGCTGTTCGTGCAGGGCGTCGTCGTCGCCCGGAAGCGGCCCCGTGGCCGCCCGCGCAAGAACCCGGTCGTCGCATGAACACCGCAGGAACCATCGACCGCCCTCAGACGCACGACCCCATGAAGCAGGCCCCCATGTCCCTTCGAATCCAGGCACCGTCCGAGCCGAACGGCTCCGCAGCCTCCACTGACTTCTCCCACACCGGTGTGAACGACTCACGCCAGAACAGGACCCGCGAAATGCAACTCCAACCCGAAGCCCTGGCCCGTGCGCACATGCACGAGCGACTGCGCGAGGCCGACTCCGAGCGCGAGGCCTTCCGCCTCATCTCGGCGCGTCGGATGCAGCGCCGCGCGGAGCGCGCCTCGCTCCGTGCGCGCCGCGCCCTCGCGATGGCGGTCATGCACTGACCGCCACGTCCGGCCGCCGGGCCGAATGACCCTTCCGTGAACCGCGGGGGCCGCCCTGAACCGGGCGGCCCCCGCGGCGCGTTGCACCAGGTGTCAGGTGTTCCCCCGTGCGGGGACCGGCGCACCGCCTCGGGTGCGGCGCGGCGCACTGACCGGGTGCGGCGTTCCCCCGGGTGCCGTGCGTTGCGCTCGGCGTCGGTACGGATACGGGTTATCGTCGCGCTGTGGACCAAGACCCGCAGGAAGCCGAAGCGGCGAACGGCGGCGAGCGGCTCGTATGCGCCCGCTGCGGCAGGAGCGCCGAGGCGCCCCGGCCGACCTGGACCTGCTCCGTGGAGAACGGCCGCCGCCACTACTTCTGCGAGGCATGCTCACGCGAACATCTGCGCTCCATCGAAGGACGCTTGGACTCGTCCTGGTGGTGAACGTGCGGCCCGCGCCCCTCAGAAGCCGTTGTCAGACCCCGCTTCTCAGGCCTCCTGCCGCGCCACCCGGATCGTCCCGGTGAGCCCGCTCCTTGTAGCCCTCTTCCTCGTACCCGTCTCCCTCGTACCCGTCTTCCTCGTACAGCTCGTCCTCCGGTACGAACCCAGGCAGCCAGCCCTCGAGTTCATCCCGCATCCGCACCGTCGCCCCCAGCTGGCACAGCACGCCGATGGTGCTCAGCGTGACCCGGTGGATCAGGAGGTACGCCGGCGGCAGATTCAGCTGCTTGCCCAACTGGTAGGCGGGGGAGCGGGGATCACCGATCCGGGTGGCCTGATTGCGCATCCAGCCGCGCGAGAACCCGTACGACTCGGCGAGCGCGGGCTCGATGATCGGCAGGAGATAGTCGAGCACCGCATCCGGATCGAGCTCGATGTCCTCCTTGACGAAACCCTCCTCACAGAGCATGCGGTAGACGTCCTCGGCCTGCCCCTCCAGCGCCATCCGCAGCGCAAGACCGATCGTCTCCGGCAGTCCGCCGGGCAGCCGGTCGACGGTGCCGAAGTCGAGGACGCCCAGCCGCCACGTACCGACATCCGCAGCGTCGTCCGCAGCGTCGTCCGGTCCGTCATCTTCCTGTTCGCCGTACGAATCACCGGGTACGAGACGGAAATTGCCCGGGTGCGGGTCGGCGTGCAGGAGGCCGGTGCGGGCCGGGCCCGAGAAGAGGAAGCGGGTCAGGAGCTGGCCCGCACGGTCGCGCTGCTCCTGGGAACCCTCGGCGATGATCTCCGACAGCGGTATGCCGTCCATCCACTCGGTGATCAGGACCTGCTCGGCCTGGTGCACCACCGCGGGCACCAGCACATCCGGGTCACCGGCGAACGCCTCCGCCATGGTCCGCTGGGCGGCGGCCTCCAGACCGTAGTCGAGCTCCTCGGAGACCCGGTCGCGCAGCTCCGCGATCAGCGGCTTGATGTCCAGGCCCGGGATCAGCGGGCCGAGCAGCCGCGCGAAACGGCTGAGCTGGGCGAGATCCGAGAGCAGTGCCTCGCCCGCCCCCGGGTACTGGACCTTGACCGCCACCTCACGGCCGTCATGCCAGACCGCCCGGTGCACCTGACCGATCGAAGCGGCCGCCGAAGGCTTGTCCTCGAACTCCTCGAACAGCTCCCGCCAGTCCTGTCCGAGCCGCTCCGCGAGCACCTCGTGCACGGTGTGCGTCGGCATCGGGGGAGCGGCTTCCTGCAGCTTGGTCAGCGCCGCGCGGTACGGCCCGGCGATCTCCTCGGGCAGCGCCGACTCGAAGACGGACAGTGCCTGCCCGAACTTCATCGCCCCGCCCTTGAGCTCACCGAGCACCTTGAACAGCTGCTCGGCCGTGCGCTGCTGCAGCTCCTTGCCGACCAGCTCCGCCGACTTGCCGCCGATCCGCTTGCCGAGCCCCCACGCGGAGCGACCGGCGAAGCCGAGCGGCAACGCGGCCAGCTTCGCGGTCCGGGTGACCGCCTTTCGAGGAAGATCAGACATGCGCGCCCCCTTTGATCCGGATACCGGACTGCCGGCCCGGAGACCGGACTGCTGTGCCCTCCCGGGCGGTTGGCCGCCCGCCGCGTCCTGTCACGCGAAGGGCTCCTCGGCCATTGTCCCCTGCGGCGTTCGATCTTTTGAGGCGGTACCGGTCCCCGTGGCAACCGGGTGTTCCGGGCGGGTCCGTACGGCTGGTTCGTGCCCCGCACGGGCAGCCGGGATGCGGGCCGAGGCGCGTGGAGCGCCAGGCGAGACACGCGAGCTCCGCCTCCCAGCGGCGGCCGACGCTCGCCGGGCGGCCCCCGTCCAGGTGGGCGAGCGCGTGACCTGCGGCGAGTCCGGCGACGGCGGCGGCGAGCGTGACCTCCCCGGCGGGCGCGGCGGCCGCCCGCCCGGACCGCCACTGCACGAGCAGCCGTGGCCAGTCCCCGTCCTCCTCGACCCGCCACCGCTCCATACACCCGGCACAGGCGGACTCCCCGGGCCGCACGAGCGGCCCCACGAACCCGGTGGCCTCGACGACCCCCGCATAGAGATGAGGAATCCCGGCATGGGCGAACCCCTCGGCCTCGGCGGGATCGGGCACGTAGGCGGCGAGGCCGTCGCGCGGGGTGAGGACGACGAGGTCGTACGCGGGGGAGAGGCCGCACGGGGACGGGCCTTCGGCCCGCGGGCGGGGGCGCGCGGGCAGCCCGGGCGCGCACTGCCGCGCGAGCCGTCGCGCGGCATCCGCCCTGCGCTCCCCGACCGAACCCGCGGACACCCCGCCGGGCGTGACATCGGCCGGCTCCACGAACCCGCCGTCCACCACATCGACCCGACCCACCCCGGCCGCGGACAACAACGCCGCCGCCTGCGCGCCGACCCGCCCGGCACCGCGCACCTGCACCCGCATCCGCCCCCGCGCGGCAAGCTTCCGGAGCCCGCCGCCGGGCTCCTCCTCGACCAGTGACAGCGCGGCGGCCTCGGGCGCCAGCCGCTCCCCGGCGCCGACCCCGGCACGCAACCGCTCGACGTCCGGATCCCCGGTCCCAGCGGTCGCGTCGTCGAGCAGGCCCTGCGCAGCGAGCCGCGCGAGCAGCTCATCCAGCCGCTCCGCGGACACGCCGCACTCCCGCGCTTCCTTCCGCAACAACTCCAGCCCACGCGTCCCGTCGAACTTCCGCAACAGCCCCGCCACACCGTCACCGACCGGGCCGATGGTCCGGGCGTGGGCGGGCGTGACTCCGAGCTGGAGGGTCTTGAGGTCACGCCAGGCGCGGCGGAGGGTGGGCTTCAGGCGTGGGTGCATGAGGGGCCTTTCCGGGTGGAGGGTGGAGAT
>NZ_JBLMKT010000003.1:0-333 GCF_047779955.1 Streptomyces lothianensis | reverse complement strand
GAATCGAACCGCAGACCTTCTCCTTACCATGGAGACGCTCTACCGACTGAGCTATTGGGGCGAGCGATGAAGACATTACACGCTCGGTTGCCGTTCACCCAAATCCATAGTCCGGGGCCCCTCCGCACCGCCCTCCCGCGCTCCACCGGAGCCCCGTCCGGCCCGGGAACCACACCGGTACGACTATTTCGCTCCTGCTCGAAGCGGGCCCTGTGGCGCCCTAGGCTCGGGGGCCACCGTGCGTGATCTTGATCGCCGTGCCCGCCCGGTCCCCCATCGCTCCCCCACCCCCGCCACTCCCCCACCCCCGCCACCCCCTCACTCGCTCCTCCC
>NZ_JBLMKT010000151.1:0-333 GCF_047779955.1 Streptomyces lothianensis | reverse complement strand
GTCCGCGTCGTGCGGGTGTGTCGTCGTTCGGTATCAGCGGCACGAACGCGCACGTCATCCTGGAGGCCGTGGAGGAGGAGCAGGTGGAGGCCGTCGAGGAGCCGTCGGTCGCGCTGCCGGTGGTGCCGTGGGTGTTGTCGGCGAAGTCGCCGGAGGCGCTGGCGGGTCAGGCGGAGCGCCTGCTCACCTTCGTTGACCAGGTTCCTGCGGTGGATGTGGGCTGGTCGCTGGTGTCGACGCGGACGGCGTTCGAGCACCGTGCCGTGGTCGTCGGCGACGACCGTGCGGCGTTGCTGAGGGCGCTGGCGGAGGGTTCTTCGGCCCCGGGTGTGG
>NZ_JBLMKT010000150.1:0-334 GCF_047779955.1 Streptomyces lothianensis | reverse complement strand
TGGGCGCGCAGTGCTGATTCTGTTTTGCCCGACAGCAGCCACGACACCGCCGCCGCCGGGGTCTCCTCCGGTGCCTTCGGGGCCAGGGCCTCCGCCGCCGGGAGCTCCGCCGGCTCCTCCTCCGGCGCCTGCTCCAGGATCACATGCGCATTCGTACCGCTCATGCCGAACGACGACACGCCCGCCCGGCGCGGCGCGCCCGTCTCCGGCCAGTTCACGGGGTCGGTAAGGAGCTCCGCGGCACCCGCCGACCAGTCGACGTGCGAGGTCGGCTTGTCCACGTGCAGGGTGGGCGGCATGACGCCGTGCCGCACGGCCATGACCATCTTGATGA
>NZ_JBLMKT010000149.1:0-350 GCF_047779955.1 Streptomyces lothianensis | reverse complement strand
GGAGGCGTAGTCGACGTCGACCTTGCGGGCGCGGATGTCGGTGGTCTCGCAGTGCGCGACCAGCTCGTCCAGGGCGTCGACGTCGCCCGAGACGATGGTCGAGGACGGGCCGTTGACCGCCGCGACCGAGATACGGCCGTCCCAGGCCGTGATCGTGTCACGCACCGACGCAGCAGGCTGCGCGACGGACACCATCCCGCCACGGCCCGCGAGGGCAATGATCGCCCGGGACCGCAGGGCCACGACCTTGGCCGCGTCCTCCAGCGACAGCACACCCGCCACCACGGCAGCCGCGATCTCACCCTGCGAATGCCCGATCACAGCGGATGGTTCGACACCGTAGGAACGCC
>NZ_JBLMKT010000148.1:0-355 GCF_047779955.1 Streptomyces lothianensis | reverse complement strand
CATGGTGTGTTGCCTCGGACGCTGCATGTGGATGAGCCGTCGTCGAAGGTGGACTGGGCGGCGGGGGCCGTCGAACTGCTGACGGAGTCGCAGGAGTGGCGGGCGGCGGGAGACCGCCCGCGCCGTGCGGGTGTGTCGTCGTTCGGGGTGAGCGGGACGAATGCGCACGTGATCCTGGAGCAGGCGCAGGAAGAGCCGGACCCGGTGGAGGACGTCGAGGAGCCGTTGGTTGCGCTGCCGGTGGTTCCGTGGGTGTTGTCGGCGAAGTCGCCGGAGGCGTTGGCGGGTCAGGCGGAGCGGTTGCTCGCACGTGTGCGTACGGACGACAAGGCCTCGATCACCGACATCGGCTGGT
>NZ_JBLMKT010000147.1:0-362 GCF_047779955.1 Streptomyces lothianensis | reverse complement strand
TTCGGGCTTCGGACGGCCGAGCACCCGCTGCTGGGCGCCGAAGTGCTCCTCGCCGACGGCGACGGGCTCGTCCTGACGAGCCGTCTTTCCCTCGATACCCACCCCTGGCTCGCCGACCACGCGATCTTCGGGACGGTACTGCTCCCCGGCACCGCCTTCGTCGAACTCGCCCTCCACGCCGGCGACCGCCTCGACTGCCCCGTCCTGGACGATCTCACGCTCCAAGCCCCGCTCGCGCTGACCGAACACGGCAGCGTCAGCCTCCAGATAGTCGTCGGCGCCGCCGGGACGGACGGGCGCCGCCCGATCACCGTCCACTCCACACCCGCGGGCAACGACGACGACGCGGACACCTGGACCCT
>NZ_JBLMKT010000146.1:0-365 GCF_047779955.1 Streptomyces lothianensis | reverse complement strand
CCTGGTCGACGTCCTTCCAGGGGCTCTGCATCTCGATCAGTTCGGCCTTGAAGGTGCCGTTCAGGGCCTCGGCCATCGCGTTGTCGTACGAGTCCGCGACGGAGCCGACGGAGGCGGAGGCGCCGATGTCGGCGAGCCGGTCGGTATACCGAATTGACACGTATTGCGACCCGCGGTCGCTGTGGTGTATCAGTCCGGAGCCCTTCTTGATCCGACGTCGCCAGAGCGCCATCTCCAGTGCGTCCAGTGGGAGTTCGGTCCGCATGTGGTTCGCGACCTGCCAGCCGACGATCATCCGCGAGTACACGTCGAGGACGAACGCCACATACGCCCATCCCGACCAGGTGCGGACATAGGTCATGTCC
>NZ_JBLMKT010000145.1:0-366 GCF_047779955.1 Streptomyces lothianensis | reverse complement strand
TCGTGCACTCACCGGTACGCAGGGCCTGGATCGCCCAGTGCAGGGCCACCAGCGACGACGAACACGCCGTGTCCACCGTCACCGCAGGACCCTCAAGACCGAGCGCGTACGCGACCCGGCCCGAGACGACACTGCCGGCATTGCCCGTACCGATGTAGCCCTCCGCGCCTTCCTCACCAGACACCTGGGTGACGTAGTCGTGGTACATGAGCCCGGCGAAGACGCCCGTACGGCTGCCCCGCAGCGTGGCCGGGTCGATGCCCGCGCGTTCAAGGACCTCCCAGGACGCCTCAAGGAGCAGCCGCTGCTGCGGGTCCATGGCGAGGGCCTCGCGCGGCGAGATCCCGAAGAAGTCCGCGTCGAAGT
>NZ_JBLMKT010000144.1:0-389 GCF_047779955.1 Streptomyces lothianensis | reverse complement strand
CGGTCGAGGTGGCGTTGTTCCGGCTGATGGAGCACTGGGGCATCACCCCGGACTACCTCCTCGGGCATTCGATCGGTGAGCTGGCCGCCGCTCATGTGGCAGGTGTGTGGTCCCTGGAGGACGCGGCCGTGCTGGTCGCTGCCCGGGGCAGGCTGATGCAGGCCCTGCCCACCGGCGGCGCCATGGTCGCTGTCCAGGCAACCGAAGCCGAGATCCTCCCCCTCCTCACGGACGGTGTGTCGATCGCCGCGGTCAACGGCCCGGCCTCCGTCGTCATCTCCGGTACCGAGGACGCGGTCGAGGAGATCGCGTCCCGGTTCGAGAAGACGAAGAGGCTGAAGGTCTCCCACGCGTTCCACTCGCCGCGCATGGAACCCATGCTGGACGAG
>NZ_JBLMKT010000143.1:0-405 GCF_047779955.1 Streptomyces lothianensis | reverse complement strand
CGGGTGAGTCGGTGTTGGTGCATGCGGCGACGGGTGGTGTGGGCACGGCCGCGGTGCAGATCGCCCGCCATCTGGGAGCTCAGGTGTATGCGACCGCGAGCCCGGCCAAGTGGCCTGTGCTGCAGGGCATGGGGATCGCGGCCGAGCGGATCGCCTCCTCGCGGACACTGGACTTCGCCGACACCTTCCCCACGGTCGATGTCGTGCTGAACTCGCTGGCCGGCGAGTACGTGGACGCCTCGCTGGGCCTGCTGGCCGACGGCGGACGGTTCCTGGAGATGGGCAAGACCGACATCCGCGATCCACAGCAGACCGGTGAAGCCCGCCCGGGTGTCGCCTACACGGCCTTCGAGCTCCTGGACGCGGGCCTGGACCGGGTCCAGGCCATGCTCGGTGAACTCCTCG
>NZ_JBLMKT010000015.1:0-162709 GCF_047779955.1 Streptomyces lothianensis | reverse complement strand
CGCGGGCCGCGGCCCCGCCCGCGCCCCGCAGCCCGGCGGCGCGGTGCCCGGCGCGCAGACCCGTCGCTGGATCGAGGTCAACGGCCAGCGCCACCAGATCTCCCGCCCCACTCTGGTCCTCGGCCGGAGCACCGAGGCGGATGTACGGATTGACGACCCCGGCGTCTCCCGCCGGCACTGTGAGATCCGGACCGGAACGCCCTCGACGATCGCGGATCTCGGGTCCACCAACGGCATCGTGGTGGACGGGCAGCACACCACCCGCGCTACGCTCCGCGACGGCTCGCGGATCGTCGTGGGCAGTACGACGATCATCTACCGACAAGCCGAAGGGTGAAGCGGGGGCAATGTCAGAGCTGACCCTGACGGTCATGAGGCTGTGTTTCCTCGCAGTCCTGTGGCTGTTCGTGTTCGTGGCCATCCAGGTCATCCGCAGCGACCTGTTCGGCACACGAGTCACGCAGCGCACCGCGCGGCGGGGGGCCGCCGACGCGCGCCAGGCGCAGGGCGGGCGGCAGGCACAGGGCGGGCGGCAGGCCGCGCCCACGCCGCCGCGCCAGCAGGGCGGCGGCCGGCAGCGCCGGGGCGCCCCCACGAAGCTGGTGGTGTCCGAGGGCATCCTGGCCGGCACCACGGTCGCGCTGCAGGGCCAGACGATCACACTCGGCCGTGCACACGATTCGACGATCGTGCTCGACGACGACTACGCGTCGAGCAGACATGCCAGGATCTACCCGGACTCCGGGCAGGCGGGCCAGTGGATCGTGGAGGACCTCGGGTCCACCAACGGGACGTATCTCGACCGGACCCGGCTGACCACCCCGACACCGATCCCGCCTGGCGCGCCGATCCGCATCGGCAAGACCGTCATCGAGCTGCGGAAGTAGTACGAGAATGAGCGAGCGGAGCGAGCGAGCCGGCCGGAGCCGCGCCAGGCCACTGCCTGGCGCCCCGGACGCGCTCCCGACCGGAGGGTGGGCGCTGTGCGGATGTACCCGGAGCCGACGGGCGAGGTGCGCATGAGTCTGTCACTGCGCTTCGCCGCCGGATCACACAAAGGCATGATCCGCGAGGGCAACGAGGACTCGGGCTACGCCGGTCCCCGCCTCCTCGCGATCGCCGACGGCATGGGGGGCCAGGCCGCCGGCGAGGTGGCCTCCTCGGAGGTCATCTCCACGATCGTCGCACTCGACGACGACATTCCCGGCTCGGACATCCTGACCTCGCTCGGCGATGCCGTGCAGCGGGCCAACGACCAGCTGCGCGTCATGGTCGAGGAGGACCCGCAACTGGAGGGCATGGGCACCACGCTCACCGCCCTGCTGTGGACCGGCCAGCGCCTCGGCCTCGTCCACGTCGGCGACTCCCGCGCCTACCTCCTCCGGGACGGCGTCCTCACCCAGATCACCCAGGACCACACCTGGGTGCAGCGCCTCGTCGACGAGGGCCGGATCACCGAGGACGAGGCCACCACCCACCCGCAGCGCTCGCTCCTGATGCGCGCCCTCGGCAGCGGCGACCACGTCGAACCCGATCTGTCGATCCGCGAGGTGCGGGCCGGCGACCGCTACCTCATCTGCTCCGACGGCCTCTCCGGTGTGGTCTCGCACCAGACCATGGAGGAGACCCTCGCCAGCTACCAGGGCCCGCAGGCCACCGTGCAGGAGCTGATCCAGCTCGCGCTGCGCGGCGGCGGCCCCGACAACATCACCTGCATCGTCGCCGACGTCCTCGACATGGAGTCCGGCGACACCCTCGCCGGGCAGGTCACCGACACCCCGGTGATCGTCGGCGCGGTCGCCGAGAACCAGCACCAGCCGCACGACAACGGCGCCATGCAGACCCCGGCGGGCCGCGCCGCGGGCCTGGGCCGCGGCGTACCGCCGCAAAGCCACGGCGGCGGCGCTCCCGGCGGCGCCTTCGGACCGCCGCCCGGCTCCGGCGAAGGAGAGTCCTACGCACCCGACGGCTCCTTCGGCCCGTACGGCGACGAGGACTTCGTCAAGCGCGGCGGCCGCGGGAAGTGGGTCAAGCGCTCGCTCTTCCTGGTGCTCGCGCTCGCCGTCATCGGCGGCGGCCTCTACGCGGGCCACCGCTGGACGCAGACGCAGTACTACGTGGGCGCCAACGACGGCCATGTCGCCCTCTACCGCGGCATCAGCCAGGACCTCGCCTGGGTGAGCCTGTCCGAGGTCGAGAAGGACTACAAGGACATCGAACTCAAGTACCTGCCGCCCTACCAGCGCAAGCAGGTCGAGGCGACCATCGCCGCGGGCGGCCGCGCCGAGGCGGACGCCAAGATCAAGGACCTGGGCACCCAGGCATCGGCCTGCCGCAAGCAGGAAGCCCTGCGCAAGGCCGAGGACGAGCAGAACGCGCGCACCGGCGAGGGCGAAGCGGGCGGCACCACCGGCGGACCGGCCACCGAGTCCACCGCCAAGGCACCCTCGCCCAGCCCCGGCCTCTCCGAGGAGGAGAAGCAGCTGGTCGGCAACTGCGACAAGAATTAGGGCACTGGGGGCCCGCCAAACCATGAGCAGCACGACACACACCTCGACCATCGGCGCGATCGGCGCCCCGAGCAGGCGCAACACCGAACTGGCGCTGCTCGTCTTCGCCGTGCTCATCCCCGTCTTCGCCTACGCCAACGTGGGCCTCGCCCTCGACGGGACCATGCCCACCGGCATGATCGGCTACGGCCTGGGCCTCGGCCTGCTCGCCGCCGTCGGCCACCTGGTGGTGCGCAAGTTCGCGCCGTACGCCGACCCGCTGCTGCTGCCGCTCGCCACCCTCCTGAACGGGCTCGGCCTGGTCCTGATCTGGCGGCTCGACCAGTCACCCCGGCTGATCCGGCGCGCGGAGGCCATCTTCGGGGCGTTCAACCCCTCGGCCCCCAACCAGCTGATGTACTCCGCCATCGGCATCGCGATGTTCGTCGGCGTCCTGCTGCTGCTCAAGGACCACCGCATCCTGCAGCGCTACACGTACATCTCCATGATGGTCGCCCTGGTGCTGCTGCTGCTTCCCCTGGTACCCGGCCTCGGCGCCGATGTCTTCGGCGCGAAGATCTGGATCCGCGTCGGCGGCGTCTCCATCCAGCCCGGCGAGTTCGCGAAGATCGTCCTCGCGGTGTTCTTCTCCGGCTACCTGATGGTCAAGCGGGACGCGCTCGCCCTGGCCAGCCGCCGCTTCCTCGGCCTCTACCTGCCCCGTGGCCGCGACCTCGGACCCATCCTGACGATCTGGGCGATGAGCCTGCTCATCCTCGTCTTCGAGAACGACCTCGGCACGTCCCTGCTGTTCTTCGGCATGTTCGTGATCATGCTGTACGTGGCCACCGAGCGCACCAGCTGGGTCGTCATGGGTCTGCTGATGTCCACCGCCGGAGCCGTCATCGTCGGCTCCACCGCAAGCCACGTCCAGTCCCGTGTGGCCGCCTGGCTCGACCCCTTCGGCTGCCTGGAGACCGCCGAGCCCGGCACCAACATGGCCAATGCCTGCGACCAGATGACCCAGGTCCTCATGTCCTTCGGCTCCGGCGGCGTCCTCGGCACCGGCCTCGGACAGGGAAACTCCGACCTCATCGGCTTCGCCACCAACTCCGACTTCATCTTCGCCACCGTCGGCGAGGAACTCGGCCTCGCCGGCGTCATGGCCTTCCTGCTCATCTACGCCCTCATCGTCGAGCGCGGCATCCGCACCGCCCTCGCCGCCCGCGACCCCTTCGGCAAGCTCTTCGCAGCAGGTCTGTCCGGCGCCTTCGCGCTGCAGGTCTTCGTCGTCGCCGGCGGGGTCATGGGCCTCATCCCGCTGACCGGTATGACCATGCCGTGGCTCGCCGCCGGCGGTTCCTCGGTGATCGCCAACTGGGCCCTCGTCGGCATCCTGATCCGCATCAGCGACACCGCCCGCCGCCCCGCCCCGGCCCCCGCGGCCGACCCCGACGCGGAAATGACCCAGGTCGTACGCCCGTGAACCGCCGCAGCACGCCCGTGAACCGCCGCAGTACGCCCCTGAACCGCCGCAGTACGCCCCTGAACCAGGCAAAGCACGTGAACCAGGTAGGCCCGTGAACAAGCCCCTCCGCCGGATCGCCCTGTTCTGCGGGCTGCTCGTGCTCGCCCTGCTCGTCCGGGACAACTGGCTCCAGTACGTCAAGGCCGACGCCCTGCGCACCCACGAGAACAACCGGCGCGTCCTCATCGAGCGCTACGCCCAGAAACGCGGCGACATCATCGTCGACGGCACATCCGTCACCGGCTCCCAGCAGACCACCGGCAGCGACTTCGCGTACAAGCGCACCTACCGCGACGGGCCGATGTGGGCGCCCGTCACCGGCTACGCCTCACAGGCCTACGGCGCCACCCAGATCGAGGCCATCGAGGACGGCATCCTCACCGGCAACGACGACCGGCTCTTCTTCCGCCGCACCCTCGACATGGTGACCGGAACGAAGCAGGAAGGCGGCAAGGTCGTGACCACCCTCGACGCCGCCGCCCAGCAGGCCGCCTTCGAAGGACTCGGCACCAAGAAGGGCGCCGTCGCCGCCCTCGACCCCGCCACCGGCGCGATCCTCGCCCTCGCCTCCACCCCCTCGTACGACCCCTCGGCCTTCGCCGGCAACAGCCTCGACGACCAGCAGGCCTGGACCGAGCTGACCGGCGACATCGACAAGCCGCTGCTCAACCGCGCACTGCGCGAGACCTACCCGCCGGGCTCCACCTTCAAGGCCGTCACCGCCGCGGCCGCCCTCGAACACGGCCTCGTCCCCGGCCCGGACGTGAAGACCGACTCGCCCCTGCCGTGGACCATGCCGGGCACCAGGACCGTCCTGGAGAACGAGGGCGACCTGCCCTGCGAGAACGCCACCCTGCGCGAGGCCCTGCGCGTCTCCTGCAACACCGTCTTCGGCAAGATCGGCGCGGACCTCGGCCAGGACCGGATGCTTCAGACCGCCGAGAAGTTCGGCTTCAACGCGGAACAGTTCGTCCCCGTACGCTCCGCCGCCTCCGTCTTCCCCACGGACAAGCTGTACCCCTCGCAGACCGCGATGTCCGCCATCGGCCAGTTCGAGACCACGGCCACCCCGCTGCAGATGGCCATGGTGACCGCTGCGATCGCGAACGACGGCAAGCTGATGAAGCCGTACATGGTCAGCGAACTGAAGGCCCCCAACCTCGACACCATCGAACGGCACAGCCCCGAGGAGCTCAGCCGCCCGCTGTCCGCCCAGCACGCACAACAGCTGCAGGACATGATGGAGACGGTCGTCGAACGCGGCACCGGCAGCAACGCCCGCATCCCCGGCATCACCGTCGGCGGCAAGACCGGCACCGCCCAGCACGGCGTCGACAACAGCGAGAAGCCGTACGCCTGGTTCATCAGCTATGCGAAGACCGCGGACGGCTCACCGGTCGCCGTCGCGGTGGTCGTCGAGGACTCCGACGCCCACCGCGAGGACATCTCCGGCGGCGGCCTCGCGGCCCCCATCGCCAAGAGCGTGATGCAGGCGGTGCTGGGCACCGCGAAGTGAGACAGAACACGTGATCTCGGCCGCTGCGGTACCGGTCCTGTATCAGACCTTGACGAGGGCCGGATCATGCCGGACCGGGCCGGTACGGTATGCCGGGACAGCACACCGCCGCCACCCGGGGGGTGCGGTGGGACTGACGGAGAGGGCTGGTAAGTAGCTATGGAAGAGCCGCGTCGCCTCGGCGGCCGGTACGAGCTGGGCCAGGTGCTCGGCCGTGGTGGCATGGCGGAGGTCTACCTCGCGCACGACACCCGGCTCGGCCGCACCGTGGCGGTGAAGACGCTGCGCGTCGACCTCGCGCGCGACCCGTCGTTCCAGGCCCGGTTCCGCCGGGAGGCCCAGTCGGCCGCCTCGCTCAACCATCCCGCGATCGTGGCGGTCTACGACACGGGCGAGGACTACGTGGACGGGGTCTCCATCCCGTACATCGTGATGGAGTACGTCGACGGATCCACCCTGCGCGAGCTGCTTCACTCCGGGCGCAAACTGCTGCCCGAGCGCGCGCTCGAGATGACCGTCGGCATCCTGCAGGCCCTGGAGTACTCGCACCGCGCCGGCATCGTGCACCGCGACATCAAGCCCGCGAACGTCATGCTGACGCGCAACGGCCAGGTCAAGGTCATGGACTTCGGCATCGCCCGCGCCATGGGCGACGCCGGCATGACCATGACGCAGACCGCGGCCGTCATCGGCACCGCCCAGTACCTCTCCCCGGAGCAGGCCAAGGGCGAACAGGTCGACGCGCGAAGTGACCTCTATTCGACCGGCTGCCTGCTCTACGAGCTGCTCACCGTGCGCCCGCCGTTCGTCGGCGACTCCCCCGTCGCGGTCGCCTACCAGCACGTACGAGAAGAGGCACAGCCGCCCTCGTCCTTCGACCCCGAGATCACGCCCGAGATGGACGCCATCGTCCTGCGCGCGCTGGTCAAGGAGCCCGAGTACCGCTACCAGTCCGCCGACGAGATGCGCGCCGACATCGAGGCCTGCCTCGACGGCCAGCCCGTCGCCGCCACCGCGGCCATGGGCGCGGCCGGCTACGGCGGCGCCGACGCGTACGGCGCCGACCAGCAGACGGCCATGCTGCACCCGCAGAACGGCGGCGGCGCACAGACCTCGATGCTGCCCCCGATGAACCCGGACGACGGCGGCTACGGCTACGACGACCGCCCCGACCGCCGCCGCGGCGGCGCCAAGAAGGGCGGCGCCTCCACGGCACTGCTCGTCATCGCGGGCATCCTGGTCCTCGTCGGCGCCATCCTGATCGGCAAGGTCGTCTTCGCCGGCGACGGCGGCGACAACGACGCCATCAGCGTGCCGAACTTCGTCGGCCAGACACTGGACGCGGCGAAGAAGCAGGCCGCGAACGTGGGGCTCGAACTGGAGAGCACCAACAAGCCCTGCGAGAACCAGCCCAAGGGCCAGATCTGCAGCCAGGACCCGGCCGTGAACACCGAGGCCGAGAAGGGCGACACCGTCAACGTCGTCGTCTCCGAGGGAGCGCCGAAGGTCGCGGTGCCGAACGTGCTCGGCGACGACGTGGACGAGGCCCGCGCCGAGCTCGAAGGCGAGGACTACGGGTTCAACGTCAAGATCGAGCGCAAGGAAACCTCCACCGCCGAGCCGGGCGAGGTCCTCAAGACCGACCCGAAGTTCGGCGAGGAGGTCGAGAAGGGCTCCGACATCACGCTGACGGTCGCGGAGGAGAAGAAGCAGATCCCCGTTCCCGACGTGATGGACCAGCAGCTCGACCAGGCCCGCAAGGCCCTTGAGGACAAGGGCTTCCGGGTCAAGGTCCAGCAGCAGCCCCGCAGTGATGTTCCCGAGAACCAGGTCGTGGCACAGACCCCGCAGGCACCCACCGAGATCGACAGGGGCTCCGAGGTCACGCTGACGGTCGCCAAGGCACCGGAGAAGGTCCAGGTGCCCCTCCTGAGCGGCAAGAAGCTCTCGCAGGCGCGGCAGGAACTGGAGCGGGCCGGACTCACCGTGGGGGCCATCGACGGCCCCCGGGACGACAACGCCATCGTCGAGGCCTCGGTTCCGAGCTTCCCCCAGGAGGTCGAGACCGGCACGGCCGTGATGCTCAAGACCCGAGACGCCGACGGCGGCAACGGGGGCGGCGGCAACGGCGGCCAGGACGGCGGCACCATCTTCGGCCAGAGCGGCTTCAGCGGCCGCGACGAGGAATAGTCCTCGCCGGACAGCACCAAAGGGTCTGGCCCCTCCTTCGGGAGGGGCCAGACCCTTGTTCGTGGCACTGAGGTCCTCAGAGGACCTCAGTACAGACCATCGGCATTCGATCGTGTCTTCATTTATCCCGACTCGTTGATCGGGTGAGGTGACGTGGGGCTCCCTCACGCACACCGATCCTGCACGAGCGGAAAGGACACAATCGTGATCGACGATGCAGTACTGCTGGAGTCGAGGTCACTGCGGAACAGCGTGCTGGCGCAGACAGAAGTGCTGGACAGGGTCAAAGTGCTGTCGCTGCTACCGGACGGGATGCACGTGACGACGGCGATGGTCGCAGCGTACTTCGAGGTGGCCGTGAAGACCCTGGAGTCCGTGATGGAGGACCACAAGGAAGAGCTGGGCGCCAACGGACTCCAGGTTCTGACAGGTACGCGACTGGCCCTCTTTAAGGGGGCCTGTGGGATCCAGTCACGCTCACGGGCACTCGCGCTCTTCTCACGGCGCGCCGTCCTCAACGTCGCCATGCTCCTCCGGGACAGCGAAATCGCACGTCAGGTGCGTGTCTATCTGCTCGACATGGAGTACCTGGCGCGGACCCAGCCTGTGGATAACTTTGTCCACAGGCAGCCCGAGGACCTCGACGAGCGGATCGACCACCGCATCCGGCACGTCCTCGGCAAGACTGTCGTCCCCATGTTCAACGCCCTCATCGAGACCTCCGGCGAGCACCGCAAGGAGCTGATCTCGCTCCGGGACGACGTCGAGCGGGTCGAGCGGAGGCTCTGCGACCACCACCGCAGGCTCAGGCACCTCGAATACGCCCAGGGCCCCCGCGCGTACACCGGGATCATGGCGTCCATCGACGCCATGAACTGGCGGGACTTCGAGCACCACGTCGCCGCGCTGCTCCGTCGCGACGGCTGCACGGACGTCGTGGTGCACGGCGGCCACGGCGACCGTGGGGTGGATGTCGCCGCCGTGACGTCTGACGGACGGCGTGTGGTCGTGCAGTGCAAGAGCTTCGCGCCCTACCGGCCGGTGTGGAGCGCCGAGCTGCAGAAGTTCCTGGGGGCTTCCTTCGTCCAGCACGGGGCCGATGTGGCGCTGTTCGTCGCCACGACCACCTTCGCGCCCGACGCCCGGGCCATCGCCCAGACATACGGCGTCACCCTCGTCGACCGCGCGCACCTTGAGAAGTGGAGCGCCGGGGTTCCGCTGCCTGCCCTGCGGTAGCCGCGACCGACATCCGGCGCGGAAAGGCCCGAAGCCGCAAGACGAAGTTGCGGCTTCGGGCCTTCGCCATCCTAGAACGACTGAGTGCCTTCAAGGCACTCAGTCAACGCAGTTCCTCAGGCGGCGTCCGCCGCGAATCCACCTTCTCCACCCGCTCCAGCTCACCCCACACGATGTAGCGGTACTTCGAGGTGTAGACCGGGGTGCAGGTCGTCAGGGTGATGTAGCGGCCGGGCTTCTTGGCGCCCGAGGCCTCCGGGACCGCGTTGAGGACGTCCACGTTGTACTTCGAGGTCTCCGGGAGCTTCGCGTAGACCTTGTAGATGTACCAGTTGTCCTTGGACTCGAAGACGATCGCGTCGCCCTCGTCCAGCTTGTGTATGTTGTGGAACTTCGCGCCGTGCCCGTCGCGGTGGGCGGCGAGGGAGAAGTTGCCCTTGTCGTCCTCGGGGAGCGCGGACTTGACCGGGTCGATGTAGTAGCCGGCCACCCCGTCGTTGAGGGTCTCCAGGTCCGTGCCCTGCTTGACGAGGATGTCTTCCTCGCCCATGGCGGGCACGTGCAGGAAGCCGATGCCGTCCTTGGTGTCCAGTTCGACGGGTCCGGTGTCCCCGGTGCCGGTGCCGCCCTCTTCGGCGGCCCATTCGTCGCGTACGGCGTCACCCTGCTTCTGCGCCTCGCGGTCGGCGAGGACGTTGGTCCACCACAGCGAGTAGACGACGAAGAGGCCGAGCACCAGGCCCGTGGTGATGAGCAGTTCGCCGAAGACCATGACCGCCGTGGCGACGGGGCCGCGGCCGCGGGGGGTTCGGGCGGGGGCGGGGGCGGCGGAGCGCTGTGTCCGCTCCTGCTCGTCCTGGTCGGTGGCTGCCACTGTGTGTCTGTCCCTGCCCCGTCGTCGTACGTCGCGTCTGCGGCCCTATTGAACCAGCGCGGGCGGCTTGCCCTCGTCGCGCGGGCGTTCCTCGGCCAGTTCGCCCCAGACGATCATGCGGTACGTGCTGGTGAATTCCGGGGTACAGGTGGTCAGCGTGATGTAGCGGCCGGGCTTGGTGAACCCGGAGCCCTTCGGGACGGGGTTGAGCACCGAGATGTTGTCAGGCGTGGTCTGCGGCAGGATGCTCGCCATCTTGTACACGTAGTACGTGTCCTTGGTCTCCACCACGATGGGATCGCCCGGCCGCAGCTTGTTGATGTAGCGGAACGGTTCGCCGTGGGTGTTGCGGTGGCCTGCCACCGCGAAGTTGCCCTGCTTGTCCTCGGGCATCGCGGTCTTGATGCTGTCCTCGCCGTAGTGCCCGACCATGCCGCGGTCGAGCACCTTTGCCTTGTTGATGCCCTCGGCGATGGGCACGACCACGTCCAGCTTGGGGATGTACATGATCGCGAAGCCCTCGCCGGGCTCGAAGGCACCGGGCCTGCCCTCGCCGTTGGCCCAGTTCTCCTGGATCTTGTCGGTCTCCGCGTTCGCCTGCTGTTCGGCGCGGACGTTGGTCCACCACAGCTGGTACGTGACGAAGAGCAGCATCAGGACACCGATGCTGATGAACATCTCGCCCAGCGCGCGGCTCGCCAGCACCGCCGGGCTCGGGCGCTTGGCGCGCTCGGCGCGGCGGGCCTCCAGGCGGGAGGGTCCCGGCACGGGGCGGGTCCTCGGGGTGCGGCGGGTGTCGGAGGTGCGCAGGCCGACGGTCTCGTCGTCGACGGCGGCTTCCGGTGACGGGCGGTGGGGGGCGGTCTGCGGGGACGGCTCGGTGGAGGCGCCCTCCGTACGGGAGGTCTCCTCGGTGTACGAGGTTTCCCCGGTGTACGGAGTGCTGTCGGCGTACGGCAAGTCCCCGGTGTACGGGGTCTCCCCGGTGTACGAGGGCCCCTGGGCCGCCTCCGGGTACGCGGCGCCCGCACCGTACCCACGCGCCGCCTCATAGGCCCCACGCGCCCCCTGAGGCGCTTCGTACGCCCCGTGCGCCCCTTGCGCCCCCCGCTCCCCGTACCAGTCCCGCTCGTACCCCTGCGGGTCGTACCACTCCTCCTGCGGCTCCTGAGGCGCGGTGGAGGGCGCCGGTGCGGACGCGCGGAACCACGGCGAGGGATGCTGTCCGGGCAGTGGATCGCTCAGCGGGTCGTCGAGCCCGTCCACCGCGGCCTCGAACGAAGCCCGTTCCCCGTACGGAGCCCGCTCCCCGTACGAAGCCCGCTCCCCGTACTCCTCGCCGTACGGGGAACCGCCCTGCCCGGAGCGGGGGTACGTCACGCGGAAGCCCTGCCCACGACCGGTGCGAGGCCTTCCGATCGGGCCACCGCCTCCACATCACCGCAGCGCTCCAGCCAGTTGGCGAGCATCCGGTGACCGTGCTCGGTGAGCACCGACTCGGGGTGGAACTGCACTCCCTCGACCGGCAGTTCCCGGTGCCGCAGCCCCATGATGATGCCGTCCTCGGTCCGTGCGGTGATCTCGAGGTCCGCCGGGAAGGCGTCCGGCTCCGCGGCCAGGGAGTGGTAGCGCGTCGCGGTGAACGGCGAGGGCAGCCCGGCGAAGACCCCGGCGCCCTCGTGCCGTACGAGCGAGGTCTTGCCGTGCAGCAGCTCCGGCGCGCGGTCCACGACCCCGCCGTACGCCACCGCCATCGACTGCATGCCGAGGCAGACGCCGAAGACGGGGATGCCGGTGGCGGCGCAGTGCCGGACCATCTCGATGCAGACACCGGCCTGCTCGGGCGCCCCGGGACCGGGGGAGAGCAGCACCCCGTCGAATCCGTCCTCGGCGTGCGCCGTCGTCACCTCGTCGTTGCGGACGACCTCGCAGTCGGCGCCCAGCTGGTACAGGTACTGGACGATGTTGAAGACGAAGCTGTCGTAGTTGTCGACGACGAGGATGCGCGCGCTCATCGCGCCGCCCCTGGCGCGGCGACGAGCCCGTGCACGGCGCCGAGGCCTTCGTCGACCGTCACGTCGTTGAACGGAAGCAGCGGCTCCGCCCACGGGAAGACGTACTGGAACAGGACATAGACCACACCCAGGATGAGCAGCAGCGAGAACACCGCCTTCAGCCAGGCATTACCCGGCAGATGCCGCCAGATCCAGCCGTACATGCTGTCCCTTCCGTCGACGCGCGCCCCGTCCTTCCGTCGGCGCACGCCAACAGCCTAACGGCGCAGCGCCTCCGGCTTGCCGTTGTCCACAGGCTGGGTGGCATCGAGGTGGGCCCAGACGATCAGCCGGTGGCTGTGGCCCCACTCCGGCTCGCAGGTCGTCAGCGTCAGATAGCGTCCGGGCCCGTCGTAGCCGGACCTGCGCGGCACCGGATCGATCACGGCGACATCGGTGGGCAGCGTCTTGTACGGCTTCTCGGTGTCGATGCGGTACGTGAACCAGGTGGTCCCGTCGTTGAGGACCACCGCATCGCCCTCGCGCAGCTTCGGGAAGTCCTTGAAGGGGTCGCCGTAGGTGCGCCGGTGGCCGGCCACCGCGAAGTTGCCCCGCTGCCCGAGCTGCGCGGTGTCCGCGTAGTGGCCGAGGCCCTTCTTCAGGGTGTCCGTCTTCGTGTTCTCCAGGACGGGCTTCTTCCAGCCGTCGCCGAGCCGCGGGATGTACATCACGGCGAAGGCCTTGCCGTCCTCGTACGGCTCGGGCGGCGGACCCTCCCCCGCAGCCTCCCCGTCCGCACCCGCACCACCCGTACCCCCGCCGGCGGTCTCCGACTCCGCCGCGCCGCCCGCGGCCTCGATCTCGGCGCCCGTCATCGCGCCGTTCGCCCACCGGTCCCGCAGCCCGTCGATCTCGCTCTGCATCGCGGCATCGGCCTTGACCCCGGTCCAGTACATGACATACGTCACGAACAGGACGATCAGGGCACCGACAGTGATGCACAGTTCGCTGAAGGTTCTGACGAGCACTCGCACCGACACGGGCCGACCCCTCCCCGAGTACGCCTGCTCCCTCGGAGCCCGCCCGCAGGCTCCTACTCCACAGGCTGCGCGTAATGGAGATCCACTGTGCCCGAGTAGCCGGGAAGAGTCACTGCCCCCGGCTCCTCGACTTCCCAGCCGAGGCCGTACACCTTCACGTACTCCAGATAGTTCCTGATCTCCGGCGAGGAGTTCAGCGCCTTCTTCAGCTTCCCGGTGTCACCGACCGCCGTGACCTTGTACGGGGGCGAGTAGACGCGGCCCTGGAGGATCAGGGTGTTGCCGACGCAGCGCACCGCACTGGTGGATATCAGGCGCTGGTCCATGACCTGGATGCCCTCGGCGCCGCCCTTCCACAGGGCGTTGACGACCGCCTGGAGGTCCTGCTGGTGGATGACCAGGTCGTTCGGCGAGGGCTCGGGGAAGCCGGGGAGCTTGGGCCCCGCGTCCGGCGGGGCGTCGGTCAGGGTCACGGAGAGGGCCTCGCCGCGCAGCTTCTTCGTGCCCGCCTCGTTCTCCAGCGCCTTGAGCTCGGCCTCCTCCTCGTCCGTCGCACCGGTCTCGCGCTCCGCGAGCGACTCCACGTCCGCACGCAGCGAACCGAGCGACTCCTCGAGGTTCCCGTTGTTGTGGCTGCGCTCCTCGATCAGGTCGGAGAGCTTGAGCAGCGAGGCATCCGTGCGGATATTGGTGCCTTTGGCGGTGTTGAAACTCGTCACGAAGAGGAGCCCGGCGAGCGCGAAGACGCCCAAGGTGAGCACTCTCACCGGCCGCCACCGGGCTCGGCGGCCCTCGTCGGGGCTGTCGGCAGAATTGCTCAACGTACCCTTACTCCTTACGGCGCCGCGGAAGCACTACGCTAACGGACGCCCGGGGGAAGCAGATGGTCCCCCATGTGCGAACCCCAAGCGCCCCGCCCGGCGCCCCAGCCACACCCGTTCCCTGCGCGGCCACGCAGCGCATCGACAGGAGAGACCCTCGTGCCGAAGTCACGTATCCGCAAGAAGGCCGACTACACACCGCCGCCCTCGTCGAAGCAGTCGGCCGCCATAAAGCTGACCAACCGCAGCTGGGTCGCCCCGGTGATGCTGGCCCTCTTCCTCATCGGCCTCGCCTGGATCGTCGTCTTCTACGTCACGGACACCCGGCTGCCCATCGAGGCCTTCGGCAACTGGAACATCGTCGTGGGCTTCGGCTTCATCGCAGCGGGCTTCGGCGTCTCCACGCAGTGGAAGTAGAAAAAGTTATCCACAGGGTATCCACACGCTATGGATAACTCTGACCATCTACTGACCGCCTGTGGATAACTATCGACAGGTTGACGCCGGTACGACTGCGCATCCGCCATACGGAAGTCCTCGCGCCCCTTGCCCTGACTGGGAGAACCCGGATCGGGGACAAGGGGCACGTGCGTTCCCCACAGCGTGCACAAGATCCGGCACACGCTGTGGATAAGTGAGCGATCGGACGAGCCGGGGGCGCGCTCAGGTGAGCCGCGCCGTCTGCGCGACGACCATCACCAACGTGATCAGCAGGACCGCCCCGCAGGTGCCCCACTGCACGAGCGCCCGGTGCTCACGCGGTGCGTGGACCATCCCGTAGGCGATGGCCGCACCGGCGACGAGGCCGCCGACGTGGGCCTGCCAGGCGATATTGGGCACGGTGAAGGTGAACACCATGTTGATCGCGAGCAGCACGATCACCGGGCGCATGTCGACGCGCAGTCGGCGCATCAGCACGACTGTGGCGCCCATCAGCCCGTATACGGCTCCGGATGCGCCGAGCGAGTACTGGTAGGGCTCGATGACGTAGGTCAGCGCGCTGCCGGCGAGGCCGGAGAGCAGATAGAGGGCCAGATAGCGGACGCGGCCGAGGTGTGCCTCCAGCGGCGAGCCGAGCCACCAGAGCAGCAGCATGTTGAAGCCGATGTGCCAGATCTCCTGGTGGGCGAACATCGACGTGAACAGGCGGTACCACTCGCCTTGGGCCACACCCTCGGGCACGTAGAAGGGAGGTGTGTCGCCGAGCAGCATGAGGTCGCGCAGCAGTGGTTCGCTGATCGCCCCGGCGATGAACACCGCCAGGTTGAGGCCGATGAGGATCTTGGTGACGAGCCGTGGGTCAGCCGCGATGGTGCCGCCGGCGATGTTCCGCGGGCGGTTGGCTTTCGGTGCGTGGCCGGTGCCCGAGCCCTCGCGTACGCAGTTCGGGCACTGGAAGCCGACCGAGGCGCTGATCATGCACTCGGGGCAGATCGGCCGCTCGCAGCGCGTGCAGCTGATGCCCGTCTCGCGGTCCGGGTGCCGGTAGCAGCCGGGCAGGCCGGAAGCGCCCTGCGGCTGCTGCGGGCTGCCTGGCTGGTCCATGGGAACCCCTCACCTCTTCTGCGCGGCCGGAGCGCGTACACCGCCCCGCTTTTCCTACGGACGGGCGGGCCCAAATGGTTCCCGTGCGCCCGCGCCGGTCCGCGGCGCCCGGACGCAGCCTGCCCGTCCGCGCCGCGCCGTATCCTCAGCGCTTCTCGATCACGACCGATTCGACCCGTACCTCGGTCAGCGGACGGTGGGTCGACGGGTTGACGGGGGTCGTACCGATCGCGTCGACCACCTTGCGGCTGGGGCCGTCGACGACCTCGCCGAAGATGGTGTGCTTGCGGTTCAGCCAGGCGGTCGGGGCGAGGGTGATGAAGAACTGCGAGCCGTTGGTGCCGGGCCCGGCGTTCGCCATGGCCAGCAGGTACGGGCGGTCGAAGCGCAGTTCGGGGTGGAACTCGTCGGCGAATTTGTAGCCGGGGCCGCCGGTGCCGTTCCCGAGCGGATCGCCGCCCTGGATCATGAAGCCGGCGATGACGCGGTGGAAGCTCGTGCCGTCGTAGAGGGGCTGTGTGGTTCTGGTGCCGGTCGCCGGGTCGGTCCACTCGCGTTCGCCCGTGGCGAGCTCGACGAAGTTGCGGACGGTCCTGGGTGCGTGGAACGGCATCAGCCGGATCTCGATATCGCCCTGGTTGGTTCTCAGGGTGGCGTACAGCTGCTCAGCCACAAGGTGCCTTCCGTTTGTCGCGTCCCACGCCCGCATCCTCGCACGCGCCGCGGCCGGGCCCGCCGCACGCGACTGCTCCTGACCGAAGCCGGTACGAGTCCGCACCACAAGGGCGCGCATCGCGCCGATCCGTGGCATTGTCGGCGGCAAGCTCCCCTTGCACCGCATTGCCCGAAGATCGTCCCATACCGGTGGATGCTCACCCGTGGTGCATGCCGGGGCATCGCCCGAGAGGCATGATGCAGAAAAGGGTGGAAAGGTGAATTACCGTACGCCACCGAGGAGGAGGAACCCGTGACCCGCATCGACAGCGCGCGTGCCGCGGCCGGCTCGGCGAAGGAGAGCATGCGGCACGCCGCGGAAGCGGTGGCGCCCTACGCCGACACGGCGAAGGACCGGGCCGCGCACTATGCGCACGAGGCCCGCGTACGGCTCGTACCCGTGGTCTCCGACGCCGCGCACCAGGCCGCCGACCAGGCACGCTCCCTGCACCATGACCATGTGGCGCCGCGCCTGAAGCAGGCCCGTACGCATGTACCGCCGAAGGTGGACGTCGCCGCCCACAAGGCCGCCGCCCACACCCGCCATGCCGCCCGCCAGGCGGCCGACTACACCCGGCCGAGGCTCGACCAGGCCGTCGCGGCCGCCGGGCCGGTCAGGGACGCCGCGGTGGACCGCGGCGCGGCGGCCGTCGCTGCGCTGCGCGGCGAGGTCTCCGCGAAGGAGATCCGGCGTCTGGTCCGCCGCCACGAGCGCCGCTCGTTCGCCGGCCGCTTCCTGAAGCGGATCGCGGTGGTGGGCGCGGTGGGGCTCGCGGGTCTTGCCGCCTGGAAGTGGTGGGACAAGCAGGCGAATCCCGACTGGCTGGTCGAACCGCCCGAGCCGACGGAGGTCCGGGAGTCGGGGGCGTCGATGTCCTCGGCGGCGTCCGCGTCGTCCTCGGCCTCGTCGCCGACGTCCCTGACGTCGGTGGACGGCAGCGACCGGTCCGTCCTCGACCCCGAGGTGCGGGCCAAGCAGGCGGAGGCCGAGGCGGCGGGCGAAGCCGGGGGCACCGGCGGTGAGGACTGGTCACCGCGGCGGCCCGACGAGCACTGAGACACCGCCTGCGTACGCCCGAGGGGCGGGAGACCGGAAGGTCCTCCCGCCCCTCGGGCGTACGGGGCGGGCGGATGCCGGTCAGGCGAATGGCGGGAGGTGCGGGTGCGGGGAGGCGGGGACGACCGGGAGGCGGTGGCGGGGGGACGCGAGGACGCGAGGACGCGAGGACGCGAGGACGCGAGGACGCCGGGAGGTGCGGACGCCGGCGGGCGGTTGCCTGGGCAGGGACTACGGAGGCGCGGGGCGGGCGGTTGCGTGTCGCCTCACGCGTCCGGTGTCGCGGGCGGGCGGTGGATCGGGGCGTCGGTCGAGGTCAGGGGGTGTCCCGTGGCCCCGTGCCGCAGCGCGATGATCTCGGCCGCGATGGACAGTGCTGTCTCCTGCGGGGTGCTCGCGCCGAGGTCGAGGCCGATCGGGGAGCGCAGCCGGGCGAGCTCCCGGCCGCCGACGCCTTCCTCGCGCAGGCGGGCCAGCCGGTCGGTGTGCGTACGGCGGGAGCCCATCGCGCCCACGTAGCCGACCGGGAGGCGCAGGGCCAGTTCCAGCAGGGGCACGTCGAACTTGGGATCGTGGGTCAGCACACAGAGCGCGGTGCGTCCGTCCAGGCGGCCCGCGCGCTGTTCCGCGGCGAGATAGCGGTGCGGCCAGTCGACCACGACCGTGTGCGCCTCGGGGAAGCGCTCGGCCGTGGTGAACACCGGGCGCGCGTCGCACACCGTCACCTCGAAGCCGAGGAAGCTCCCGGCCCGGACGAGCGCGGCGGCGAAGTCGATCGCGCCGAAGACGATCATCCGGGGCGGGACGGCGGCCGATTCGACGAACAGCGTCACCGGCTCGCCGCACCGGCCGCCTTCGGCACCGGTCCGTACGAGTGTCGTGCGGCCCTCCTGGAGCAGGGCCGCCGCCTGGGCCGCGGCGCTCGTGTCGAGGGCCGCGGAGCCGAGCGTCCCCTCGTGGCTGCCGTCGGGCGCGACGGTGAGGGCGCCGGGGGCGGCGGCGCTGTCGCTCTCCGCGGCGATCCGCACGAAGGCGGCGGGCCGACCGGCGGCGGCCGCGTCGAGGGCCGAGCCGAGTATGGCGCGCGCGGGGTCGCCGCGGCGCACCGGGGTGACGAGGATGTCGAGCTCGCCACCGCAGGTGAGGCCGACGGCGAAGGCGTCGTCGTCGCTGTAGCCGAAGCGCCGTACGAGGGGGCGGCCCGTTTCCAGGGCCTCGATGCACAGGTCGTACACGGCGCTCTCGACGCACCCGCCGGAGACGCTGCCCAGGGCCGCTCCGGTGTCGTCGACGGCGAGGGTGGCGCCGGGCGGGCGCGGGGTGCTTCCGCTCGCGGAGATGACCGTGGCCACGGCGAAGTCCCGTTCCCGCAGGATCCATTCGCGCAGTTCTTGCGCCAGGTCGAACATCGGTGGGCCCCCTTTGGCCGCCGTCGGCTGCGACGACGACTGTTTCGACGGGTCTGCGGGTGAAGCGGCTCGTGCGGTCCGGCGCACCGTCCGGTCGGAACCTTCCGGTCAGCGGATGAACTCCCACTGGGCCGCCCCGTGGCCGTGGCGCGGTTCGCCGTGCGGGCGCCCTTGCGGGGGCACGACGGCCCCGCTCGACACGCGGGCGGACGGTGGCGCGTAGGTGCGGGAGCTGAGCAGGGCCGCCGCGTGCGCGATGCTGGCGAGCGTCGCGTGGTGGTGCCAGCCGCGGAAGGAGCGGCCTTCGAAGTCCCGGATGCCGACGGGTTCGCTCACCTCGGCGAAGTCGAGGGCGACCCGGTCGGTGAGCTTGGCGAGGAGGAAGAGCTGGGCGAGCGGCAGGTCCGGGATGTTCGCGATCCAGAACTCGGAGGGCATCGCGTTGGCCGGGTCCGTCCAGGCGCCGAGCAGCAGCAGGGGCTGGGCTCCGGCGGCGTAGCCGTCCACGCCCACGGGGTGGACGGTGGCCGCCACCAGGGGGGTTGCCGCGTCGTCCGCGCGGCCGTGCCGGGGCCATTCGACGGGGCGGCGCTGGGAGCGCAGGGAATCGATCAGTTCCCTGGCGGATGCGGTGTAGAGGGTGGTCTTGTGGCGCCCCGTGGCGGCCAGGACGACCGGCAGGGTGCCTTCGACCTTGAGGACGAAGGGGATGTCGCGGGCCGAGAACGTCTCGATCACCTGGGGGAGTTCGGCGTTGGCCACGTCCATCATGACGGGCCTGCGCTGGAGTTGCCAGGTCTCGGCCATCCGCAGGACGGCGTGCAGGGCGTCCTCGGTCGGGGTGCGTGAGCGGGCGGTGTCGGGGATGCGGGCCCGGCTGCGGTAGAGCTCGGTCGTCCAGGGCGCCGGCAGGGTGAGGCTCCACTCGACGGGGAAGCTTGCGTCACTGGAGGCGAACCAGATTCCCGTGGCCTGCTGGCAGTTGGCCATCCGGCCCAGTTGGGGCACGAACTGGCGGCCCACTCCCACGGACCGGTCGCCGGCCTTCTCGATGATCATCGACTGGACGACCCAGGCGAGCGGGCGCTGCACGCTGCTCTCCAGGTGTTGGGCCAGGGTGCGGCGCACGGGGGTCCAGTCCCAGGGGGACTTGCTGATGAACTGCTGGAGGTTCTGCTCGACCGCGCCCGCCTCGCCACCCGAGATATTGCGGATCGTCTTGCGTCCCTTGGTGGATACGAGACCGCGGAGGTAAACATTTGCCCAATTCCGCTGGTCCCGCCTGGGTAAGGAGACGAATAAAAGAGAAGTCAATTGCTCGAGAAGTGCGGACATTTCCCTCGTGGGCCCCGCCGCGAGTATATCGCTCTCCATCTGAGCCTCCCCCGCTGGTGACTTGATCCAATACCCTACTTGAGTCATATCCTTGGCCATAGGCCGCCGCTTCTACTTCATGAAGTCACCGCGTCCCTTTCGACCCGGACGGGGAGCCCGGGCGGCGGCGGGTGAGGGGTACGAAACGGCGAAGTCGCCGATGAGCGGGGCTCCGGGCCGGGTGGCGCCCGTGTCCGTCGGGGGACTCGCGCGACGGCCCGCTCGTCGTCGGCCGGCCCGGTACGGCCGCGCCTTGTATACCCGCCGGGGGGTTCTGGGGCCGTGGCGGCCGGTGCCGCGGCCCGCGAGCAGGATCGGCTTGAAATCGACCTTGGCGGTCAGGGCGATGAGGATGCGGGGGACTCGGACGCGGGGGACTCGTACGCGGGGGACTCGGACGCGGGGCGCTCGGGTCCTGCCGCTTCCCCGCCCGCCTCCTCGTCCTCGACGACCAGCGGGATGGGGATCTGGTTGGCCGCGTAGTAGAGCGCGATCAGAGCGTGGGCCACCAGCGTGAGCGGGGCGGAGAAGAACGCCAGCACGAGGGTGCAGGGATAGGCGAAGGCGCCGAGGCCGAAGCGCAGCCGTGTGGCGCGGGCTCCGGCCTTGTCGACGTGCTCGTGGAAGAGGTGTCCGACTCGGGTGACGTACCACCAGAACAACAGGAAGACCAGGGCGTACACAACCGTCCACGCGCTGTAGAGGACGGCGGCGGCTCGGGCCGAGGACTCGTCCCGCAGGTGTTCGGCGAGCACCGCGGTGGTCCAGGGGATCACCGAGACCACCATCAGGACCAGCAGGTTCAGGAAGAGCAGCGGCCGGTCGGCCCGCTTGAGGTGGTTGAAGATCGTGTGGTGGTTGACCCACATCACGCCAATCACCATGAAGCTGACCACATACGCCGCGTAATGCGGCCATTGCTCGGCCAGGGCGCTCCATAAATGTGGCCCCGCGTCGTCCGGTACCTTGATCTCAAGGACGAGAATCGTGATGACGATGGCGAAAACGCCATCGCTGAATGCCTCGACGCGGCCTGTGTCCGCTGAGTTCGGCAAGAAAGTTTCCCCCTCAATCATCTGCGGTCCGTACCAAGTCGCGTCGGCGTGCGGGGAGGTGCCCTTCCCCGCACGCCGACGAAAAGCAACGTCGATTACTTGCCAAATCCGGCCGTCTGGCGCCAGATTCGGCCATCCTTCACGACGAGCGTGCCGAACGCGTGCTCCGGTTCACCATTCAAATTCATAATGGCGCGGTAGAAGATGGTGTCGCCGGTCTCGACGTATTCCTGGAGCTCCACCAGGGTCGGCTTGAGCGTGAGGTACCCGGTGAACGTCTCGCGGACCGCGTCGATCCCCTCCGACACGCCCTCGAAGCGGAGCAGGACCGCGTCGTCGGTGTAGTTCTTCATGACCGCGTCGATGTCCAGCGCGGCCAGCGCCTCCATCTGCCGGGCGAAGACCGGGTGCAGCTTGGAGATGTCGTACTCGGGCATGAGCAACTCCCTGTGTCGTGGCGGTACTCGATGGTTCCCCGGACCGGATCGGCCGGTCCGGCGGGTCATTGCGGGGTGGCGCAGCCCGCTTCCTGGGCACTGCCGCCCAGCGGCAGCCGCACCACCATGCGGGTGTCGCCGGGCACGGAGCGGGCGGTGATCGAGCCCCGGTGGCGCTGGGTCACGATCCGGTAGCTGAGGTGCAGCCCGAGACCGGTCCCCTTGCCCACGTCCTTCGTCGTGTAGAAGGGCTCGAAGATGCGGGGGAAGTCGTCCTGAGGGATGCCGGACCCGGTGTCGGCGACCTCCACGACCAGGCAGCCGCCCTCGGCCCCGGCGCGCAGCGTGAGGGTGCCGGCGCCGTCCATGGCGTCCACGGCGTTGTCGATGAGGTTCGTCCACACCTGGTTGAGCTCGCCGGGGTAGCCGGTCAGGGGCGGCAGGTCCGGGGCGTACTCCCGGACGATCCGCACCTTGTCGAGCTTGGCGCCGAGCATCGTGACCGTGGTGTCGAGGCCTTCGGTGACCGAGAACTCCTGCTCGGGCGCCCGGTCCAGATTGGCGTAGTCCCGGGTGTCGGCGACGAGCTGGGAGATCCGGGGCCCGGCCGCGTGCAGTTCGGCGACCAGGGCGCGGGCCTCCAGGACGGCGCCGAGATGGTCGAGGACGCGGGGCAGCGCCGGGTCCGTGATGTCCGCGAGCCCCTCCTGCAGCCAGTCGAGCCCGAGCCCGAGGTCACTGACGCCGGCGGCGACGAGGTCGGGGCGGTCCGCGCCCGCGTCCTCGGCCCAGTCGGCGATCTCGTCCTCGGTGTCGGCGAGCGCGACGGGGTCGAGGTGTGCGGCGGTCGGTACGGCGTCGAGGGATTCGGTGAGCCGGTCGAACGCGGCGCTCTCGGCGGGCGAGGCGACGGCGCCCCAGGCATGCGCGGAGGCGAGCAGCCGGCTCACGGCGGGCCCGAGCTCCTGGGCCGCGCGGGCCACGGCCGCCGCCGGGTTGTTGAGCTCGTGGGCGAGGCCCGCGGCCAGGGTTCCCAGTGCCTCGACCGTGGCCCGGCTCCGCGCCTGCACCTCGGAGGACTTGATGCGCCAGGCCAGTACGGGCAGCAGCACGGCGGCGATGCCCTGGCAACGGGTCAGCATCTCGAAGAAGACGTCCTTGGGGTAGGCGAGGACGGTCGTCTCGCCGCTCGTGGCGACCGTGGCGACGTATCCGCCGTCGGTGAGCAGGGGGAGTTCGCCGGTGAAGCGGTGGGCGGCGGTCGGTTTCGAGTCGTGCTGCGCGGTGGGGTCGTCCCGGGTGGAGTGCCGGGTCAGGACCTCCTCCCGTCCGTCGACGACCTTGGTGACGACGAGACCGCCCTCCAGGAGCACGTAGAAGTGGGTCGCCTCGTCGCCGTCGTGGAAGAGGACCTCGCCGTCGGCGTACCGCACGGGGTGCGAGACGGATGTGAGCCAGTCGAGCTGCTCGTCGGTGAGCCTGGCGAAGAGCTCCAGGGAGCGCAGCGTGTCGCGCAGTCGGGGCGCGCGGAGGTCCGCCTGGGTCACGGTGCCTTCCTTTCCTCGGTCGCGGTGGCGCCCTGGGTCGCGGTGGCGCCCTCGGTCCCAGCGGTGCCCTGGGTCGCGGTGGTGCCCTCGGTCCCAGCGGCGCCCTCGGTCGCAGTGGTGCCCTCGGTCGCAGTGGTGCCCTCGGTCGCGGTGGTGCGGGCGGCGAGCCGGGCCGTCGCGAGCAGCGCGAGCACGCACAGGCCGGCCACGACCGCCATGAAGGCGACGGCCGTGTCGTGCAGTCCGTACCGGGCGCTGAGCACTCCGGCGAGAACCGCGGGCAGGCTCATCGCGAGGTAGCCGAAGACGTAGACGGCGGCGGTGAGTTCACCCCGGTGCTCGGGCCGCCCGAGCCCGACGAGCCCACGGAAGGCACCGAGGAAGGCGCCGCCCCAGCCGGTCCCGAGCACCACCGTGGCCAGCAGGAACAGCGGTGCCGACGAGGCGTACAGGGCGGTCAGGACGAGGCCGAGGCCGGTGATGAGCAGGCCGAGACCGAGCAGGGTGGTGCGCAGCGGCGCGAACCTGACGAGCAGCAGCTGCATGAGCGTGGCGCCGATCGCGAGCAGGGCGACGGTGGCCCCGCCGACGAGGTGGTCCGTGCTGCCAAGCAGGGACAGCGCGAGCTTCGGGCCGAGGGAGAGGTAGAAGCCGCCCACCGACCAGACCGCGACAATGCTCAGCGCGAGCACCAGGAACCTGCGACGGATCCCGGCCGGTATCCGTACCCGGTGCGGCACGATCCGCCGGGGCCCGCCGACACCCGGCGCGGTCTCCGGCAGCCGGTGCAGCCCGGCGAGCACCGCGGCGAAGGCGACGGCCAGGACGAGGAAGGTCAGCGCGGTCGGCGCGGGCGCGTACTGCACGAGAACCCCGGCGGCGAGTCCGCCCAGACCGATGCCGACGGTCGGACCCAGGCTGTTGACCTGGGCGCCCAGCGCGGGCCGGGCCGGTGGGGCGAGTTCGAGCAGCGCGGCGCCGAGGGCGCCGGTGGCGAGCCCCACGGCGAGTCCCTGTACGACGCGGGCGACCAGCAGCCAGACCAGGCCCTGGGCGCCTGCGAACACCAGCATGGAGATCAGGGCGAGGAGCAGGGACACGGCGAGTGTGGGGCGCCGCCCGACGCTGTCGGAGAGCGAGCCGAACAGCAGCAGCGCGGCCAGCACGGTGACGGCGTACACGCCGAAGACCACCGCGATCATGCCGTAGGACAGCTGCCATTTCTCCTGGTAGAGGACGTAGAGCGCGGAGGGCGCCGAGGAGGACAGCATGAGCAGCACCAGGATGGTGCCGACGAGCCAGAATCCGCCGCGGGAGGCCGGGGAGGCCGGGGAGGCCGGGGCCCGGACGCCTGCCGGGGTGCCTGAGGGGATGCTCTGCCGCTGGGTCATCGGGTGTACTCCTGGTGCCAGGGGGCCAGCCAGAGCCCGGCCAGTGGGGGAATGACGGCATGGGCACGGGCGGGCAGCCCCTGGTGCGGTACGGGTACGGCGCGCACCGTGCCCAGGTTGCCGACGCCGCTGCCGCCGTAGCAGCCGGCGTCGGTGTTGAGGACCTCGCGCCAGGCCCCGGCCCGTGGCAGGGCGAGCAGGAAGTCCTCGTGCACCACGGGGCTGAAGTTGAACACCCCGACGAGCGGGTTGCCCTCGTGGTCGTAACGGATGCACGAGAGCACGTTGCGCAAGGCGTCGTCGGGGTCGATCCAGGAGAAGCCGCCGGGGTCGCCGTCGCGCTGCCACAGGGCGGGCGTCTCCCGGTGGACGCGGTTCAGATCGCGTACGAGGGCGCGCATGCCGCGGTGCCGGTGCGCGTCGGGCCGTTGCCCGCCGAGGGCGTCCCAGTCAAGACCGCCGTCGTGCCACCACTCCCCGGGCTGCGCGAACTCCTGCCCCATGAACAGGAGCTGCTTGCCGGGGTGGGTCCACATGAACGCCAGATAGGCACGGAGCTGGGCGAACTTACGCCAGCGGTCGCCGCCGTGCATCTTGGTGAGGAGGCTGCCCTTGAGGTGCACCACCTCGTCATGGCTGAGGGCCAGCACGTAGGACTCGGCGTAGGCGTACATCATGCCGAAGGTCATGCGGGTGTGGTGGTGCGCGCGGTGGACGGGGTCCTCGCCGAGGTAGGCGAGGGTGTCGTGCATCCACCCCATGTTCCATTTGAGGTCGAAGCCGAGGCCGCCCTCCCCGGTGGGCCGGGTGACTCCTTCCCAGGCGGTGGACTCCTCGGCGATCGTGAGGGCTCCGGGGACCTCGGCGTGCACGGTGTCGTTGAGTTCGCGCAGGAAGGCGACGGCGTCGAGGTTCTCCCTGCCGCCGTGGTCGTTGGGCGTCCAGGTGCCGGGTTCGCGCGAGTAGTCGAGATAGAGCATGGAGGCGACCGCGTCCACGCGCAGCCCGTCGATGTGGAACTCCTGAAGCCAGTAGAGGGCGTTGGAGATGAGGAAGTTGCGGACCTCGGGCCTGCCGTAGTCGAACTCGAGGGTGCCCCAGTCGGGGTGCTCGGCGCGCCGCGGGTCGGGGTGCTCGTACAGCGGTCCCCCGTCGAAGCGGGCCAGCGCCCAGTCGTCCTTGGGGAAGTGCGCGGGGACCCAGTCGAGCAGGACGCCGATGCCGGCCTGGTGCAGTGCGTCGACGAGGTGTCTGAAGTCGTCGGGGGTGCCGAGGCGGGCCGTGGGTGCGTAGTAGGAGGTGATCTGGTAGCCCCAGGAGCCGCCGAAGGGATGCTCGGCCACGGGCAGCAGTTCCACGTGCGTGAACCCCAGGTCGCGTACGTAGCCGGGGAGTTCGGCGGCGAGTTCGCGGTAGCCGAGTCCGGCCCGCCAGGACCCGGCGTGCACCTCGTAGACCGACAGCCGCTGTGTGTGGGCGGGGCCGCCGGTGCCGCGCCGGGCGAGCCATTCCTCGTCGCCCCAGACGTACCCTCCGGAGTCGACCAGGGAGGCGGTGCCGGGCGCGGCCTGGGAGGCGCGGGCGCAGGGGTCGGCCTTGCGGCGGGTGCGTCCGTCGGCGCCGTCGATCTCGTACTGGTAGGCGCAGCGGTCCGGCACCCCCGGTATGTGCAGTTCCCAGACCCCGCTGCGCTCCGAGCGGCGCATCGGGTGGGCGGCGCCGTGCCACCGGTTGAAGTCACCGACGACCCGCACGGCGCGGGCGTTCGGCGCCCAGACCGCGAAACGGACCCCGTGCGCGTCGCGGTGCGCGCCGAGCACCCGCCACAGCTCCCGGTGGTGTCCTTCGGCGAGCAGATGCAGGTCGAGTTCGCCCAGCGGACGGACGGCGGCCGTCATCGGGCGGCCGCGGTGCGGGTGCGGGCGGGGTTCGGCCGGACGGTGAGCACGCGGGCGATCCGTCCTGCCGGGTCGAAACGCACCTCGCCGGTGCGTCCCCAGCGGTGGCGTCCGCCGCCCAGGACGTCGTGGACCAGGAAGGTGTCGGTGGGCCCCAGACCCAGGGCCTCGGTGTCGAGGGTGAGACGGGCCCGCTGCGGCCGGTGCGGATCGAGGCTGAGGACGACAAGGACGGTGTCCTCGCCCTCGTCGGTGACGGCCCGCTTGGAGAAGCAGATGACGTGGTCGTTGTCCGTGCGGTGGAAGCGGAGGTTGCGCAGCCGGCGCAGCGCCGGGTGCTGGCGGCGCAGCCGGTTGAGCCGGGTGATGAGCGGCGCGAGGCTGTCGCCCGCGGCCTCGGCGGCGGCGTGGTCGCGCGGCCGGTACTGGTACTTCTCCGAGTCCTTGTACTCCTCGCTGCCCGGCGCCGCCGGCTGGGCCTCGTACAGTTCGAAGCCCGCGTAGACGCCCCAGGTCGGTCCGGCCGTGGCGGCGAGCACGGCGCGGATCGCGAACGCGGCTCGGCCGCCGTCGACGAGGTGGGCGGGCAGGATGTCGGGGGTGTTGACGAAGAGGTTGGGGCGGAGGTAATCGGCGGCGGGCGTGCCGTCGAGCCCGGCCAGTTCACTCAGGTACGCCTCGATCTCGGTCTTGCCGGTGCGCCAGGTGAAGTAGGTGTACGACTGGTGGAAGCCGATCCGGGCGAGGGCCTGCAGCATCGGCGGGCGGGTGAACGCCTCGGCGAGGAACAGTACGTCGGGGTCGCTCGCCCGGACCTCCGCCAGCAGCCGCTCCCAGAAGAACAGCGGCTTGGTGTGCGGGTTGTCCACGCGGAAGATCCGCACCCCGAGCGCCATCCAGTGCCGCAGGATCCGCAGGCACTCCCGGTGGATCCCGTCGGGGTCGGTCTCGAAGCTGAGCGGATAGATGTCCTGGTACTGCTTGGGCGGGTTCTCGGCGTGGGCGATGCTGCCGTCGGGGCGGTGGGCGAACCACTCGGGATGCTCGGTGACCCACGGGTGGTCGGGCGAGCACTGCAGCGCGAAGTCGAGGGCGATCTCCAGGCCGAGCGCGCGGGCCCGGTCGACGAAGGCGCGGAAGTCGTCGAGGCTGCCGAGGTCGGGGTGGACGGTGTCGTGGCCTCCGGCGGCCGAACCGATGGCCCAGGGCGAGCCGGGGTCGTCGGGACCGGCGGTGAGACTGTTGCCGGGGCCCTTGCGACGGCTGTGACCGATGGGGTGGACCGGTGGCAGGTAGACCACGTCGAAGCCCATGGCGGCGACGGCGTCGAGCCGCTGCGCCGCGGTACGGAAGGTACCGGAGCGGGTGACACCGTCTCCGGTCCGCGCGCCCTCGGAGCGCGGGAAGAATTCGTACCAGGAGCCGAACAGGGCGCGCTCCCGGTCCACCCGGAGCGGCAGGTCCGCGCCGCGGACCACGTGCTCGCGCAGCGGGTGCCGCTCCAGGGCCGCGGCCGCGGGGCCCGTCAGCTCGGCGAGCCGTTCGGCCGGCGGGCGGGCCGGGTCCCGCAGGGTGTCGGTGAGTTTGCGCAGCACGTCGACGGTGTCGTCGCAGGACGCCGTGTCCTCGCAGAGCACACGGGCCGCCCGTTCGAGGAGCGCCGCGCCCTCGAGGAGGGTCTGCTCGCAGTCGACTCCGGCCGGGATCTTCAGCCGGGCCGCGTCCAGCCAGGTGGCCAGCGGGTCCACCCAGGCCGTCACGTGGTAGGTCCACAGGCCCTCGGCGTCCACCGCGACGTCCGCGACGAAACGGTCGGTGCCGGGCACCCGTTCGGACATCGGCACCCGCAGCACGCGCCGGCGGCGCTTTCCGCCGGGCGCCGGACCGCGCAGCACGACCTCGCCCACGAGGACGGCCCGGCCGTCGGTGAACACGGTCGCGGAGACCTCAAGCGTCTCCCCGGGGACCGCGCGCGCGGCCCGGGCACCCCCGTCCACCTGCGGCCGGACGTCGACGACCGTGATCCGGTCACGGCCGCCGGCCCCGGACCTGCGCGCGCTGCCGGCTGCTGTCTGGCTGACCACGTCTGCTCCCCCCGTCTGTGTGGCTGCCGTCGTGTGACTGCCGTCGTGTGGCTGCCATCGGTGTGACTGCCGTCGTGTGGCTGCCATCGGTGTGGCTGCCGTCGGTGCGGCTGGCGTCGTGTGACTGCCGTCGGTGTGGCTGCCGTCGATGCGGCTGCCGTCGTGTGACTGCCGTCGGTGCGGCTGGCGATGAGCGGCTCAGTCCGCGGTGATCCGGCCCAGAGCCCGGGCCGCGAGCACTCCGGCCAAGTGCCTCAGGTACTCCGCGGAGGTCCCCCGGCCGGGCACGAACCACTGCCCGGGCAGGTCCCGGAAGGCCGCCAGGACCGTCTGAGTGGTGGGTACGGTGCCGCGCAGGCGCTCCTCGGCCGGCTCCGCGCGACGGGCTCGGGCGGTTGCCCCGGTCACCGCGATCCGCAGCTCGTCGAGGCTGCCGTCGGCCGCGCGGGTGGCGCGGACGGCCACCGCGCACTGTGGGTACCGGGTGGCCCGGTCCGCGGTCTTGGCGAAGGCGCTGCGGGTCCGCGGGCTGTGCAGCGGCAGTTCGAGGGCGGTGACGAGGGTGCCCGCGGGCAGCGCGTCGAGCGCGAACGCGTCGGCGGACCGGGTGTCCGGGCCGCCGGGCCCGGCCAGCAGCAGGCTCGCACCGAGAGCGAGCACCGCGGGCGGCAGATCGGTGGCGTGGGTCCAGGGGCCGCCCGCCGGCCGGGTCCGCTCGGCGCCGAGGTTCCCGCCGACGGTGCCGCGGTTGCGGACCTGCGGGTCCCCGCAGGAGTGGGCCGCCTCCGCGAGAGCGGGGGCCCCGGTCCGTATCTCCGGGTGCGCGGCGAGTTCGGCGAGCGTGGTGAGCGCGCCGATCCTCAGCCGCCCCGAGGCGGTGCGGCTGATGCCGCGCAGGTCGGCGAGCCCGTCGAGGTCCACGAGGCGGCTGGCGCCGGCCTCGCCGGTGCGCAGGTCCACCAGGAGGGACTGGCCGCCGGCGAGCGGGCGGCTGCCCTCGGCCGCGAGCAGTGCGACGGCCTCGTCGAGGGTGGTGGGCCTGACGTAGTCGATGTCGGTGAGGATCACGCGTCAGCTCCTGTCGTGCCGGCAGCGGGGTCGCCGTGCAGCGCCCGCCAGACCTTCTCCGGGGTGAGGGGCATGTCGATGTGGCGCACGCCCACGTCGCGCAGCGCGTCGACGACGGCGTTGACCACGGCCGCGGCGGGCGGCACGGTGGCGATCTCGCCCGCGCCCTTGGCGCCCAGCGGGTTGTGCGGGCTCGGCGTCACGGTCCGGTCGAGACGGAACTCGGGGGCGTCGGCGGCCCGGGGCAGTGCGTACGTACGCAGGTCGGCGGAGACGAGCCGGCCGTCCTCGTCGTATTCGGCGGCCTCCATGAGCGCCTGGCCGAGGCCGTGCACGATGCTGCCCTCGATCTGGCCCTGGACGATCGCCGGGTTGCCGATGTTCCCGGCGTCGTCGACCGCCGTGTAGCCGACGATCTCGGTCTCACCGGTGAGTTCGTCGATCTCGACGACGGCGATGTGGGTGCCGAAGGGGTAGTTGAAGTCCGGCGGGTCGAAGTGGGTGGTCTCGTCGAGGGCGGGCTCGACGGACGCGGGCAGGCCCCAGCCGTACCAGAGCGCCATCGCCATCTCGGCGAAGGTCTTGGACTGCTCGGTGTCGGTGTCCGGGTCCGTGCCCTGGACGAAGACCCGGCCGCTCCGGTAGACGACCTTCTCCTCGTCGACCTGGAACATCGCCGCGGCGGCCCGGCGCATCTTGTCCTTGATCTTCTGCGCGGTGAGCGCGATGGCGGGTCCTGCCATGCTGTAGGAGCGGCTGCCGTACGTGCCCTGCCCGTAGGGGGCCTTGAGGGTGTCGGCCTCCAGGACCTGCACGCTCGCCGGGTCGATGCCGAAGGCGTCGGCGGTGACCTGGGCGAAGACCGTCTGGTGGCTCTGGCCCGTGGAGGCGGAGCCCACGGTGACGGTGACCTCGCCCGAGGGGTGGACGCGGATGTTGGCGCTCTCCCAGGTGCCGCCGAGCATGCCCTCCTGCGACATCCGTGTGGACGGGCCCACACCGCAGACGGCGACGTACGTGGCGATGCCGACGCCGAGCCGCTTGCCACGCGAGCGTGCCTCGCCCCGGCGGCTGTCCAGGTCCGCGTAGCCGGCGAGGGCGAGCGCCTTGTCGAAGTTCTCCTCGTAGTTCCCCGAGTCGTAGGTCCAGCCGAGGCCGTTGTCGTACGGGAACGCGGTCGCCGGAACCAGGTTCCTGCGCCGCACGGCGGCCGGGTCCATGCCGATACGGGCCGCGAACTCGTCGACGAGCCGCTCCATCAGGAACGCCGCCTCGGCGCGGCCGCTGCCGCGCTGCGCGCCCAGCGGCACCGTGTTGGTGAACGCCGCGTACACCTCGCAGAACGCGGCGTCGATGTCGTACATGCCGGTGATGCTGCGCCCCATCAGGGCGGTGGCGACGCCGGGTCCGATGGTCGACGGATAGGCGCCGAGGTTCGCGTGGCTCGTGCAGCGCACGGCGGTGATCCGGCCGTCGCGGGTGCCGGCGATCACCGCGTGCTGGAGGTGATCGCGGCCCTGCACGGTGGAGTTCATCAGGCCGGTGCGGGTGTCGACCCACTTCACGGGGCGCCCGAGAGCCTTGGAGAGCAGCAGCACGAGGGGCATGTCGGGGTAGAGGTAGCCCTTGGTGCCGAAGCTGCCGCCGACGGTCGGTGCCACCACGCGGAGCTTGGTGAACGGGATGCCGAGCACCAGCTGGGCCAGCAGGAACCGGTGGTTGTGCGGTCCCTGCGTCGAGGCGTACAGGGTGTACTCCTCGGTGACCGGGTCGTAGTGGCCGACGGCGCCGCGGGGCTCCAGCGGGCTGTTGATGGTGCGCTGGTTGACCAGGTCGAGCTCGACGACCACCTCGGCATCGGCGATGTTGCGCTCGGTGCGCTCCTGGTCGCCGCAGGTCCAGTGGGCGTTGAGGTTGTTCGGGACGTTCTCGTGCAGCTGCGGGGCGCCGTCCTGAAGGGCCTGGTCCGCGCGGGTGACGACGGGAAGCGGCTCGTAGTCGACGGCGATGGCCTGCAGCGCCGCGGCCGCCTGCCGCGGGGTCTCGGCCACGACCACCGCGATCGGGTCGCCGACATGCCGGACGGTGTCCCCGGACAGGACGGGGCGGGCGCCGGGGAGGCCGTAGGGGTGCGGCGGGAAGTGGCTCTCGACGCCGCCGGGTATCCAGATGCAGGGCAGCGGCATGACATCGGGGAAGTCGGCGGCGGTGGCGACCTTGAGGACGCCGGGCAGCCGCTCGGCCGCGGAGGTGTCGATGCCGCGGATGCGGGCGTGGGCATGGGCACTGCCGAGGATCGCCATGTGTGCCGTGCCGGGCAGCTGGATGTCGCCCACGTAGGTGGCCTCGCCGCGCAGCAGCGCGGCGTCCTCCCGGATGGCGAGCGGGGTGCCGAGCAGCGGCTGGTCCTGCGCTGTGGTCATGACGTCACCGCCGCGTCGTCGCCTGCGCGCCGCACGCCGCGGACCACGCTGTGGTAGCCGGTGCAGCGGCACAGGTTGCCGGTGAGCCACTCGCGGATCTCGGCCTCGGTGGGAGCGGGTCCTTCGCCGCGCTCGACGAGTTCGCCGAGTGCCATGACCATGCCGGGGGTGCAGAAGCCGCACTGGGTGCCGTGCTCGGCACGCAACGCCTCCTGGAGCCCGGTCAGTTCCCGGCCCTCGCCGACGCCCTCGATCGTGGTGACCTCGTGGCCGGCGGCCTGGGCCGAGAGGGTCAGGCAGCTCTTGACGGACCTGCCGTCGAGCCGCACGACGCAGCTGCCGCACTGGCCGGTGTCGCAGCCGACCTTGGTGCCGACGAGTCCGAGCCCCTCCCGCAGCCGTTCGACGAGAAGTTCACCGGGCTCGGCGTCGAATTCTTCCTGCACTCCGTTCACTTTCACGGAAATTCTCATCACCACGCCCTTTTCCGACCTTCGTCTGGCCTTCAGAAAACCTTGGCTGTTTCAGAAACCCTTGCCTGCCGGAAACCTGATCCCCGGGAATTCGGTCTTCAGGGGGTACGTCTCCAGGAACCGGCCTTGGGGACCGGCCTTGGGGACCGGCCTTCGGGACCGGCCTCGGGCACCGGCCTTGGGCACCGGCCTCGGGGAACCGCCTTCAGGAGCCGATGACGGCACGGGCCTGCCGCTCGGTCATCGGCTTGTTGAAGAGCGGCCCGCCCGGCTGCTGGAGCAGCCCGCCGGTGTGCAGCGAACCCGTGTCGACCGGCGCGAAACCCAGCTCCGAGATGAGCGCGGCGACCGTCTCCTTGGCCTCCTGGTCGTCCCCGGAGACGTAGTGCGCGAGCCGCTCGCCGCCGTCCACGGCGCCGGGGCGCCCGGCGGTGGCGAGCGTCTCGTAGTGCATCGTGTTGAGGGACTTCACCAGGCGCGCCTTCGGGTAGAGCTCCGCGACGAGCTCACTGGAGCCGCGGCCGCCGAGGTCACGCGGCGCCCCGGCCCCGGCGAACGCGTTCATGGCGTCGACCAGAACCCTGCCGGCCAGGGACTCGGGCGGCAGCAGCCCCTCGGCGCTGTCGAACGGCACCATGAGCACGAGCAGTTCGGACTCGCGCGCCACCTCGTGCGGCGTGCCGGCCGAGGCCCGGGGCCCGAGCTCGTCGATCAGCGGGGCGAGGCGTTCGGGTCCGTGCGCACCCGCGAGGCACACGGGGTGCCCGGCTGCGACGAGCAGTCGCGCGAGGACGGCCCCGATACGGCCCGCTCCGATGACACCTGTCTTCATGTGTCGAATCCCTACTCGCGAAGAACCAATGGACCGGATGCACAATTACCGGAGGGCGGAGAAATTCCCGGTCGAGCCATAATCACCGACTGCGGGAACCTCGAACCAGCGGCGCGCTTGAATTCAGGAGCACTTGGTGACGTCGCACATCACTTGGTGACGTCACCCCATGCCGATCCACACCGACTTCGTCTGGGTGTAGCTCTCCAGGGATTCCGGGCCGCACTCCCGGCCGAAGCCGGAGGCGTGATAGCCGCCGTACGGAACGGCCGGGTCGTACTGGTTGTAGCAGTTGACCCAGACGGTGCCCGCCTGGATCCGGGAGGCGACCCGGTGCGCCCGGGTGAGGTCCCTGGTGTGCACGCCGGCGGCGAGCCCGTACGCACTGTCGTTGGCGATGCGTACGGCCTCCTCCTCGGTGTCGAAGGGGATGACACCGAGGACGGGTCCGAAGATCTCCTCCTGGGCGATCCGCATGCGCGGGTCCACGCCGGTGAAGACGGTCGGCCGGAAGTAGAGGCCCTCCCCGGACGTGCCCTCGGGGACGCAGCCCTCGCCGCCCGCCCGCAGCGTGGCGCCCTCCTTGCGCCCCAGCTCCACGTACGAGGCGACCTTCTCGAACTGGCCACGGTGGGCCAGCGGGCCGAACAGGGTGGCCGGATCACGCGGGTCGCCGGGGCTCAGCGCGGCGGCGCGGGCGACGAGCCGCTCCACCATCTCGTCGTGCACGGAGCGGTGCAGCAGCAGGCGGGAGCCCGCCGTGCAGATCTCGCCCTTGTTGTAGAAGATGCCGAAGAACGCGAGCTCCTCGGCGGCGTCCAGATCGGCATCCGCGAAGACGATGTTGGCGGACTTGCCGCCGAGCTCCATCGTGACCTTCTTGAGCGTCGCGGATGCCTTGCGGACGATGCTCTGGCCCACGGTCGTGGAGCCGGTGAACGCGATCTTGTCCACGCCGGGATGCTCGACGAGCGCCTCGCCCAGCTCCACGCCGGGGCCCGTCACCACGTTCAGCACCCCGTCGGGCACTCCGGCCTCCTGGAACAGCTCCGCGATCTTCAAGGCGGTCAGCGGGGTGGCCGGCGAGGGCTTGTGGACGACCGTGTTGCCCGCGGCCAGGGCGGGCGCGATCTTGGTCATGGACAGCAGCAGCGGGAAGTTGAACGGGGTGATCGCCGCGACGACCCCGAGCGGCTCCCGCACCGTATACGCGAAGTGCCCGCCCGCCGGGGCCCGGGTGGCGCCGTCGACCCGGGTGGCCGCACCGGCGTAGTAGTGCATGAGCCGGGCGGCCATCGGGACGTCGACCGTGCTGGAGAAGGCGAACGGCTTGCCCATGTCCACCGTCTCAAGGAGGGCGATCTCGTCGTTGTCCCGCTCGATCAGCTCCCCCACCCGGTGCAGCAGCCGGGCCCGCTCGTGATCGGCCATCCGCCGCCACGGGCCGTCCTCGTAGGCGGCGCGCGCAGCCCTGACCGCACGGTCCGCGTCGGACTCGTCGGCCTGGGCGACCGGGATGATCGCCCGCCCGTCCACCGGGCTGACCGTGGGTTCGGTCCTGCCCTCGCGGGCCTCGGTCCAGACCCCGTCGACGTACAGCCTTCCGGGGTTGGCTATCGGATGGTCACTGAGCACGAGCTTGGTCATGACTGCCTTCCGGTGGGGGCGGATCGATCATGTAGACGGACGGACGGGCGGGCGGGCATCTCTCCCGGAGCTGCCGGTCTCCAGGTGCTGCCGGTCTCCCGGAGCTGCCGGTCTCCAGGTGCTGCCGGTCTCTAGGCGCTGCCGAGCTGCCGGAGGAACGTCTCGGCCAGCGCCTTGGAGGAGTACGGGTTCTGGCCCGTCGTCAGGTTGCGGTCGACGACGACGTGCGAGTCCCAGATCGCCTCGGCCTTCTCGTAGCGCGCGCCGAGCCGCTTCAGCTCGACCTCGAGGATGAGCGGAAGCCGGCCGGCCATGTTGGTGACCAGTTCCTCGCTGTGCGAGAAGGCCGTCATCCGGTAGCCCTCGAACGGCCAGCGGCCCTCGCCGTCGCGCAGCGCGAGCAGCGAGGTGTGCCCGTGGCAGACCGTCGCCAGCGGCTTGCCGCCGGCGAGCCACCAGCGCAGGATCTGCGCCAGCTCGTCCGACTTGGGCAGGTCGCCGATGGCGCCGTGGCCACCGCTCACGTAGAGCCCGTCGTAGGCGGCGATGTCCTGCTCGGTGAGGTTCTCCAGCGCGATCGGCTTCTCCAGCTGCGGAGCGCTGTCGATGACGCGTACGTACTCGGCGGCGTCGTCCGCGTCGTGGTCCGCGGAGCCCTGCGGGCGGACCCACTGCAGGAACTGCGGGTCGATGCTGGTCGCGTCGACGGTCGGGGTGCGGCCGCCGATGGTGGCCACGTCCACGGTGTGGCCGGCGTCCAGGAACAGCTTGTACGGGACGACGAACTCCTCGGCCCAGAAGCCGGAGGGGTGCTGCTCCCCGTCCAGCAGGTGCAGGGTGGCCTTGGCCGTCATCACTACGAGGATCTTCACGGTCGATCACTCCTTGGTGAGTGCGTGGATGGGGCAGTACTGCGGGATGTGGTGCGGGTCGTGGATGTGGTGCGGGTCGTGGATGTGGTGCGGGTCGTGGATGTGGTGCCGGATGTGGTGCTCATGCGCGCCCCGCCGCGACGGCTTCGTAGAGCGCGCATGTCTCCTTCGCGACCGTGTCCCAGCCGAAGTCCCGCTCGGCCCTGGCGCGGCCGCGCCCGCCCATGCGGGCGGCCCGGCCGGGGTCGGCGAGCAGGGCGTTGACCCGGTCCGCGAAATCCTGGGCGAAGACCTCGGGCCGTGCCGGTTCGCAGTCCGTGCCTTCGCCGTCCGTGCCGTCGCCGGGGTCGAGGGGTACGAGCAGGCCGGTGACGCCGTCGTCGACGACCTCGGGAATGCCACCGGTCGCCGTGGCCACCACCGGGGTGCCACAGGCCATGGCCTCCAGGTTCACCAGGCCCAGCGGCTCGTACACCGAGGGGCAGGCGAAGACGTCCGCCAGGGTGAGGAGTTGGCGCACGGCGCGGGCGGGGAGCTGCTCCCTGATCCACACCAGCTCACAGCCCGCCGCCCGCACCTCGGCGGCGAGGGCGCTGAACTCCTGCTCGATCGCGGGGGTGTCGGGCGCTCCCACGCACATCACGAGACGGGTGCCGGGCAGCAGCAGCGGGGCGGCGCGCAGCAGATGCGCCATCCCCTTCTGCCGGGTGAGCCGGCCGACGCAGACGACGGTGGCGCGCACACCGGGATCATCCACGCGGATACCGAGGCGCGTGAGTTCGCCGGTGCCCCCGTCGGGACGCCAGGCGTCGGTGTCGATGCCGTTGCGGATCACCGTGACCCGCTCCGGGTCGAGTTCGGGATAGCAGCGCAGCAGGTCGGCGCGCATCGCGGACGAGACGGCGATCACCCGGGCGGCGCCGAGCAGCGCGGTGCGTTCGGCGAATCCGGACAGGGCGTAGCCGCCGCCGAGCTGTTCGCGTTTCCAGGGCCGCAGCGGCTCCAGACTGTGCGCGGTCGCCACGTGCGGCACCCCGTGCAGCAGCTGGGCGAAGTGGCCCGCGAGAGAGGCGTACCAGGTGTGGCTGTGCACCACGTCGGCGTTGCCCGCGGCCTGCGCCATGGCCAGCTCGACGCCCATGGTGCGCAGGGTCGGATCGGCATCGCGCAGGGTCTCGGGCGGCCGGTGCGCCGTGACGCCCGCCTCCGTACGCGGGGCACCGAAGCAGTGCACGTCGACGTCGAGGCCGGCCGAGGCGCGCAGGTGACGCACGAGTTCCTCGACGTGGACGCCCGCGCCGCCGTAGACCTCGGGCGGGTACTCCCTGGTCAGCTGTGCCACGCGCAGGCGGGCTCCGGGGTTCACAGCCATTGCAGCAGATCCCGTACGTCGCTCAGGTGGGCGCCCTGCGGAATGCGGGCGCCGCCGATCTCCAGGCGCGGGAAGGCGCTGACCCCGCTGAGCCGGGTGCCGGGCAGCACGCGGACCTCGTCGCCGAGGGCGCAGTAGTCGTCGAGGGCCACCGGCCGGTCCAGTGTGGAGCGCACGTCGACCATGGAGCCGAGGAAGACGTCGCGCAGCCGGGCGCCGGGCCCGATGATGCTGTGGTCGCCGCAGGCCACGCCGCGCAGGGTGGCGCGTTCGCCGATGTCGACGCCGTCGCCGATGTCGGACTCGACGATGAGCACGCCGGGCCCGATCTCCACATCGCGGCCGATCCGCACCCCGGGACCGATCCGGACGCTGCCGTCCTCGATCTTCTCGGCCAGGGTGCGCCCGCTGACCTGGTCCTTCATCTCCAGGCTGGAGGAGTGGACACGGAATCCGGTGGGCCCGCCGAGCTGGGACGCAAGGACCGGATAGCGGCCCAGGAGCACGTCCTTGAGGGTCTGCAGATAGTCCCGCGGGCTGCCCAGGTCGCCGAAGCGGGCGATCGGATGGGCGAGCACCCGGTGTCCGCGGCGCACCAGGTACGGCAGCAGGTCGCCGCCCCAGTCGAGCCGGCTGCGGGCCATGGCGGCCAGGCCCGGCTCGCGGGCGGCCATCCGCAGCCGCTCGCAGTCGATCAGGTACATGCCCGCGTTGGTGTGGACGGGATCCTCCACACCGCCCCAGGTCATCGAGCGGATCACGGACAGGGGCGGCTTCTCGTGGAAGGCGCTGACCTCGGTCCCGCTGCCCAGCTCGAGCAGCCCGTACTTGCCCGCGGCCTCCGCTCCGGGGCGCAGCACGGTGGCGACCGTGACATCGGCGCGGGCGGCCCGGTGGGCCCGGACCATCGCGCCGAGGTCGAAGTCGAAGACGGAGTCGGTCGGGAAGACCAGCGCGAGCCCGGACAGGTCCCAGTAGTCCAGGCAGCGCAGGGTGGCCTCGCCGCTTCCGGTGTTCTCCTGGTCGAAGCGGGTTCTGGAGTAGCGCACGTTGACGCCGAACTGCTCGCCGTGGGCGAGGATCTCCTTGGTCTGCGCCCGGTTCTCCCGGCCGTTGGCGACGACGTAGTAGTGGTCCACGCCCTGGCTTCTGAGCGAGGTGACGGCCCATTCGATGAGCGGATGGCCGGCCAGCCGCATGGCCGCCTTGCTTCTGATGTAGTCGCTGGAGTTGAGGGTGATGGGCCGGGCCCGCACACCTTTGCCTCCGGCCAGGGCTATTGCCGGTATGGATTCCATCTGCGTCCCCTGTTCGCTACGTTTCGCCAAGGTTCGGCACGAGGGTGGAAATGATCTTTCTGAGTTCCGCCACCAGCGGATGACCGGGACAGGCCTCGGCGAACAGCCGCTCCCCGCCGAGCGCCGCGAGTTGCCCGACGTACGGCAGCACTCCGGCCGTGGGGGCCCCGTACGCGCCCTCGGCCCGCTCACGCACGCGTTCCAGGTCGACGCCCTCGGGCGCCATGTTGATCACCAGGGCGCGGCGGCAGCCGAGCCGGGCGGTCAGCGGAGAGGTCTCGTCGGCGCCCGTCAGGTCGATCCGGTCGGGGCGCAGGGCGATCAGCAGCACGTCGGCGCTGGCCATGGCGGCCAGGGTCTCGTTGTTCAGGCCAGCGTGCGTGTCGAGCAGGAGGACGTCCAGGTCGTGCACCGCCGCGAGCCGGTCGAAGGCCTCGGGCAGCAGTCCCACGTCGTATCCGCTGCTCCTGATCTCGGCGAGCGAGGAGGACGAGGTGCGGGCCGGCACGACATAGAGCCCCTCCGGGCCGACCCGGTGCGCCGCGTCCTCGATCTCGCAGCGGCCCAGCAGATAGTCCGTCAGCGAGCATTCGCCGGGCGGCAGTTTGAGGACGACGTCGAGGGCGGGGGACTGGATATCGGTGTCGACGAGCGCGACGCGGTGGCCGGCGGCGGCGATCAGCACCGCCATGTTGGCGAGCAGCGTCGTCTTGCCGGTGCCGCCCCGGTGGGAGTACAGCACGATCGACCGGGCGCCCATCAGGCCACCGCCCGCGCGGCGGCCGCATCGGCGCGGGGCCGGTGCAGGGCCAGCATGGTCACGTCGTCGTGCTGTTCGCCGTCGCCGGTGTGCGCGCGTACGGCGCTGTCGACGCGGCTCAGCACCTCCTGGCCGTTGCAGGCGGGGGCGAGGAGCAGATCCATCATGCGGTGCTCGCCGAGGAACGTCCCCTCGGGGCAGCGGGCCTCCGGCACTCCGTCCGTGTAGACGAACAGGGTGTCCCCGGGGTCGAGTTGCGCATAGCCAAGTGCGAAGGAACAGTCGGGCAGGACACCGACCGCCGGTCCGGTGGGCTCCAGCGGTACGGGCCTCGCACTGTCCGCTCCGAGCAGCAGCGGCGGATTGTGGCCGCCGTTGATGTAGACCATGCTGCCCGTGGCCGGGTCGAGGACGCTGAAGAACATGGTCGCGAAGTAGCCCTGCGCGAGGTGGTTGCGGGTGAGGTAGCCGTTGGTCGCCGTGACCGCGTTGAGCAGCGGGGTGGCCCCGACCACGGGGATCCCGGAGTGCTGCGCCGAGGACGGTGGTGCCGTGGCCACCAGGTGCTGCAGCCCGCTGTTCTCCGCGGTGTGCCGTAACAGGCTGCGGATCAGCGCCATGAACAGGGCGGCGCCCACGCCCTTGTCGCAGACGTCGGCGACCACGAGGGCAAGACGGCGGCGGTGGACCAGTTCGAAGACGTCGTAGAAGTCGCCGGCCACCTGGCGGGCGGGCCGGAACGTCACGTCGATCTCCCAGCCGTCCGGCACCGGGAGCGTGTCCGGCAGGAAGCCTTCCTGGATCTCCCGCCCTATCTCCAGTTCCCGTTCGTAGCGGATGAGTTCGGCGCGGGCATCGGCCTCCGCGGCGCTGCGGCCGAGGGCGACACGCTCCGAGCAGTGGGCGAGGCGCGCGCCGACCAGGGCCGGCAGGAAGGGCGGCACCACGTAGTCGTGCCCGAGCCGCACATGAGCCTCCAGTTCCTCGAAGTCCCCCGTGGCGTACACCAGCACCACCGGTTCCTGGCCGCCGCGTCCCAGCAGGCGGGCCAGCGCCCGCACCGTCCCGGGTGCGCATCCCGCCGGGGCCAGCAGGGCGTCGGCGGCGGGCGGGTGGGCGTCGCCCGGTCCGCCTCTGAGCCGGTCCAGGGGCCGGTGGATCGTGCTGACGCCCGCGCCTTCGAGGGCCTGGAGCAGTGCGGGAGGAGCGGGTACCCGCTCCTCCACGATGAGCACCGTGGTGCCGGTCATGTGGCGTCCTGTTCTCAAGGGCGTGCGGACGGGCCGTCGCCGGGTCGTGCGGACGGGGCGTCGGCCGGTCGTGCAGACAGGCCGTCGGCCGGTCGTGCGGACCCGGTGCGGACCGCGAGCACGCTGATGTTGCGTCCGTCGGTGCGCTCGTACCGGAAGGTGTCGACGCTGGTGAGAGCGAGATGGACGCCGAGACCCCCGATGGGTCGCTGTTCGGGCGGTACGCCCACGGCGGGCGCGGACCGGCCCTCGCGCGGGTCGAAGGGCGGCGCACGGTCCTCGATCCGGACCCGCACCCAGTCGGGGTCGGCCGAACCGGCCACGACGATCTCGCCGTCGGCCCCCTGGTAGCCGTGGGTGACGACGTTGGTGGCGAGCTCGTCGACCGCGAGGCGCAGCCGGTAGGCGGCCGCCGGGTCGAGGCCGGCCCGGCGGGCCAGCGCCCGCACGTATCCGGCGATCTCGGCCAGCGACCGGAGCTCGGCGGGCACCCGCAACTCGGATGCCCGCTGCGCCACGTCCATCACCTCAGAGGCTGTCGTCAACCCCCTCTCCGGGCCCGAGCGGCCTGGCACCGCCGCCTCCTGCGTTGTCGTCACTCGCCGACGCTCCGCGTCGACTCCCTCCTCCGCCTTGGATTCCGGGGGTACCCCCTGCTCGAAGAGCTTGGGGGAGGCACCAGACCACTCGGTCTGATCCGAAGCGGGGTTTGACAACAGCCTCTTACTCATCCGCGAGCACCAGACTGTGTTCGAGACCCGCGGTACGGATCGTGCGGGCCACCGGCTCACTGGCTCCGACCACGCGGATGGTGACGCCTTCGGCGACCTTCTGCTGGGCGAAGACGAGGGAGCGCAGTCCGGCGCTGGCCATGTAGGAGACGCCGTGCATCCGGATCTCCACGGTGGTGGTGCCGTGGCCGGCGGCCTTCTCGATGGTCTGGTGGAAGTCCGGCGCCGTGTGGGCGTCGAGCTCGCCGGCGAGTTCGATCACGGTGACGTCGCCGTCGACGGACAGGGACACGGAAAGCGGCATGTCAGACTCCTTGGCTCGAAGGGGCGGCGGCCCGCCCGACGAGGACCACGACGCTGCGCGGCCCGATCAGATAGCTGCCTGCCTGCTCCAGTGCGGGTTCGGCGCCCAGCGGGTGCAGATCGTGCGGGGCCGCGGCCCCGGTGTCGGCGAACAGGTGCCAGGTCCGGCCGCCCGGCAGGGCGGGCAGGCTCAGGTCGTGGGACTCCCAGTGGGCGTTCATCGCCACGTAGACGACGTCGTCGTCGCCGGTGCCGCTGCGTGCGACGGCGAGGAGCCGGCTCTCGGCGGACCAGTCGGGCTCCCCGGCGCGCTCGCCGTGCCAGCTGATGTCGGGCATGCCGGTGGTGGGCACGTCGAGGCCGGTGGCGTGCTCGGTGGACCGCAGTTCGGGATGGGCGCCGCGGAAGGCGATCAGGGCCTGGGTGAAGCGCAGCAGCTCGGCGTTGGAGCGCACCAGCTCCCAGTCCATCCAGGACAGTTCGTTGTCCTGGCAGTACGTGTTGTTGTTGCCCTGCTGGGTGCGGCCGACCTCGTCGCCCGCGAGCAGCATCGGGATGCCCTGGCTGGTGAACAGGATCGCCAGGGCGTTCTTCATCTGCCGCAGCCGCAGCGCGTTGATCGCGGGGTCGTCCGTGGGGCCTTCGACGCCGTGGTTCCAGCTGTCGTTGTCGTTGGCGCCGTCGTTGTTGTCCTCGCCGTTGGCCTCGTTGTGCTTGTCGTTGTACGTGACGAGGTCGGCGAGGGTGAACCCGTCGTGTGCGGTGAGGAAGTTGACGGAGGCGGTGGTGCCGCGGCCCGCGTAGAGGTCCGGCGATCCGGCGATCCGGGTGGCGAGTTCACCGACGGTGCCCGGCTCGCCCTTGAGGAAGCGGCGCACGGTGTCGCGGTACTTCCCGTTCCACTCGGCCCAGCGGCCGTAGGCGGGGAAGTTGCCGACCTCGTAGAGTCCGGCCGCGTCCCAGGCCTCGGCGATGAGCTTGGTGTGCCGCAGCACCGGGTCGTGGGCGAGCAGGTCGAGCAGCGGGGGATTGGGCAGCGGGGTGCCGTCCATGTCCCGGCCGAGGATCGCGGCGAGGTCGAAGCGGAAGCCGTCGATGTGGTAGTCGGAGACCCAGTGCCGCAGGCAGTCCAGGACGAACTCACGCACCACGGGGTGATTGCAGTTGACGGTGTTGCCAGTGCCGCTGAAGTTGAAGTAGTACCCCTCGGGCGTGAGCATGTAGTAGGTGGCGTTGTCGAGCCCCTTGAAGGAGATCGTCGGCCCCTGCTCGTTGCCCTCGGCGGTGTGGTTGAAGACGACGTCGAGGATGACCTCGATGCCGGCCGCGTGCAGCTCCTTGACCAGGGTGCGCAGTTCGTCGCCCTGCATGCCGTAGCGGCCGGTGGCCGCGTAGCCCGCCTTGGGGGCGAAGAAGGCGACCGTGTTGTAGCCCCAGTAGTTGTACAGCCGCTTGCCGGTCGCCGGGTCGGTGCGCGGGTTGTCGCTCTCGTCGAACTCGAAGATGGGCAGCAGCTCGACGCAGTTCACCCCCAGTTCCTTCAGATAGGGGATCTTCTCGCGCAGGCCGGCGAAGGTGCCGGGAGCGCGTACCCCGGAGGAGGGGTGGGCGGTGAAGCCCCGCACATGGGTCTCGTAGATCACGAGATCCTCGGCCGGGGTGCCGAGCGGGGAGTCGTCACCCCAGTCGAAGTCCTGCAGGCAGACGCGGGAGCGGTACGCGTAGATGTCGTCCCGGTCCGGTTCCACGCCCCAGACGTCCCGGCCCGAGATGAGCCGCGCATAGGGGTCGCTGAGGATCTGCCGCGGGTCGAAGCGGTGTCCGGAGACCGGGTCGTAGGGCCCGTCGGCCCGGAAGCCGTACTCGATGTTCTCGTGGTCCAGGCCGAAGACGGTCATCGCGAAGACGCTGCCGGTCCTGAACTCGGCGGGGAACTCCAGTTCGGCCATGGGCTGCGGGGCGCCGCGCTCGAACAGCACGAGCGTCATCCGCGTCGCCTGGTCCGAGTAGACGGCGAAGCTGACGCCGCCTGGCACCACGTACGCGCCGAACGGGTAGGGCTTGGCGGCCCGTACGCCGTATCCGGCGACCTGGTGGGTGGGGTAGGCATCCACCCTGCGCAGGGAGTCGAGGGAGGTCATGCACTGCCCCCTTCGCCGTCGTCGGTCTCGAAGAAGTCCAGGAAGCCGGTCGCCGACATCACGAACCTGACCTCCTCGCCGACTCCGCTCAGGGTCACCGTGGCGCCCGCGTGCTGGGCCTCCCGGTAGACGACGAGGAGGGTGCGCAATCCCGCGCTGGACACGTAGCCGACGGCCGTCAGGTCGACACGGAGCCTGCCCCCGCCCGCCACCAGCGGCAGCAGCCGCTCCAGCAGCAGGCCCGAGGTCTCGCTGTTGATCTCCCCGGTCAGCGCCACCACGGTCGCCGTCTTGGTGCGCCGCTCCTTGAGTGCGAGAGTCATCGCTGCTCCGCGGGTCGCTCCGCCGGGGCCACCGGGCTCATCCGGACCTTGACCCGGACCCGCTCCTGCGCCTCGGGCAGGCGCACGGTGAGACCGGCGGCGTCGAAGTCCTCGTGCACCTGGCCGTCGATCTCGACCGAGGAGATCCGCACCGAACCGGCCGGCAGGAGGTCGGGGGCGACCCGCAGGACCCGGTCGGGCAGGGCGGAGGGGTCGGGCTTGAAGTGGAAGTCCATGTCGCGCCCGTTGACCAGCAGATTGTTGTAGACGGCGGCCAGGTAGCACAGCTCGGCGGAGTGGTACATGGACATGGAGTGGCTGCCCTTGAGCCGCTCCGTGCCGAGCAGGTACGGCGTGCCGCTCGCCAGGACGTTGAAGTAGACGGCGCCCTCGTCGTGGTCGAGGAAGAAGGTGTTGTAGAAGGCCTCGGCCTGCCGGGCCTCGCGCCGGAACTCCTCGTCGCCCACCGTGCCGGCGAGGATCAGGTAGGCGAGGATCGCCTGCTCCTGCTGCCACCACGCCTTGCGGTCGTGCCAGGCGAAGCGGTGGATCTCCTCGCCGTCCGCGCGCCGGCGCTCGACGACGTCGTACCAGCCGCCGCGCTGCCGGTCGCTGCCGACCTCGGGCATCAGCCGGCCGATCTTCGCGGCCAGGTCCGTGTACGCGTCCTTGGACCTGAGCGAGTTCATCCGCATCAGGTTCCAGGCGATCTTGAGGTTGTGGCCGACCACGGCACGGTCCTGCTGCCAGCCGTGTTCGGTGTCGTGGGACCAGTCGCGGTGGAAGCGCTCCTGGACGAAGGGGCTGTTCTTGTAGTCCGGGAAGCGGTCGGCGATGGTGTCGAAGGTGTACTCCAGGAAGTCGGCGTACTTCCGGTCACCGGTCGCCAGATAGAGGTTGATCAGATAGGCCGGAGCGTGGTCGCCCACCGAGTTCCAGTTCTTGCGCTCCCGGTTCTCGCCGAGCGACTCGTGGTCGGCGCTGAACAGGATCGGGTCGATGTGCGAGTAGTAGCCGCCCTGCTCGCGGTCGAGGAAGAACTTGTCGAAGAGCCGGATGGTGGCGTCCGCGTCCTGCTTGATCCGGGGGTCGCCGGTGACCCGGTAGGTCTGCACCGGCCCGGCGAGCGCGTAGATCTGCTCGTACATCGGGATCGCGTCGTAGTCGTCGGAGAACTCCGAGGTAAACAGCTTGCGTTCGGATCCCTTGTCGATGCTGATGCCGTGGTACCAGTAGACGACGTCCTCCTCGCCGTCCACGACCCGCATGTGCCGGCGCAGGTACTCGGTGCCCCGCTCGGCGACCTCCAGGTACTCGTCCTTGCCGGTCAGCAGGTAGGCGGAGGCCATGCCGTAGACCAGCCGGGAGATCGTGTCGGTCTCCTGCACATGGCTGGCCGTCTTGTCGCCGCCGAGCCGGATCTCGGTGCGGTACTCGGTGAAGTCGACCGGTCCGTCGCCGAACTGGGCCTTGCGGTAGAAGGCGGCGAGCGACTCGATCTGCTTGACCCACCAGCCGCCCTCCTCGAAGCGGAAGTCCTCCGCGCCGCGGCCCAGGAACACCAGGCGCTTGGCCTCGAAGCGGCCGCCGCCGTCCGGGTAGTGGATCCCGTACGTGATGAGCAGCCGGCCGGGGGAGAGCATCTCGTCGATGTGCCCGGAGGCGTCGATGTAGGGCTCGTCGAGGTTGCGCACCAGCTCCGCGCTCGGATCGCCGGCCAGCGAGACGGCGAAGGTCCTGCCGTCGACCGTACGCAGGCTCAGCAGCCGGGCTTCGGAGTCGAAGTGCTCGACCGAGCCGGCGATCGTGTCGGAGAAGGAGAAGGCCACGGGCTCAGCCATGTCGGACACCGTCCTTGTCGTCTGTGTCGTTGTCCCGGAACCCCTGGCTCACTTCGACGATCACGCCGTCCGGGTCGCGCACCCAGACGGTGCGCCAGCCGCAGATGAAGTCGTCGAAGTCCAGCGGCCCGAGGGTGATGTCGTCCCGGTCCGGGAGGGTGTCCAGGAAGGCGTCGACATCGTCGGTCTGGAAGGCGAGGTGCCGGATGACACCCGCTCCGGTGGGTCCGTCGCCGCTCGCGGCCGTGGCCGGCCCGGCGGCGGGGAACAGCTCCAGATACGCCTCGCCCTTGCGCAGGAACACGATCTCGGACTCGCCCAGGTCGACGGTCCGGGCCCGGGTGAAGCCGAACAGCCGGGTGTAGAACTCCTCGGTCACCTTCTGGTCGGTGCAGTTGAGCCCCACGTGCGCCCAGCGCATCAGAGCTCACCGCCCCGGCCACGGCGCGCCGCGAGCAGCTCGACGATGCGGCGGGCGAAGAGGTGGTGGTGGCCGCCGGTACGCCCGGTGACCAGGTCGCCGTCGACCACGACGTCCTCGTCCACGTACTGCGCGCCCATGTTGCGGACGTCGCCGACGAGGTTGTTGTGGCAGACGAGCTTGCGGCCGCGCACCTTCTCGGGGATCGAGGAGGCGAGCCACATGCCATGGCAGATGATCCCCTTGAGCACGCCGGGCTCCTCGAAGGCACGGCGCAGAAAGTCGGTCGCCGGGGCGAGCCGGTCGACGTCCTCGGTGTAGCGCAGCCGGTCGGCCACCATGCCGGAGGGCACGATGACGGCGGCGTATCCGCGCAGCTGCTCGTCGGTGAGCGTCTCGAAGCTGCGGTCGGCGGTGAACGGGGCGCGGTGCTCGTGCCCCTGGAAGGTGATCGCGTCCTGACCCCACAGCCGGGTCAGGAAGTGCACCTCGGCGCCCTCCTCGGCGAACCGCCGCTCGTAGTAGGAGATCTCGGGCTCGAAGAAGTCGCTCTCGATGAGGACGGCGAGACGGAGCCCGTTCAGCGGGCCGTCGCGCAGCACGGCATCAGACACGACAGACCCCCTTGATGAGGTCGGCGGCGCGCTCGGCGATCATCACGATCGCGGTGTGGCAGTTCCCCGAGGGCACCGCCGGCATCACGCTGGCGTCGACCACGCGCAGGTTCTCGACCCCGTGCACCCGCAGCTGCGGGTCGACGACGGACAGGTCGTCGACGCCCATCCGGCAGGAACCCGCCTGGTGGTGGTAGCTGTCCGACTTCTGCCGTACGAAGTCGGACAGTTCGGCATCGGTGCGGACCTCGGACCCCGGCTGCAGTTCCTGCTTGTACCAGGGCTTGAACGCGGAGCTCGCGAAGAGGTCACGGGCGATCTTCACGCCCTGCACCATGCGCTCCAGGTCCCAGCGGTCCCCCAGGTAGTTGGGGTTGACCAGCGGCGGGGTGGCCGGGTCGCGGTCCGCCAGCCGGATCCAGCCGCGCGAGACGGGCCGCACGACTCCGGGCAGGATGCTCACCGTGTTCGGGTGGCTCTGCCCCACGATGACGTCGAACGGTACGTGCACGAAGGCGATCTGCAGGTCGGGGGCGGGCAGACCCGGCCGGGAGGCCAGGAACAGCGCGCTCTCCGACAGGTTCTGCCGCGGTGCGGGCAGCTCCTGCGAGACCTCGGCCATCAGCCCGGTGAGCACGTGGTTGTGGAAGTTCTCGCCCACGCCCGGCACCGCGGCCGTCACCGGGATGTCGAGCTCGCGCAGCCGGTCGGGGGCGCCGATGCCGGAGAGCAGCAGCAGCTTCGGGGACTCGATGGCGCCGCCCGCGACGACGACCTCGCGCCGGGCCCGCACCGTCTGCGTGCCCGGGGTCCCGGCGGAGCCCGCCACTGTGCGTCCCTCGATGTCCGCGGGATCGGCGCCCTGCTCGTACTCGGCGCCCACGCAGGTGCTGCCCTCGAAGAGCAGCCGGGTGGTGCGGGCGCTGGTGCGCAGGGTGAGGTTGGGCCGTGCGAGGGCGGGTTCGAGATACGCGGCCAGCGTGCCCTGGCGCTTGCCGTCGGCGACGTCGATGTGGTGCCATCCGGTGCCGAACAGGCCGCGGCCCCGGCCGTCGGTGTTGAAGTCGGCGATCTCCTCGTGGCCGAGTTCGACCGCGGCGTCGATGAAGGCGCGCGAGACCGGATTGGGGCCGTGGGCACCGGCGTTGGTGACCCGCTGCGGGCCCTTGGTCCCGGTGGTGGGGGCGGTGACGTCCTCCTGCGACTCCAGGAGCGCGAAGTAGGGCAGGACGTCCTGGTGGGACCAGCCGGCCGCGCCCTGGTAGGCCCAGTTGTCGAAGTCCGAGGCATGGCCGCGGATGTGCATCATGATGTACAGGTTGCTGCTGCCGCCGGGTAGCTTCCCGCGCGGCTCGTACACGCTGCGGCCGCCGAGGCCGGGCTGCGGGACGGTGGTGTAGCCCCAGTCGACCCGGCTGCCGAGCAGCTTGTACCAGGAGGACGGGTCGTCCACCTCGGGCGGAATGCGGTTGCCGCCCGCCTCCAGGACCAGAACGGTGGTGTCGGGGTCCTCGGAGAGCCGGTTGGCCAGCACGCTGCCTGCGGCGCCGCTGCCGATGACGATGTAGTCGAACTCCTGGACCTCTGCGGGTGCTGTGGTCATCTGCGGCTCCTCAGACCTGCGACAGGACCTGGAAAGGCACCGTGTCGTGGTAGTTGGCCATGTAGACGATCTTTCCGTCGACGACCCGGAAGAAGTTCATGACCTCGGCCTCGATGGCCTTGCCCGAGGCCTTGCTGACGGCGCTCAGATGGGAGACCGCGGCCGCCTTCTGGCCGTCGGCGTCGACGATGAGGTGCACCGGCTCGTTGCGGAAGGAGGCGTACATGTCCCCCATGCCGGCCATCATCGAGCGCAGCTTCGCCAGGCCCTCGATATGTCCGGCGAGCTGTTCGTCCATGACCTGGTCCTCGGCGAACAGATCGCACCAGCGTTGCCAGTCACCGGCGTTGGCGTACTCGTAGTACTTGGTCAGCACCTCGCGGGCGTCCATACTCTGTCCCTCGCTCTCGGGTTGGGGCGGGCCGGTCAGCGGCCGGTGCGTACGCCGCCGGGCGCGAACGGCGCCCAGAACTGGCTGAAGGCGGTGGCGTCGTCGCCGAACAGGCCGTCGCGGCCCTCGACGATCCGGCCGTCGCGCCAGCGCATGAAGTGGAAGACCTTGGCGTCCATCCGCTCGTACGGGGACTGCGCGTCCTCGGGGGCGCCCGCGCGCAGGCCCACGTTGTGGCACACGTCGGCGGAGCAGTCCTCGCCCACGAGGATCACCTCGCGGTCCATGCGGAAGGTGCCGCCGGTGAGCTTGCCGGTGCGTCCCATCAGATCGAGGAACGCGTCCAGGGACTCGTACCAGCCGGCCAGCGGGTGGTTGCCGGGGACCAGCCAGCGCAGGTCCTCCGCGTAGTACTCCAGGATCCTGGAGCGGTCGCCGGAGCCGAGCGCGCGGTAGGCGGCCTCGACACGTTCCCTCGTCACCTCGGTCATCGCCGTGTCCCCCGGCCTCAGAGGGTGCCCGAGCCGGGCATCGGGTCCAGGGCGTTGACCGTGTACTTGCTGATCTGCGGGCCGTTCGGGCCGGGCACCACGGTCCAGGTCTGGTCTGCGTCGAAGCCCAGCCACTCGCTCCGGGCGGCCGGCCGCTTCCACACCTTGGCCTGCCAGTTGACGATCACCTGGACGATGGCGCGGTCGCCCTCGATGACGGCGTCCACCTTGGTCACGGTGTGCTCCTCGTCGAAGAAGAGGTTCGTGACGGCCTCGTACCAGCGGGCGAAGCCGTCGTGGCCGAGGAAGGTGTCCTCCGGGACGGCGAACTCCAGGTCGTCGGTGATGAACGCCAGCACCTCCTCGAGCGGTACGTGCCGGTCGAGGGCGACGTACCAGTCGGTGGCGAACGTGCGGATCGCTTCCTCGGTGAGCTGCGACGTGTCTGCGTCGGGCATGCGGTGACCCCTTCTCGTACGGCGGATCGGTCGGTGGCGTGCGGGCCGGTCTCGGAGCTGCGTGCGAGCCGGTCTCAGATCTGGAGGTCGATGAGGAACGGACCGGGGTGGGCGAGCATGCGCCGCACCGCGTCGGCGGCCTGTCCGGGCTTCTCGACCCTGGCGGCTCCGGCGCCCAGCGACCGGGCCAGACCGGCGAAGTCGATCTCCGGCTGCGAGAGATCGAAGGAGTGCGGGAAGGCGTGCGGCGCGATGGCGCGCTCCTTCCAGTACTGCGCGATGTTGTCGTCGAGCAGGCGGTACTTGTGGTTGTTGCAGACGACGAACTTCGCCGCGACACCGTGCCGGGCCGCCGTCCACAGGGCCTGGAAGGTGTACATGGACCCGCCGTCGCCGGTGAATCCGACGACCGTACGGTCCGGATGCGCGAGCTTGGCACCGATCGCCCCGGGGATCCCGACACCGAGCGAACCGCCGCGGGTGACGTGGTAGTCACCGATACGGTCCGGCGGCAGATACGCGGTGACCAGCGGGGAAGTGGTCAGGGCCTCGTCGAAGACGATCAGATCGCCGCCGGTCTGCCCGGCGAGCGCGTGCAGCAGCGCCTCGGCCGCCGTGCCGTCGTGCGGCGCCGCCTCGAACGCGGCCTGTCGCGCCGCGCGTTCCTCGGTACGCGCCGCCAGCCGGGCCGCCGCCTCGGCACGCCGATCCGCCGGGAGCGCCCGGTCGAGCCCGGCCCGCAGGGCCCGCAGCGCCGACCTGGGATCGGCGACGAGACCGACGTCGACGGGGAAGTTCTTGGCGATCTCGTAGGCGTTCAGATCGATGTGGACGATCTTCGCTCCGTCGGCGAACGGGCTCTCCAGGTCGGGGAAGACCTCGGGGAACAGATAGGTGCCGACGACGAGAACCGCGTCCGCATCGCGCACCAGCTCCCTGCTGTGCGCGCCGAACATGTGGCCCGTGGCCCCCCGGTGCAGGGGATGCGAGGCCGCCATGAGCACCTCGGAGAAGTCGACGTCCCAGACATCGGCGCCGAGCAGCTCGGCCACGGCGGTGAGTTCGGCCTGCGCACCGGCCAGGCTCACCCCGTCGCCGGCCAGGATCAGCGGCCGCCGGGCGCCCGCCAGGAGCGCTGCGGCCTCGCCCACACCCCGGTCGGAGGGCGCGCTGTCCGTGCGCGGCACGACGGTCGGCAGCACCGGTTCGGTGTTGGGCGCGTCCAGCACGTCCATGGGCAGCGCCACGAAGACCGGGCCGCGGGGCGGGGTCAGGGCGATCTTCACCGCGCGGCGCACGGTGCGCAGCACGGAGGCGGGATCGGTGACCCGGGTCGCGTACTTGGTCACCGGCTTCGCCATGGCGACCAGATCGGCGGCCATCTGCGCGTCGGTCGCGTCGTAGCGGACCCCGGCGTCGCCCGCGACGACGACGAGCGGGGTGTGGCCGCGCATCGACTGGTAGAGCATGCCGATCCCGTTGCCGAGGCCGACGCCGGAGTGCAGCTGGAGCAGCGCCGCCCCGCCGGTGGCCCGTGCGTAGCCGTCCGCGATGCCGGCCGCGACCGTCTCCTGCAGCGCGAGAACGTACTGGAATCCCGCTGCCTTGTCGGCGGCGTCGAGAAAACCCTGCTCCACGGTTCCAGGGTTTCCGAACATGATGTCGAGGCCATCGGCCTTGAATTGTTCGATCAGTTTTTCCGTGCCCGGCTTTGCCGTCATGAATAGCCTTCCGGTCCGCGACCTCAGCGCTCGGAATTACCAGCCGTATCGAGTGAGACCCTCTTCGAGAACCTGGACGAGTTTCTCGCCCGTGAGATACGAGTCCGGTGTGGAACGGCCGGTCACGAACGGGTAGTCCACGATGACCGAGAGCGGCTTGCCGAAGTTTCCGTGGTACCGGCCGTCGGGGCCCGTGGCATCCCGCAGGATGTATTCGAGCGGATACGGCGGCGGCCCCATGTTGAAGTCGGTGCCGAGGAATCCCGTGCCGTCCTTGTAGTCGTACTCCTTGCAGTGCCCGGTGACGTGCTTGCCGCGGATGATCGAGGCGCGGTCGTCCCAGTCGCGGGCGAAGGCCAGGCAGGCGACCCCGTAGCACTCGGCGGCGACCGCCTTGCCGGCCTTCACGAACGCCAGGATCAGGGCGTGCACCCGCTCGTTGTTGGCCAGGTCGGCGATGGGGCCGCTGCCGCCGACGATGAGCAGCGCGTCGAATTCCGCGATGTCGTCCGCCAGCCGGTCGAGATCCCGGTGGTACTGCTCCAGCTTGCGGAGGTAGCCCTCCTCGCTCGTGTACGGCCGCTCCGGCGCCCAGCCGGAGAGGTCGAGGGACTTGTCGAGGCGGCTGCCCTCGTCGAACTCCCGGCCCTTTCGGGCGTTCTCGGCGCTGGTGACACTGCGCCCGAGCGGCGGGTCGACGTAGTTCTCGTCGAGGCTCGGGGGCAGCGCACGGGCACGCTTTCCCGTGGGGGTCGCGAAAACGACCTCATAACCGCGTTCGTCGAACACGGAAACCGGACCGATGAGTTCTTCGGCCCAATATCCGTGCTCGGAGACAATGACCAGAATTTTCCTGCTCACGGTTTCCCCTCCTGGCGCCGTCTTGGTGGCTGGCTCGCACAACACTGCGGCGGAACCCAAGCGCTGTCAAAGCCCTGGGCAGTGACTAGGTGAGGTAGGAATTCCAACTCCTGGCGACGTCCAGAAGTCGGCCGGAGACCTCATGAGGTTCACCCACGACATCAGGAAGTAGGCCCGGGACTTCCTGATGTCGGGGAAATCGATAAACCCTGCGCGGGACGCGCGCCCTAGTGTGTTCGCGTTGGCTCATGAACCCGGCCGAAGTCCCCCCACTCACGGCCGAAGCCCCCCACCCCCGACCAGAAGGACTTTCCGATGACCAGCAGGTGTACGCACCGGGACGGAATGCGTCCGGTGACGGCCGGCTCCGACGGCTGCGCGGAGTGCCTGGCCCTCGGCGACGCCTGGGTCCATCTGCGGATGTGTCTCAGCTGCGGACATGTCGGCTGTTGCGACTCCTCGAAGAACCGTCACGCGACCCGGCACTTCCACTCCACCAAGCATCCGATCGCGGCCTCGCACGAGCCGGGCGAGACCTGGATCTGGTGCTACGTGGACCAACTGATCATGGAGCGGGCATGAAGGCGGGCATGAACAGGGGAACGCGCGAGAAGGCCTGCGGCGACACCGCCCGCACTCTGACCGCCGAACGCCCTGCCCGCACCGCCGAGCGTCCTGCCCGCTCCGCCGAGAGCCCTCCCCGCAGCGCCGAACGCCCCGCCCAGGCGGCGGCCGACGAGGGCCGCAAGCCGGTGATCCTCGCGGTGGACGACGACCCGCAGGTGCTGCGCGCGGTCCGGCGCGATCTGCGCTCCGCGTACGGAAGCCGCTACCGGGTGCTCGGCGCCTCCTCCGCGGCCGACGCCCTGAAGATCCTCGACTCCCTGGACGAACGCGGCCACGACCCGGCGCTGTTCCTGGTGGACCAGCGGATGCCCGACGTGACCGGCGTGGAGTTCCTGCTTGAGGCCGTCAGCCGCTTCCCCGACGCGCGACGGGTGCTGCTCACCGCGTACGCGGAGACGGACGCGGCGATCACGGCCATCAACCAGGTGCGGCTCGACTACTACCTGATGAAGCCCTGGGACCCGCCGCACGAGCGCCTGTTCCCGGTCCTCGACGACCTGCTGTCGGACTGGCTGGCCAACTACCGTCCCGCCTACGACGGCATCCTCGTCGCCGGCCATCTGGTGTCGCCGGGCACCCACACGGTCCGGGACTTCTTCACCCGCAACGGGCAGCCCTTCAAATTCCTCAACGTCGAGCGCGACCCGGAGGCGCTGGCGCTGCTCGCCCAGCTCCCGGACGCCTCCCTGCCGTTGGTGCGCTTCCCGGACGGCGCGCTGCTGTCCGCGCCCACGGACGCCGAACTCGCCGAGCACCTGGGCCTGTCGACGACGGCGTCCCGGCCGCACTACGAGTGCGTCATCGTCGGCGCAGGACCGGCCGGGCTCGCGGCCGGGGTGTACTCGGCCTCCGAGGGCATGAGCACGCTGCTCGTGGACTCCCGGGCGCCGGGCGGCCAGGCGGGCACCTCCTCGCTGATCGAGAACTACCTCGGCTTTCCCTCGGGCCTGTCCGGCGGGGACCTGACCCGCCGCGCCACCATCCAGGCGACCCGGTTCGGAGCCGAGATCCTGCACCCGGTCGAGGTCACCGAACTGACCCGGGACGACCCGGCCAAGATCCTCACGCTGACGGACGGTACGGAGATCAGCGCCGAGACGGTCCTGCTGTCGACCGGCGTGGCCTACAACCGCCTGGAGGCTCCGGGCGCCGAACGCTTCGAGGGCGCCGGCCTCTACTACGGGGCCGCCACCACGGAGAGCTCCGCCTGCATCTCGCAGCACGTGCACATCGTCGGCGGCGCCAACTCCGCGGGCCAGGCCGCCGTGCACTTCGCCAAGTACGCGGCACAGGTGACGATCCTGGTGCGTGCCGACTCCCTCGCCAAGAGCATGTCGCAGTACCTGATCGACGAGATCGAGCGGACCCCGAACATCGAGGTCCAGGTCAACACCTCCGTACGGGAACTGCTCGGCGGCGAGCACCTGGAGCGGATCGTGCTGCACGACACCGACCGGGGCGAGGACACCGAGGTGCCGTGCCGGTTCATGTTCACGTTCATCGGTGCACGGCCGCACACCGACTGGCTGGCCGACATCGTCGAGCGGGACGACCACGGCTTCGTGCTGACCGGCTCCGACCTGGTCAGCAACGGCGGCGAACTGCCCGCGGAATGGCCCCTGGAGCGGGCCCCCTACCCACTGGAGACGAGCGTGCCCGGGGTCTTCGCCGCCGGTGACGTACGCGCCCACTCGATCAAGCGGGTCGCCTCCGGCGTCGGGGAGGGAGCCATGGCGATCTCGCTCGTGCACCGCTACAGGTCCATGGGCTGAGCGAGCCGGCCCGGCTCGCCCTCTTGCCGTGTCCCCGTAGGCGCGTAGCGTGTATTACATGATTACAGGCGAACAGCGAGAACAGCTCCGCGGCTGGTTCGCCGGCCGCCTTCCGGACGATCTCTTCGAAGCCCTCGTGGAGGTGACGGCCGACCGCGAGGAGATCACCGTCATCGGCCGCATCCCCGAACCCCGGCTTGCCGACTCCGCCTCCGAGGCGGAGCGGGAGGCCGCGGTCCGCAGCCGGATCCAGGAGTTCCGGGAGCGCACCCGGGACGCACGCATCTCCGTGGCCCGCGAGGCCGAGCACCGGTACCGCAAGAAGGTCTCGTGGGGCGTGGAGTGCGGCACCACCCGCGCCCTGTACACCCACGTGTCCGCGCCCGTCATGACCCGGCTGCGCCAGCCGGAGCGCGAGGTGCTCGACACCCTGATCGCGGGCGGTGTCGCCCGCAGCCGCAGCGAGGCGCTCGCGTGGTGCGTCCGGCTCGTCGAGCGCCACGCGGACGACTGGCTGAGCGATCTGCGCGAGTCGCTGGAGCAGGTCCAGCGGGTCCGCGCGCAGGGCCCCGACGCCCGGCCCTCGAACGAACCCGGCACCGATCCCCCGGCCGAGGCCGAATAGGCCGTTTGCCTGACGAACGGGGATCAGCGGGGCAAGCTGACACCTGACGAGCTGACGAATCGGACCCAGGGAGATCTCACAGCATGCCGTCGACCGTTGAGTACATCCGCTACCGGATCGCGTCGGACGACCAGAAGGGGTTCGAGGACTCCTACCGCAAGGCCGCCGAATCCCTCGCAGCGGCCCCCGAGTGCATCGACTACGAGCTTGCCCGCTGCCAGGAGGATCCCGAGCACTACATCCTGCGGATCCGCTGGACCTCGGTCGAGGCCCATCTGGAGGGCTTCCGCAAGGGGGAGCACTTCCCGGCCTTCTTCGGCGCCATCCGCCCGTACGTGACCGCCATCGAGGAGATGCGGCACTACCTGACCACGGACGTCGTGGGAACCGGCCGGGCCGCCGGTCAGGAGGCCCCGTGAGCGACCCGCTCGACACCGCACCGGACCCGACCGCACCGGACGCGACCGCACCGGACCCGACCGCACCCGACCCGTCAGCATCCGAGCCGACCGCACCCGAGCGGCCCGCCTCCGGCGGGAAGCCGGGCACCCCCAGCATCTACGAGTGGGCCGGCGGCATCGACGCGCTGAACCGCCTCACCGAGGTCTTCTACGACCACGTCCTGAAGGACCCGCTGCTGGCCCCGGTCTTCGCGGGCATGGACCCGCGCCACCCACAGCACGTCGCCATGTGGCTCGCCGAGGTCTTCGGGGGCCCCGCGGGCTACACCGAACGGCGCGGCGGACACCCGCACATGGCGCAGCAGCACCTGGGCCGCGGTATCACCGAGCCGCAGCGCAGACGCTGGGTCGAGCTGCTGCTCGACACCGCGGACGAGGTGGGACTGCCCTCCGACCCGGAGTTCCGCGGCGTGTTCCTCTACTACATCGAGTGGGGCACGCGCATGGCGCTGATCTACTCGGGCGAGAACCCACCGCCGGTCGACGCCGCCGAGGTACCCGTCTGGCAGTGGGGCCAGACACCCCCCTGGCAGGGCTGAACACACGCCCCGCCGGACGCCACCCCGCGCACCGCCCCACACCCGGCGCACCCCGAAGAGCAGACAAGAACACCCCCCTGACCACGTTTCCGCAGGTCAGGGGGGTGTCTTCAAGTGGAGCCTAGGGGAGTCGAACCCCTGACATCTGCCATGCAAAGGCGTTCAGGGGGCTCCGCCACCTGCGCGAATCCAGTCACAGGCCGGTTGACCAGCCAAAACGCATCCCAGCGTTTCCCGTGTCATCCCGGCCTTTCCCGCCGTCATGTGTACTGCATGTGTACTGCGGCGGGGCGGCCCCGGAAGGTGTTTCCCCACCTCAACCGGGGCCTACGGCCGGACCCTTCACAAGCAAGGAAGTCCGACCATGCACCACAAGGTACCGTCCCCCGACGCTCCCACCGCCGAGCACGCGGCGGCCCGAAAGTTCGTCGACCGCCACTTCCCCGCGGTCGCGAAGTTCCTCGCCCATGACGGCCAGGCCGCCGAACAGCCCGCGCCCCCGCAGCTCGACCTCCCCCAGCTCGCCGAGGCGATGCCCGACGCGGTCCGGGTCGCCATGCAGCAGGTGCTACCGGACCGGTACACGCCGGAGCTGGCCGAGAAGATCGCAGCGGACGTGCTCGCCGAACTCGCCGGCACACCTACGAACGGGCAGCCGGACACAGGGTGTACGGCACTCGACGGGCAGTGCCTCGGCGAGGACTGCCAGGACCGGCGCGAGCCGATACACCGCGGCCCCGAGCACGGGATGCGTGTCTCGTTCACCGGCGAGCCGCTGCTGCTGTTCGAGCTGAAGCAGTGGGGGGACGACGCCCCCATGCTGTCGTTCTACTCGGACGGCTTGTGGCCGGACCTCGACCTCGCCCAGGTCGACGAACTACTCCTCGCCCTCGACGAGTACACGGGCGTTCTGCGGGTCGGCCGCGAACACCTCGCGGCCGCCCTCGACCAGCAGCGGGCGGAGGGCGAGCGGTGAGCCGCCCGCGCTCCCTGTCGGTACGGATGACGCCGACCCTCGTCGACGACCTGGAGGTGCTGCAGCGCACCGGTATGACAGCGTCCGACGCGGTCCGCTTCGCTGTGCGACGCCTCGCCGAGGCGCACCGCTACACCGCCCAGGCCGAGCAGCACACCGGGCACCGGCCCGCGGTCCTGTCCATCCCCGTCCGCGACCTGTACGACAGGCCCGACGAGGACGTATGACGCCCTTCGGCCCAGACGCGGGTGTGAGGGACGGGGTGTCCCTCACACCCGACGGACGGAACCCTTGGCGTCACTGGCAGTACGCGAGAGCGACTGACCGACTTGAAGTAGGTCAGTCGAGGGTGTCGAGGGCGCGCGTGATGATGGCCCGCGCCTCCGCCCCGTACACGGCCATGCTGCGCAGCCGCTCGAACGTCCGGAGGTACTGTTCGACCTCGCCGGGCTGCGTCACGTTCACCTCCGCCGACACCAACTCGACCGACACAAGCCGGTCGTCGTACACGTGAAACGTCTCCTCAGGCCAGTGCGTCCGACGCGCTGTCTTCGGGATGACTCCAAGCGACACCGCAGGCAGCGCACCGACCGTCAGCAGATACCCGAGCTGCGCGGCCATCGTGTCAGGTTCCGCGACCCGCGCGTGCAGCACGGACTCCTCGACGACCACCACGAACACGCGCCCCGGTTCGTGGATGATCCGGGACCGCTCCAGGCGTGCCCGTGCCGCCTCGGCGCTGTCGTCGTCCGTCAGCCCGTGGACCCTGGCGGCTATGCCGAGCACGGCCAGGGCGTAGCCCTCGGTCTGCAGCAGCCCGGGGACGATACTGGAGGAGTACACGCGGAACGACTCGGTGTTCCGGAACGCCCGGCCCTTTGTCTCCTGGATGTGCCGTAGGCCGGCGCGGACTTGGTCGCGCCACTGCCGGTACATGGACTCGGCGTTGAGCGACTGAACCACCAAGTCCTGTGCCTGCCCAGGTGCGTTCACTGCGGAGCACCACCGGCGGATGTCCGTCGCGGACGGCCCGGTGAGGGCGTTCTCTATGCGGGACGTCTTGGAGTAGTGCCAGCCGCACGCGGCCGCCAGCTGCACCACCGTCAACCCGGCTTCCTTGCGGAGGTCGCGGAGCCGATGGGCGACGGCTTCGCGTGCGGCCTGGGCCGACGAGGACGGGGAGACGGGCATGAGCTGGCGGCCGTGCTTTCTTCTCAGCGGATCTTGTACTCGTCGTGCGGGATGGCACGATCCCACACCGCCTGGAAAGCGGCGGCGCACAGCTTCACGGCAGTCGGATCATCGGACACCTCGTGACCGGTAAGCGCGCCATCTCCGGAGAAGTACCCCCAGCGGACAAGCCGGTCATCGAACAGCCAATAGTCGTTGCCCGGCAGGGCGATGGTGGAGGCATCGCGGCGGGGCAGCCACCGGACTTGTTCGCCGGCGTGCACGTTGACGCTGGTGGATGCGTGCTCGTATCGGATGTACGCCGTGACGGGCTCAGACACGATGCGGGCGCGCCTCACCGTGACGCCTCGGGCGACGGCCCGCGATACGGCCTGGACCCAGGGCGCCCAGTCCTCGGAGGCCGGATCGTCGTCGAGGGCTCCTGTGTCGAGCCAGGCCTGGAAGTCCGCGGCCTCGGTGGCGACGCCGTAGTGGTCCCTCATCTCAAGGTGAACGGCGCTGCGCGTGGAGGCGGCGAGAAGTTCAGTGATCGTCGGCACGTTCGACTGCATCGCACGCCCTCCTGACCATGTCCACCATCCTGGCGGGGATACGGATGACGGCCTCTCCGTCGGGGATGCCGACGGCGTGGCCCGGTACCTCGAACGCTTCGCACTCGGCTTGGAGTTCGGGGCCGGGTAGCCAGCCCTGGAAGACAAGTTCGCGTGCGTCCTGATCGACCCACACCGTCGGGGAGTCGCCGGTCTTCGTGTCGGGGTCGATTCCGATGAACTGTAACGACATGCCAGCCTCCGCCTATGGGGTGTGCAGTTCTTTGCGTCACAGTCATGCAGTCGGATGGCCAGGTCAAGGGCACAAACGCGACAAGTACCCGGGAAAGCGGGGGTTGATGCAAAGAACTGCACATGCCTCGCAGTGCTGCACATCGTGCCCCTAGCTTCATGAGCAGCGGCAGCCCCAGCTCTCCGGAGGCGTGTGATGGCGACCAGATCCCCCGCCCGGCCCTTGCAGGGTGCGGCCCTGCCGAAGCTGAGTGAGCTGAGCGCGCCGCAGATACGCGGCCGCGCCTGCGTGTGGTGCTCGATCATCCTCGCCGCCGGCAACGCCGTCGACCTCGGCCCGCAGCACGCACGCCGAGCCGGAATGCGGTTCGCCTGGTTCCCGCGAGCATGCAACGACTGCCACCGGGAGGCAGCCCAATGATCTGCTGCCGCTGCGACAAGCCCATCCTCCCCGGCCAGAAGTCGCGCCAGGTCACCAAGTTCTCCGCGTCCGGCGGAGGCATCACCCTCCACGAGCACAAGGCCTGCCCGCCGGACGGGCTCACCCTCCGCAATGCGAAGAGGCGGCGGTGAACAAGCTCCGCGCGGTGACCGTGCCCACCCGCGACCACGGCCCGGTGATACTTACCTGCCCCGCCTGGTGCACCACCGACCACACAGCCGAACCGGTCCACTACCGGGCCGACCTGGCGCACAGCGGCCAGCACCTCACCGCCACCGTGCCGTTCATGCCCGGCCAGCTGCCATGGCTCGTCATCTCAGCCGAATGGGCGCCCCACGCCGAATTCACCGGCCCACACCCATACCTCGCGGTAGACCTCGGCGGCTACACCCGACGACACACCCCCACCACCCTCCTCGCCCTCGTCGACATCCTCGCCACACAGCTCGACGAGGTACGCGCCTACGCCCACCGCCTCGAGGCCGAGGGCACCGACTGGCAGACGCCGGCCACCCGCCCGCCTGGATGAGGGCGAGAAGGGTCACGCCCAGATCGTGACCCCTGGTGGCCGCCAGGAGGGCGAGAAAAGGTTCGTTCGTCGGTACGAACCTTTCTGACGCCCTCGCCCTCCTCGACGAGGGCGAGAAGGGTACGGCGATTAGCCGCACCCCTGACAGGCGACGGAACCCCGAACTGATCACTTTCGAGGGACCTCGAAAGTGATCAAGCGGCATCACGTTGCGTGACGGCGGGGCACCCTTTGAACCCTGCTCGCCCCCGAGCGCCCTCCCCCGCGCTGTTCCACCCCCAGGCCGGAGGGGGTCACCCCCCTGGGTCTGGTCACGCGGCGTGAGGCTCGCATCCCAACCACCTCACGCCGCGCGGGTCTTCAGTCGGTGCCGTTGAGCAGCTGGTCGAGGCGTCCGTCTCCCTGTGCCTGCACGATCTGGTGCGGGGTCATGTGCTGCAGGTGCTCCCTGCCGAGCTGCCCCTCGGTGGGGATGTCGTGCACGGGGCGACCGAGCAAGGCATCGAGCCTGCCTTCCTGCTGTGCCTGCACGATCTCGTGAGGGCTCATGGTCTTGAGCTGTACTTCGGTGATCTGTTCGTTCATGCTGCGTCTCCTCGTTCGCTGCGGGGGATGAAGCGTGTGTTGGCCTGGGAGGCGGGGGCACCGGGCAGGCGGGGGCTGGGCTGCTCGGGCGGCCAGCCGTCCAGCCACGCCTCGACCTTCCCGTCGCGCAGGAAGTCCGCGGCGAGGCTGGAGGGCACGTGGATTACCCGGCCGTCCGTGAGGCGGACGTGCCGCTTACTCGGGGGCGTGCGGGTGGTGATCTTGGAGAGTTGCTTGGCGACCTGGTCGGCTCCGTAACGGGCGGCGTAGAAGTCGGGCATGCCGCTGAGGGCCTTGGGGTGGAGGCGTACCTCTGCGCCGGTGTCGAGCGCTTCGACGACGTGCAGCAGCTCGGTTGCTTCCCTGACCATGCGGTAGCGGTAGCTGAGCGCGCGTTCGGCCTTGTCCAGGGCCTCGCGGTAGGCGGCGAGTGCGGGATGCATAGTGGCCGCGGCCGCGTCGACGAGGTGGCCGCGGGCCTGGTCGTCTCGGAGGGCGACGACCAGGCGGCGGCCGATGGAGTCGCGTTCGGCTTCGACGATGGGCAGGGCCTGCTTGGCATTGTCGATCCGGGCGAGGGTGGCCGTCTCGTGCTCCGGGTCGGGCAGGGGGCGGCCGTCGATGGCGGCGGCCTTGATGGCTTCGGCGTCCTTGTTGCGGGCGTCGGGGAGCGCGCTGGTGGCTTCGCGGTGGTGCCTGCGGATGTCCTTGACGTGCTGGTCGGCGGCGCGCCACTGGTCGGCCAGGGCGTGGACGCTCTCGGGGAGATAGTCGTTGCTGGGAAGGCTGGTGATGGGTGCCTTGCTCATAGTGGATTCCCTTCAGTTCAGGCCGCGGTGGTGCGGCGGGGGGTGTGGTCGGGGCGGAGGGCCCAGACGAGTTCGCATGCGGTGTCGGGGCACTGGACGAGGGTCTGTTTGTGGCCCTTGATGGTGGTGGTGCCGACGCGTCGGGTGATGCGTTCGCAGCGGCAGGCGGGGCAGAGGGCGACGCGGACGAGCATGGGCGGTCCCTTCGTTAGGCGGCGGTGCGGCAGTCGACGCAGAGGGGGGAGCCTTCGGCGTTCCACTGGGGTCTGTCGCACTTCTCGCAGGGGGTCTTGGGCCGGTCGGAGCCGACTGCGGACAGTGACCGGGGTGGTGAAGGTGTCAGCGAAGGTGCCGAAGGTGCCAGGTCCCTGGGTGCTGGCACCTTCGGCACCTTCGTGTCGTCTTCGCGGTTGTCGGTCACGCTCAGTACCCAGGCCCAGCCCTTGCCGAAGCCGGACTTCTGGGACGTCACGCCGACCTTTGCGCGGGAGCGCTGGATCGTGCGCTTGGCGAAGCCGTCCCTCTCGGCGGCCTTGATGACCTCTCCCGCAGGGGCTTCGCCTCCCTGGTCGGTGAGGTAGTCGACGAGCCAGGCGGCGGCCTCGTCCCGCTCGCCGGCCTCGTCGCGGTCGACCGGGGCGGAAAGGGTGTCCTCGACGCTGCGTTCGGAGATGCCGGTGAAGACCAGGCGGCCGACGTTCGCCACACCCTTCCTGGTGTGCACGTCGAATCCCTCGATGCAGTAGGACAGGGAGGGGAGGTCGAGGCGGCCGAGGCTGTTCTTCGTCTGCGTCATGACCTGTTCTTCGGTCTCGCGGTCGCGGGCGAACGCGATGACGGCGCGGGCGAGGTCTTTGAACGCGCCGGAGCCGGAGATGAGTTGAGACGCATCGGTGCCGCTGCCTTTGTTGAAGTGGGCGATGCCCAGCGTCAGGGCCTTGGTCCGCTCCGCCATGCGCACCAGGGGCTCGAGCGCCTGGCGCACATCCTGCGTGCGGTGCGCGTCGGTGCTGCTGCCCAGGGTGGACATGAGCGGGTCGACGATGAGCGCGGCAACATCGTGCTCGGCGATGGAGCGCTCGATGAGGGACACGTCCATGGGCAGGGACAGCATCGTCTCGCCGTGCTCGATGTCCTCGACGTCGATACGGAAGACGCGGTCCAGGTCGGCCCCGGCCGCGATGAGGCGGGGCACGAGGGTGCGAGACCACGAGTCCTCTACGGCCGCGTAGAAGACGTTCCTCGGCTGCCCGTGGAAGGTGCCCGGCAGTTCACCACGGGAGAGGCGCGCGGCAACCCAGATACCGAACGACGACTTGCCGGTGCCCTCGCGACCGGCGGCGAGCGTGAGTGCGCCCGCGGGAATGCGGCCCTCTCCGACTTCGGGCTCCCAGGCCCAGATGACCGGCTCCGGCTCGATCGCCGAGGCCGGGGTCAGCTTGATGCGCCGCTTCGGGCCATCGGCGGGCCCGCCATCGGGGATGTACGCCAGCGGGTCCTCGTTCGGCTGCCAGTTGGGGCCGCCCGTGAGTTGCTGGGCGAGATCATCGGTCGTCATGCAGCGTTCTCCCGGGCGACGAGGTAGCGGCCGGACTGGCCGGGGACCGCGATCGGCGGCCAGCCCGGTGTGGCCCGGAGCCGGTGTGGCGGACGCGGCGTGGCCGCGGCGTCGAGCTCGGCCCGGGTCCGGCGGTCGGCGACCGAGGGCCGTGCACGGCACGCGTCGCGGAACCAGTCGAGGAGGGCCTGTTCGTCGCCGTAGCGGCGCCACATCTCGGCGGCCGTGATCAGCGCGGCGGCCTTGCGGGGGTCGCCGGCGGGGAGCTGCAGCCACTCGCGGGTGCCGTAGGCGGGCACACGGACCTCGTGCGGCAGGAGCGTGGTCACCTGCTGCTCGGCCCACATGATGACCTCGTCGTCGAGGCTCACGGCGCCTCCTCGATGGGCTGCAGCCAGTAGCCGCCGAAGTCCCGCCTGCCGCAGTGCGCTGCCCGGTGCCCGTAGGAAGGGCGTTCCCCGTCGCCTCCGCCGTGCCGGTGCGAGTGGCTGCACAGCGGGCAGCGGTCGACGACGAGGAGCCAGTACGGCCCGGTGCCGGTGCTCACCCGCTCGGCGCGGCAGTAGGCGATGACGGAGCTGCGCGGTACGGTGTGAGTCGACCCGCCGTCCAGCCGGTCACTATGCGCCCCGGTTGCCCCCGGGGCGTTTTTCTTGGCGCTCACGCTGCGGCGCCCCCGGTCTGCACAGTCTGTGCGTCCAACCAGGCCTCGACGGCGGCGCGGCGGTAAACGATGCGGCCGCCGCGGCCGGGCGTCTTCTTCACGTAGGCCGGCCCTATGCCCTGCCACCGGTAATTGGCGAGGGTCTGCACGGCAATGCCGTACTCCTCTTCCACCTCTGCCGGGGTCATGAGTTGCTGCGCCACGAGTGTGCTCCTGTCGAGTTTTTCGCGACAAAGACTTGCATCATCTCGGTATGCTCCGAGATGATGCGGAGCGTACCCGGGATGATCCGGTGTCCGCAAGATTCGGGCCGCTGTCGCGATTACCTCGACTGCTAGCGTCCGGATCATGACGACAGGACGTATCGAATTGGGACCGACGGGGCGGACTGTTGCCGCCAACGTGAAGCGACTGCGCGGGGAGCGGGGGCTGACCCTCCGGGCCCTCTCTGCAGCGCTGAAGGAATCCGGAAGGCCGCTGAGCGCCGACGCGCTCAACAAGATTGAGAACGGCGCGGTCGGCACGGAGCCGGGCAAGGGTGGGGAGCCGAAGCCTGTACGCCGGGTGGACGTCGACGACCTCATGGCGCTCGCCGTGGCGCTCGAAGTTCCGGTGATCACCCTCCTTGTACCGGAGAGCGTCCGGGGCTCTGTCGAACTCACCGGCGCCGGGGAGGTGCCCGGACATCTCGCGTGGCGTTGGGCTCAGGCCCGGGTGCCTCTGAGGTCCCCCGAGGGAGCTGACGAGGAGGCGCGCCGTCGCCAGTTGGCGATGTACCTCATGACTGCCACACCGGACGGTGTCGGCTGGGACCAGACCACCCACGAGGGGCAGCGCGCAGCCCTGCAGGTGTTCAAAAACTGGGCCGACGAGGGAGGGGGGGCCGATGGCCCGGGTGTGGATTGAGGACCGTAAGCCGCACGCCGAGTACCGGGCGGCGGTCGAGCGGTGGAAGGCGGCGAAGAAGGCCGGCAGTAAGCGGCAGCCGCCCGGGCGGTGGCGGGTCCGCTGGTACGGGCCGGACGGCAAGCCGAAGTCGGCGACGTTCCAGAAGCTGCCCGAGGCCGAGAACCACGTGCACGTCGTCGAGGCGAAGCTGCGGGACGGCTCGTACCGGGACGCGTCCGCGGGGAAGGCGACGCTGCTCGACGTGTACGAGAAGTGGCGAGGCACCCTCGGCGGCCTGGAGCCGACCACGCGGGAGACGTACCTGGACACGTGGCGGGTGCACGTCGAACCGCGGTGGGGTGACTACCAGGTGCGGCGGATCGAGTGGGAGGACATCGCCGAGTGGGTCGGGCATCTCGCCGAGGGCTCGCACGGCTGCCGGAAGGTTGGCCCGGGGCGGATTCAGAAGATCCACCTCGTGTTGTCGCTCGTACTCGGGCACGCCGTGCGGGCGAAGCGCATCGCCGCGAACCCGGCGGCCGGCGTCCCGCTGCCGAGGCCGGTCCCGCAGGATCACGTCTACCTCAAGCACGCCCAGGTGGACCGGCTCGCCGAGGCCGCCGCCGAGTACCGGCTGCTCGTGCTGCTGCTCGCGTACACGGGTCTGCGCTGGGGTGAGATATCAGCCGTGACCGTGGGGGCCGTCGACACGGCGGCGCGGCGGCTCTCGGTTCGGCAGGCGTACAAGAAGACGCGCGAGGGCCTGGTGCTCGGGCTGCCGAAGACGCACGAGCGGCGGAAGGTACCGCTGCTGCGGTCGCTCGCGGCCGAGCTGGGGGAGATGACGAGCGGCCGCGCCGCATCGGAGCTGCTGTTCACCGCGCCGGGGGGCGGGCCGCTGTACGGGGACAACTTCCGCACCCGCGTGTTCAACCCGGCGGTGAAGGCCGCGGGGTTGGCCGGCCTCGGGGTCACGCCGCACAAGCTGCGGCACACCGCGGCCTCGCTGAGCATCGCGAGCGGGGCGGACGTGAAGGTGGTGCAGACGATGCTCGGGCACAAGTCGGCGGCCATGACGCTGGACACCTACGGGCATCTGTTCCCGGACCGGCTCGACGAGGTGGCGGACCGGCTCGACCGCGAGCGGGCCCGGCGGGACGCTCTGCGGGACGTGGCCACGGTGGTCACAAGGTACTCCGCGAGCAAGGAAGATCACTAGGCATGTGTACTGAATGTGTACTGCGGCCCCGGAGCCCTCCCGTGGGAGGACCCCGAAAACCGCCTGTGACCTGGAGTGGAGCCTAGGGGAGTCGAACCCCTGACATCTGCCATGCAAAGACAGCGCTCTACCAACTGAGCTAAGGCCCCGGGACGACGAAGGTGGCTGATACCGCCTCGCCACGCGTGCGTCGGGGACAAGAGTACCGGGTCACCCCCCGGGGTCCGCAAAGGGATGAGGTCTCCCCGTTCACGACCACTCTCCGTAAGATGCTCCGCGAGGTTCGCACGAGCGAAGGGGAGGACGCATCGTGGATGCGGAACAGCAGGAAGCCACTGCGAGAGCCAGAGAACTTCAGCGCAGTTGGTACGGGGAGCCGTTGGGGGCGCTCTTCCGTAGGCTGATCGACGACCTGGGCCTGAACCAGGCCAGGCTGGCGGCCGTGCTCGGACTGTCGGCGCCGATGCTCTCGCAGCTGATGAGCGGGCAGCGCGCCAAGATCGGCAATCCGGCCGTGGTGCAGCGGGTACAGCTGCTCCAGGAGCTGTCCGGGCAGGTCGCGGACGGCAGCGTGAGTGCCTCCGAGGCGGCCGAGCGCATGGAGGAGATCAAGAAGAACCAGGGCGGTGCGGTGCTCACCACGAGCGACCGCTCCAGGGGGACCGGCGTGGGGGCGCCGACCGTCAAGCGGGTGGTGCGCGAGATCCAGTCCGTGCTGCGCTCCGTCGCATCGGCCGGCGAGATCATCGAGGCCGCCGACACCATCGCCACGACCCACCCGGAACTGGCAGAGTTCCTCCGGGTCTACGGCGCCGGGCGCACCGCTGACGCCGTAACCCACTACGAGTCGCACCAGGGCTGATCCGGGCTTCCGGTCCGGGCTTCTGGTCCGACGGTCCGCCGGGGCCGGGGCAAGGGGGAGGCAGCACGGGCATGGGCGAGGTCTTCGCCGGCCGGTACGAACTGGTCGACCCGATCGGACGCGGTGGCGTGGGCGAGGTATGGCGCGCCTGGGACCACCGCCGGCGCCGCTATGTCGCCGCCAAGATACTGCTGCAGAGCGATGCGTACGCGCTGCTCCGTTTCGTACGGGAGCAGGCGCTGCGGATCGACCATCCGCATGTCCTGGCCCCGGCGAGCTGGGCCGCCGACGACGACAAGGTCCTGTTCACGATGGACCTCGTCGGAGGCGGCTCGCTCGCCCGTCTCATCGGCGACTACGGGCCGCTGCCGCCGCGCTATGTGGCACTGCTGCTCGACCAGTTGCTGTCCGGGCTCTCGGCGGTGCACGCGGAAGGCGTCGTGCACCGGGACATCAAGCCCGCCAACATCCTGCTCGAAGCGACCGGGACGGGGCGGCCGCATCTGCGGCTCTCCGATTTCGGGATCGCCCTGCGCAAGGGGGATCCCCGGCTGACCCGGACGGACCTGGTGGTGGGGACACCGGGGTACATCGCGCCCGAGCAGTACGACTACGACGAGCCGGACTTCCCCGCGGATCTCTTCGCGACGGGGCTGGTGGCGCTCTGCCTTCTGGAGGGCGCGAAGCCGGACACCGAGGCGCTCCTGGAGCTGTTCCGCAGCCAGGGCACTCCGCACGCGCCGCGTACGATCCCCGAGCCCCTGTGGCAGGTGCTCGCGGGGCTCCTCCAGCCCGAGCCGCATGCCCGCTTCCGCAGCGCGACGGGTGCGCGCAAGGCGCTCGCGGAGGCGACGGCCCTCCTCCCGGAGCCGGGCCCCGACGACGAACTCATCGAAATCTTCGACCAACTGGGCCCGCTCCCGTCCCCCTTCGGCCCCGACGGCCCCCTCCCCCCACCAACGACACCGACACCGACACCGACCACGTCTACGCCAACCGCGCCGCCTCCGGCCGCGTCCATCCCCGTCACACCTGCCCCGGCCACACCGACCACGTCCGCACCGATACCGGCCCCGCCTGCCCCGGCCACCCCCACTCCGGCCACGCCGACACCGGCCGTCTCAGGGGACTTCACCACCGCCACCCCATCGACGGCACAGCACCCTGCGGCCCCGCCGTCCGCCGCCCCGCCACCAGGCCCCCCGGCACCCCCGGGCGCCCCACCGGCCCCGTTCATCGCGGATACGGCGACAGGCCCGCCCTTCCCTCATGCGGCACCGACCCCGGCCCCTCCCACCACACCACCGCCCCACACCCCGACCGGCCCGGCCCACCAGGCCCAGGTGGAAGCGTGGCCGCCGGAATCCACCCCGCGCGGGGGCTCCGCCCCCGATACGCCCGCAGCGCACCCGGCCCACCCCAACGCGCAAGCCGAGCCCGCGCACGCGGCCCCGGCCCCCGGCGCCCCCACACCTCACGCCGACGCGCTTCACGCGGGACCCCAGCCCGCGCACCCCACCCCACGCCACATCACCCCGCACGCGGCCACCGCCCCCGACAACACCCCCGCCGCACCCAGCAGCCACCGGCGGCCGAGGCCCGGGCGTTCCGGTCCGCCCGTCAAAGTCGCCGTGCCGGTGCTGCTTCTCGCGGCTCTCTGTTTCGCTGTCGGGTTCTGGGCGCTGGGGCAGATCTGAGACAGGGGAGGGAGCCCCTTCAGCTCTCCCGGTGCCGACGGCCCACCACGGCCCACACCGCGAGCCACAGCACCAGGGCCGTGCCCAGCGCGATCGACACGGCCGCGACGAGCTGCATCCCGCCGTCGTGGCCGGCGGCCGGGCCGGTGCCGTCGGCCGCCTGGCCGTCCGCATCCCGGTCCGCGCCCTCGCCCTCATCCGCGCCCTCGCTCCCATCCGTCCCCGCGTCCGCGTCCGTGCCCGCGTCGACCGCCTCCGCATCGAAGATGCCCGGATCGCCGACATACGAGGGACCGGCGACCGCCGCGCCGTCCACGCCGACCCGCAGCGTCACGTCGAGCGGCCCCTCGCCGTACCGCTCGGCGAGGTCCGGGCTGAGCGTGAGCTGCAGGTAGTACGCGCCGGCGAAGCGCATGCCCTTGACCCGCGGCGCCGAGGCGAGCCGGTTCTCGTAGGCCACCGGCGGCAGCCCGTCGAGCGCCGCCGACACCCGGGTGCCGCGCAGGGAGGGCTGGTCGGCGGCGACCTCGTCGTGCGCGGGGTTGTGCAGCCCGAGCCGCAGCGCCTGCGCCACGACCGCCTCGTCGCCGGGGGCGCGCAGTTCGGCGCCTGCCGCGATCCGCTGTCCCCAGTCGACGGGCACCTTGTAGAAGAGGGTGCGCCCCGGTTCGATCCGCCCGCGCCACACCCCCGTCCCGATGGCGACCGCGTCGTGGAAGCTCGTACCGCCCTGCCGTTCCTCTGCGGCACCTTCCGGCAGCGGCCCGCCGTCCTCCGGCCGGGGCGAGGGCGTCTCGCTCGGCGCAACGCCCTCGAGCGCGGGCTCGTTGACGAGGTCGAGTTCCAGGTCCCAGGTCTCCCGCGAGGCGGACCTGCCGCCGTCCGTACGCGCGACGATCAGGGTGTACGTACCTGCGGCCCGGCAGTGCAGCGCCCCCTGGGCCACGAGCCGTTCCACGGACGCCACGAGCGGCCGCGGGAAGTCCGCGTTGCCGAACCCGGTGCGCGCGGTGCCGCAGCGCCCGCCCTCGGCGTTCTCCAGGCGCAGCGCGAGGCCGTCCCCGAAGGCCACACGGTCGCCGAGGCCCGGCAGCGCCACCGCCGACACGTAGGCGGAGGAGGCGTCGTCGAGCCGTACCCGGTAGTGCAGCTCCTGCCCGGGCCCGATGGTGCTGCGGTACGTCTCGCCCGCGTCGAGCACCGGCGCCCCGCCGGGCCCCCGCGCGCCCGCCACCTCCCGGGTCTCGTCCGGGAAGCCGTACGGGTAGGGCTCGGCGGCCGCCGCCGGTGCGAGCGCCAACGCGGCGCCCACGGACATCGCCGCCACCACCGCCGTACGCCTGCTGCCGCGCCGTGTCGTCACCCTGCTCCCTCGTCCTCGCCCGGATCGGCCGCTCTCATCCTGCCGCGAGGCCCGGGGCGCTGCCAGCGAATCCGCACCGCCCGGAAGCCACGGTTCGGCCGCTCATGACAGCACGAAGCCCCGGTCGCGGCGGGCGACCGGGGCTTGGTGCAATGGAGACGTATGCGGTCTCACGAACCCGTGGGCACGGAGTCAGTCGCCTCCGTCCACAGATCCTGCTCGGCGCGATCCGCCTGGATCTGGCGGTACACGAGGAGCCCGCCGATGGCGGCCAGTGCGACCAGGAGAAGCTTCTTCACCGCGCTACCTCGTCTTTCCTTGACGTAGAGGGACTTCTGGCGCCCGACTATACACACCGTCACCGGCCGCCCGGCGGCCTGTCGGGGCACCCAACTCCCGCCCCGAGCACCGCAGTCGACCTGCGCCTCGGCGGCCTTTCGGGCCTGTGTGACACGCCTTCAGGGCGCTGTGATGTTCGACGCTTTCACCCCTCGTACGGACAAAAGCGAGCCATCACGGAGGAAACAGGGCGCTCACGCGGCCGAACGGGTGGTGTTCATCTGAAGATCGGCGCATCGCGGCACGGGCTCCCCCACATCACGTCCTGCGTACACATCATGAGGAAAGTACGCAAATCGTCCGACCCGAACGGGGCGGGCGAGCAACCGGTACGACCGGTAGAACCGCTTCGAAAAGGAGAGATCATGGCTGCCACCAAGGCCACGCGCCTGTGGTCCGCACTCATCGGCGCACTGCTCGCGTTCTTCGCCTCGCTGGGCCTCATCACCCCCCAGGCCGCCGCTGCCGTACCGCAGCAGACCGAGGCCGGCAACCCGGCGACGGTGCCCCCGGCCGACCGCACCCGCCCGGCCGCGCCCGTCTCGCGCCCCTACGATCCGTCGAGGCCGCCGACGATGAAGCAGCGCATCCGCGCCGAGGCGCACAACAGCTCACCGGCGTCCCGCAGCCCGAAGATCCCGCGCGCCGAGGCCCGGCACCGCGCCGACACCCGCGAACCCGCCCGGCTGAACGAAGAGGCGGTATTCACCGGCGAACACGGCCGGGCGGCGGCCGCGCAGCACCACGGCAATGAATGAAGCCCGGCAACTCGAAGAGCTACCGGGCTTCTCGACCTCATCGGTCGGGCTGTGGGGCTAACAGGATTTGAACCTGTGGCCTCATCCTTATCAGGGATGCGCTCTAACCAACTGAGCTATAGCCCCGCCGCGCTTTGCGGGTGTGTGTCCCGCGCGCTGACTTGAAGAAGATTAGCGCACGACGCGCCCAGTCCCAAAATCGATACCGCAGCACCCCCGGGGAAAAGCCCCCGGACCCCCGGCTGACCAGGCCGGGAGCGGGCGGACGAACAGTGACGACAGACAGAAGACCGAGAGAGACGGTCAGAGACAGTCAGAGACGGACAGCCGTCAGGCGGGCTATTCGTCCTCGGCGAGCGTCAGCTCGATTCCGCCGACGAAACCGGCGGAGAGGTTGTAGATGAACGCGCCGAGCGTGGCGAGCGCCGTGGCCAGAACCACGTCGATCACCGCGATGACCGAAGTGAACATCAGGACTCGCGGCAGCGAGAGAAACGCCTGAAGATCGAAACCATTCGACTCGTTCGACCCCGTGGCCTCCGAGATCGTCCCGCCGACCGTGGAGAAGACGCCCATGGCGTCCATGACCATCCACAGCACGGCCGAGGCGACGATCGTGCAGATGCCCAGGGCGATGGAGAGCAGGAAGCTGACCTTCATGACCGACCACGGATCGGCCTTCGCGACCCGCAGCCGCGCCTTGCGCGTGCGCGGAGTCGTACGTGCGCCGGTCCGCGCACGACGTACCGCACCCTGCGGGGCACCCTGGGAAGGTGCCGGATAGGCCTGCGGCGGATGATAGGGACCGTCCGGCCGGCCCGGCTGACGCTCACCCGGCAGCGGCCCGGCCGCGTACTCCGACTCGGAGGCGTAGGCCTGCGGCCCTCGCGTGTCCGTCACTGTGCCCCCCTGGGCTGTGTGTACCGACTCGGCGGGGCCACGGCCGCCTTCCGTTCCGGGTCCGTGCGTTCCGGCGCCCGTGGCTCCACTCACGTCGTGCACTCCTCGCGCTTACTCGGCTGCCGCGGGCTCGGTGCCCTCGTCCATGCCTGCGGCCGGCTGCGGCTCGGCCGATGCGTCGACACCCGCGTCGACTTCCTCGGCCTCACGCCCGGCCTCGGCGTTGCGAGCGATACCGACCACGGCATCGCGCTTGCCCAGGTTGATCAGCTGGACGCCCATGGTGTCACGGCCCGTCTCCCTGACCTCGTTGACTCGCGTACGAATCACACCGCCGCCCAGCGTGATGGCGAGGATCTCGTCGGTGCCCTCGACCACCAGCGCGCCGACCAGCTCACCGCGGTCCTCCACGATCTTGGCGGCCTTGATGCCGAGGCCACCGCGACCCTGGACGCGGTACTCGTCGACGGCGGTCCGCTTCGCGTACCCGCCGTCGGTGGCGGTGAACACGAACGTACCGGTCCGCACCACATTCATCGAGAGCAGCTCATCGCCCTCGCGGAAACTCATGCCCTTGACGCCCGAGGTGGCACGGCCCATGGGGCGCAGCGCATCGTCCGTCGCGGTGAATCTGATCGACTGGGCCTTCTTGCTGATGAGCAGCAGATCGTCCTCGGCGGAGATCAGCTCGGCGCCGATCAGCTCGTCGTCCGAACCCTCGTCCGTCTCGCGCAGGTTGATGGCGATGACACCGCCCGAGCGCGGCGAGTCGTAGTCCTTGAGAGCCGTCTTCTTGACGAGACCCGACTTGGTCGCGAGAACCAGGTAGGGGGCCGCGTCGTAGTCGCGGATCGCGAGGATCTCGGCGATCTGCTCGTCCGGCTGGAAGGCCAGCAGGTTCGCCACGTGCTGGCCGCGCGCATCGCGTCCGGCGTCCGGCAGCTCGTAGGCCTTCGCCCGGTAGACGCGGCCCTTGTTGGTGAAGAACAGCAGCCAGTGGTGCGTGGTCGAGACGAAGAAGTGGTCGACGATGTCGTCTTCCTTCAGCTTCGTGCCCCGTACGCCCTTGCCGCCGCGCTTCTGCGAGCGGTAGTCGTCGGTCTTGGTGCGCTTGACGTAGCCGCCGCGGGTGATCGTGACGACGATGTCCTCCTCGGCGATCAGGTCCTCGATGGACATGTCACCGTCGAAGGGCACCAGCTGCGAGCGGCGGTCCTCGCCGAACTTGTCGACGATCGCGGCGAGTTCCTCGCTGATGATCTGCCGCTGCTTCGCGGGCGAGGCGAGGATCGCGTTGTACTCGTCGATCTTCGCCTGCAGCTCGTCATGCTCCTGCATGATCTTCTGCCGCTCCAGGGCGGCGAGCCGGCGCAGCTGCATCTCGAGGATGGCGTTCGCCTGGATCTCGTCGATCTCGAGCAGGCTCATCAGGCCGGTGCGCGCGACATCGACCGTGTCACTGCGCCGGATCAGCGCGATGACCTCGTCGATCGCGTCGAGGGCCTTGAGCAGACCGCGCAGGATGTGCGCGCGCTCCTCGGCCTTGCGCAGCCGGAACTTGGTGCGCCGGACGATGACCTCGACCTGGTGGTTCACCCAGTGGCGGATGAACGCGTCCAGGGAGAGGGTGCGCGGCACTCCGTCGACCAGGGCCAGCATGTTGGCGCCGAAGTTGGTCTGCAGATCGGTGTGCTTGTACAGGTTGTTGAGGACGACCTTCGCGACCGCGTCCCGCTTGAGCACGATCACGAGACGCTGGCCCGTGCGCGAGGAGCTCTCGTCGCGGACGTCGGCGATGCCGCCGACCTTGCCGTCCTTGACGAGGTCGGCGATCTTCTGCGCGAGGTTGTCCGGGTTGACCTGGTACGGAAGCTCCGTGACCACCAGGCACTGGCGGTTCTGGATCTCCTCGACCTCGACGACCGCGCGCATCGTGATGGAGCCGCGGCCCGTGCGGTAGGCCTCCTCGATGCCCTTGCGGCCCACGACCAGCGCGCCGGTCGGGAAGTCGGGGCCCTTGATCCGCTCGATCAGCGCGTCCAGGAGCTCCTCGTGGGAGGCCTCCGGGTTCTCCAGGTACCACTGGGCGCCGGACGCGACCTCGCGCAGGTTGTGCGGCGGGATGTTGGTGGCCATGCCGACCGCGATACCGGCGGAGCCGTTGATCAGCAGGTTCGGGAAGCGGGCCGGCAGGACGGTCGGCTCCTGGGAGCGGCCGTCGTAGTTGTCCGTGAAGTCGACGGTCTCCTCGTCGATGTCGCGGACCATCTCCATCGACAGCGGCGCCATCTTGCACTCGGTGTAGCGCATGGCGGCCGCCGGGTCGTTGCCCGGGGAGCCGAAGTTGCCGTTGGAGTCGACGAGCGGCATCCGCATCGACCACGGCTGCGCGAGGCGCACCAGGGCGTCGTAGATGGAGGAGTCGCCGTGCGGGTGGTAGTTGCCCATGACGTCGCCGACGACGCGGGCGCACTTGTAGAAGCCCTTCTCGGGCCGGTAGCCGCCGTCGTACATCGCGTACAGGACGCGGCGGTGCACCGGCTTGAGGCCGTCACGGACGTCCGGGAGCGCACGCGAGACGATGACGGACATCGCGTAGTCGAGATACGAGCGCTGCATCTCGGTCTCGAGCCCGACGGGCTCGATGCGCAGGGTCTGGTCTTCTTCTTCGGCTGCTGCTGCGGCGGTGCTGGGGGTGTTCTCGTCGGCCATGGCCGGCTCTGGTCCTTTCGAAGCTGGTACGTGACCGGTCTTGGGTAACCGGGCTGGTACGTGACCGGCTCAGATGTCGAGGAAGCGGACGTCCTTGGCATTGCGCTGAATGAACGAGCGGCGCGCCTCCACGTCCTCGCCCATCAGGACGGAGAACAGGTCGTCGGCCTGTGCGGCATCGTCGAGGGTGACGAGGCCGAGCACGCGGTGCTCCTGGTCCATGGTCGTGATGCGCAGCTCCTCGGCGTTCATCTCGCCGAGACCCTTGAAGCGCTGGACCGAGTCCTCCTTGATGCGCTTGCCGGCCTGGCGGCCGAGCTCGATCAGCGCATCGCGCTCGCGGTCCGAGTACGCGTACTGGAAGTCGTCCCGCGACCACTTGATCTTGTACAGCGGCGGGCGCGACAGATAGACGTGCCCGGCCTCGACCAGCGGCCGCATGAAGCGGAACAGGAAGGTCAGCAGCAGCGTGTTGATGTGCTGGCCGTCGACATCGGCGTCCGCCATCAGGATGATCTTGTGATAGCGGAGCTTCTCGATGTCGAAGTCCTCGTGGACCCCGGTGCCGAAGGCCGAGATGAGCGCCTGGATCTCCTGGTTCTGCAGGATCTTGTCGACGCGGGCCTTCTCCACGTTCAGGATCTTGCCGCGGATCGGCAGGATGGCCTGGTACTGCGGATTGCGGCCGGACTTCGCGGAGCCGCCGGCCGAGTCGCCCTCGACGATGAAGATCTCGCACTTCGTCGGGTCGTTCGACTGGCAGTCGGAGAGCTTGCCCGGCAGCGAGGCCGACTCCAGCAGGCCCTTGCGTCGGGTGAGGTCACGCGCCTTGCGGGCCGCCACACGGGCGGTCGCCGCGGCGATGGCCTTGCGGACGATGTCCGCGCCCTCGTTCGGATTGCGGTCCAGCCAGTCGGCCAGGTGCTCGTAGACCGCCCGCTGCACGAAGGTCTTGGCCTCCGTGTTGCCCAGCTTGGTCTTCGTCTGGCCCTCGAACTGCGGCTCGCTCAGCTTGACCGAGATGATCGCGGTCAGACCCTCGCGGATGTCGTCACCCGTGAGGTTGTCGTCCTTCTCGCGCAGCAGCTTCTTGTCCCGCGCGTACTTGTTGATCAGGCTGGTCAGGGCCGCACGGAAGCCCTCCTCGTGCGTACCGCCCTCATGCGTGTGGATGATGTTCGCGAAGGAGTAGACACCCTCGGTGTACTGCGAGTTCCACTGCATCGCCACTTCGAGCGAGAGCGCCTTGTCGGTGTCCTCGGCCTCGAGGTCGATCACGGTCGGGTGGATGACCTCGCCCTTGCGCGAGTTCAGGTACTTCACGAAGTCGACGATGCCGCCCTCGTAGTGGTACGTGACCGTCCTGACCTGCTCGGCGTCCTCGCCGTCCGCGGTGTCCGCACCGGCCACGGCCTTCGCCGACTCGCGCTCGTCGGTGAGCTTGATCGTCAGGCCCTTGTTGAGGAAGGCCATCTCCTGGAAACGCCGCGAGAGTGTCTCGAAGGAGTACTCGGTGGTCTCGAAGATGTCCGGATCGGCCCAGAACGTGACCGTCGTACCGGTGACGTCGGTGGCCTCGTGCCGCTCCAGAGGAGCGGTCGGGGCGCCGCCCTTGTACTCCTGCGTCCACCGGTAGCCGTCCGTCTTGATGTCGACGGCGAGCTTCGTGGAGAGCGCGTTCACGACGGAGACACCGACGCCGTGCAGACCACCGGAGACGGCATAACCGCCGCCGCCGAACTTGCCGCCCGCGTGCAGCACCGTGAGGACGACCTCGACGGCCGGCTTCTTCTCCACCGGGTGGATGCCGACCGGGATACCGCGCCCGTTGTCGACGACGCTGACGCCGCCGTCGGCGTGGATCGTGACGTCGATCGTGTCGGCGTGACCGGCCAGCGCCTCGTCGACCGCGTTGTCCACGACCTCGTACACGAGGTGGTGCAGACCGCGCTCACCGGTCGAACCGATGTACATGCCCGGTCGCTTGCGGACCGCGTCCAGACCCTCGAGGACGGTGATGGCGCTGGCGTCGTAGACGGTGTCGCCGGCGTCGGTGGACGGGATGTTCTCGTTGGGGTTGCCGGAATCGGCCACGAAGCGCCCTTTCTGGCACAGCACAAGCCGAACTCCCGGCAGGTGTCGGGAGCGGCTGCGTCGTTCGTATATGACGGCGGTCTCCGATGAGCCGCGTGGGGTGCGCGTGCCGCACGGAGACGTGGTGCAGCGATCTGGCCCCGTCCCCCCGATGGGGCGGGATTGTCACCCAGTCTACCGGTAGCGCCGACAGTAATGGGGGCTTGCCGGGCCTTGAGTCCGCATGTGCCGTCCTGAACCGGACTCGCACGACTCCCCATATGTGGAACGGGGGTCCAAGAAGCTCACACGGGCGCTCAGCGCTTCGGGCTGTCAACCGACCGCTACGGTGAGGGACGGACCCCTCATACAACGTGCATACGGCCCTGCCTACGCCCGCCCGTAAGCCCGCCCACAGGCCCCGGCCCAACGTCCAGACCTACGTCCGGCCCAACGTCTAGCCGTACGTCTAGCCGTACGTATCGCCCGGCCCCGTGCTTCCCGGGGCACGCAAGGGTCCGTAGCGGCGGGCGGGGCCACCGGGGCCCAGCACCCGGATGAGGCGGACGGTGCCCTGACCCAAGTCCTGGTTGAGCCGCGCCACCAGCTGCGGAGCAAGCAGACGCAGCTGCGTGGCCCAGGCCGTCGAATCGCACTGCACCATCAGAACGCGGTCGTCCTCGTCGTACTTCTGCGGGACACAGTGCTTCGCGAGGTCCTCGCCGACGATCTGCGGCCAGCGGCCCATCACCCCGCCGACGGCCGCCGGGGTCTCCCAGCCGCGCTCACTGATCAGCCGGTTGATCGCGGCGCCCAGCGGCAGCGGATCACGGCCGTCGGAGCGCGCGCCGGAGCGCAGGCCGCCGCCGCGCCTGGCCTGCTTCTTCTGCTGGGCCTCCGCGCCACGCGCACGGGCCTGCTCCTTCGCGGCGCGCAGCGCCACGCGGGCGAGGTCGATGCCGCTGGGTTCGGGGGTCCTGGGCTTGTCCGGGGTCCCGGCGGCTCCCGCGTATTCTCCGGGGTTCTCGGGGCCTCCGGGGCCTCCGGGGCCTTGGCCGGCGCTTCCTTCGGAGGTCATACGCGCGTCACCTCGCCCTGCGCGACCGCGTACCGCACCCCGGTCAGGATCTCCGGTACGTCGTCCTCGACCGCCGCCGTCACCAGGACCTGCTCCCCGGGCGCCACCAGCTCCGCGAGCCGCTCACGCCGCCGGGTGTCGAGCTCGGCGAAGACATCGTCGAGGACGAGCACCGGCTCATTGCCCTCGGCCCGCAGCAGATCGTACGAGGCGAGCCGCAGCGCCAGCGCGTACGACCAGGACTCACCGTGGCTCGCGTACCCCTTCGCGGGCAGGTCCCCCAGCTTGAGCTGCAGGTCGTCGCGGTGCGGCCCGACCAGGGTCACCCCGCGCTCGATCTCCTGCCTGCGCACCCCGGCGAGCGCGCCGAGCAGCTGCTCGTACAGCTCATCGCGGCTGTGCGCGGGGCCCTCCGCGGACGGCCGGTACTCCAGCGCCAGCGGACCGCCGCCCGGCGCCAGCTGCTCGTAGGCCTTGTCGGCGAGCGGCTGCAGCGCGGCAATCAGGTCGAGGCGCTGGGCGAGCAGCTCGGCGCCCGCCCGCGCCAGATGCTGGTCCCAGACATCGAGCGTCGACAGGTCCATGGAACGGCCGCCGTGCCTGCGGGCCATCGCGGCGGACTTGAGCAGGGTGTTGCGCTGCCTGAGCACCCGGTCGTAGTCGGAGCGCACCCCCGCCATCCGCGGCGAACGCGCCGTCACCAGCTCGTCGAGGAACTTCCGCCGCTCACCCGGATCCCCCTTCACCAGGGCCAGATCCTCCGGCGCGAACAGCACCGTCCGTACGATCCCCAGCACATCACGCGGCCTGACCTGCGAGGACCTGTTGATCCTGGCCCGGTTCGCCTTGCCCGGATTCAGCTCGAGCTCCACCAGCTGCTGCCGCTCGCCCTGCCGGACCTGGGCCCGGATAACGGCCCGCTGCGCCCCCATCCGTACCAGCGGCGCATCCGAGGAGACGCGGTGGCTGCCGAGCGTGGCCAGATAGCCGACGGCCTCGACAAGATTCGTCTTGCCCTGCCCGTTCGGGCCCACGAACGCCGTGACGCCCGGGTCGAGCGGCACCTCGACCCGGGCGTACGAGCGGAAGTCGGCCAGCGACAGATGCGTGACGTGCATGGTGGGCGCCGACCTCCCCCGGCTGCTGTGCACGGCCTGTGCACAGCTGTGGATTACTTCTTCTCGACCGCGTGGCCGCCGAACTGGTTGCGCAGCGCCGCGATCATCTTCATCTGCGGCGAGTCGTCCTGCCGGGAGGCGAAACGCGCGAACAGCGAGGCGGTGATCGCCGGCAGCGGCACGGCGTTGTCGATCGCGGCCTCCACCGTCCAGCGGCCCTCGCCGGAGTCCTGTGCATAGCCCTTGAGCTGGTCCAGGTGCTGGTCCTCGTCCAGCGCGTTGACCGCGAGGTCGAGCAGCCAGGAGCGGATGACCGTGCCCTCCTGCCAGCTGCGGAAGACCTCGCGGACGTTGTCCACGGAGTCGACCTTCTCCAGGAGCTCCCAGCCCTCGGCGTAGGCCTGCATCATCGCGTACTCGATGCCGTTGTGAACCATCTTCGCGAAGTGGCCCGCACCGACCTTGCCCGCGTGCACCGAGCCGAACTCGCCCTCCGGCTTGAGCGCGTCGAACACCGGCTGTACCCGGGCGACGTCCTCGGCGGAGCCGCCGTACATCAGCGCATAGCCGTTCTCCAGGCCCCAGACACCGCCGGAGACACCGCAGTCGACGAAGCCGATGCCCTTCTCGGCGAGCTGCTCGGCGTGCTTCTCGTCATCGGTCCAGCGCGAGTTGCCGCCGTCCACCACGATGTCGCCGGGCTGCAGCAGCGCCGCGAGCTCGTCGATGGTGTCCTGGGTCGGCCCGCCGGCCGGGACCATCACCCAGACCACCCGCGGACCCTTCAGCTTCTCCACAAGCTCCTGCAGGCTGTGGACGTCCGCGAGGTCCGGATTGCGGTCGTATCCGATGACGGTGTGGCCTGCGCGGCGGATGCGCTCGCGCATGTTGCCGCCCATCTTGCCGAGACCGACGAGACCGAGCTCCATCAGGTGTTCCTTTTGCGTCGCGTGGGTGGGCTGCGGGGCGGCAGCCCCTGGTGCTTTCGTACCTGCGTCCGAGCTTAATCCCGGACGCAGACACCCACCCGCGGGGCCACCCCGGGGCGGCCGCCGGGCTGCCCCGGGGCACCGGGCCGCACCGGTCGGCGGCCCGGACCGGTCGGCGGCCCGGACCGGCGGGGAAGCCGCCGGGGCCCTGCCGTCAGCCGCTGAGGCGGACCGGCATGATCAGGTACTTGTACGCGTCGTCGGCCTCGGCGTCCACGGCCGGCTTGCCGCTGAGCAGCGCGGGCTTGGTGGACGTGGTGAAGCTCAGCTGCGCGGCCGGCGAGTCGATCGCGCTCAGACCGTCCAGCAGGAACGTCGGGTTGAAGGCGATCGAGATGTCATCGCCGTCGAGCTGGGCGTCGACCCTCTCCACAGCCTGTGCGTCATCGCTGGAACCGGCCTCCAGGATCAGCACACCCTGCTCGAAGCTCAGCCGCACCGGAGTGTTCCGCTCCGCCACCAGGGCCACACGCTTGACGGCCTCGACGAACGGGGCGGTCTCGATGACCGCGACCGAGTTGAACTCCGTCGGGAAGAGCGTCTTGTACTTCGGCAGATCGCCTTCGAGCAGCCGCGTCGTCGTACGCCGGCCCGCGCCCTCGAAACCGATCAGACCCTCGCCCGCACCCGAGCCGGACAGCGCGATGGTGACGCTGTCACCGCTGGTGAGCGCCTTGGCGGTGTCGAGCAGGGTCTTCGCGGGCACCAGGGCGACCGCGGAGGAGTCCGGCACCTCGGGCTTCCACAGGAACTCGCGGACCGCGAAGCGGTAGCGGTCGGTGGAGGCGAGGGTGACGGTGTCGCCCTCGATCTCGATCCGCACACCCGTGAGCACCGGCAGCGTGTCGTCACGGCCCGCCGCGATGGCCACCTGGGCCGCGGCCGCGGCGAAGACCTCACCGGGAACCGTGCCGGTCGCCGAGGGCATCTGCGGCAGCGCCGGGTACTCCTCCACCGGCAGCGTGTGCAGCGTGAACCGCGAGGATCCACAGACCACCGTCGCCCGTACACCGTCTGTGGAGATCTCCACCGGACGGTTGGGCAGCGCCCTCGTGATGTCGGCGAGCAGGCGGCCGGAGACGAGCACCGTGCCCTCCTCGTCGACCTCCGCGTCCACCGAGACGCGGGCCGAGACCTCGTAGTCGAAGCCGGAGAGGCTCAGGGCACCTTCCTCCGCCTTCAGCAGCAGGCCCGCCAGGACCGGCGCCGGCGGGCGGGCAGGGAGGCTGCGAGCCGCCCAGGCCACCGCCTCCGCGAGTACGTCGCGCTCCACCCGGATCTTCACCGTAAGCCGCCTCCTGCTGATGCCTGGCTGCTCGCCCTGCTGGTCTGTCTTGCTGTCTGTGTGGTTGGCCCGTCCCCAAGGTGGGGATGAAGCCGGAGACCAGTCTGACGCACCGCACTGACAGCTGGTGCCTGTCGGGGTCAAGTCGTGACCGGCGCACGGACGACAACGCGCCCCCCGTTGTGCACAGCCCCCACTTCGAAACGAATCCCGAGCTCTCTCTAGTTGGTCGTAGTAGTAGGGCCTGTGGAAACCGTGGATAACCCCGTTTGCGCAGGTCAGAGCCGAGATTTTGTCCACCGCGCCTGTGGGCGGCGGTGGTGGATAACCCGGTCGCACTGTGGAGAACGGAAAGTTCTGCACAACCGGTCCACAGGACGGTGCTACTTCTCCCCAGCTCCGTCCCCAGGTTTTCCTCCGTTGCCCACAGGGCCCCTCGGCAGCTCGGTGTGACGCCTTTCACTCGACCCGGTGAGGACGCGCGTTGCGTTGCCGAACAGTGGACAGTGATGTGGAGAAGCTGATGGATCCTGGGGACAAGCAGCTCCAGCCTGTGGGCGGGCGGTGGACAACTTCATCAACAGGCTGTGCACAGATCTTTTGTCCACAGGTTGTGGAGATCGGTTGTCCACGAATCCACAACCCGCTGACCTGGGCTGATGAGCTGTCAGCAGGATCGCCTGTGGATGCGGTCTGGACAACTTCCAGGTCCCCAGGGTGTGGACGGGGGTTTCGGCCCACTTCTGTGGAGAAACCGTCCTGCGGAAGGGCTAATCGAACAGGCCCGGTGGACGGATGGGGAGGGGCGGGAGGGGCGGGAGGCTCGGGGAGACGGCTCAGGGCCGGGGCGGCGGAGGTCAGGCTTCGGCCGAGTGGCGTACGTACGACGAAGGGCGCCCCCGGAGATGTCCCGGGGGCGCCCTTGAACCTTGTGACGTCGGCGCGGTCAGCCGTGCTCAGCCGTGGTCAGCCTGCGCGGTCAGCCGTTCTTGATGCGGTTGGTGAGCTCGGTGACCTGGTTGTAGATGGAGCGCCGCTCCGCCATCAGCGCACGGATCTTGCGGTCCGCGTGCATCACCGTCGTATGGTCGCGGCCGCCGAAATGCGCGCCGATCTTCGGCAGCGAGAGGTCGGTCAGCTCGCGGCACAGGTACATGGCGATCTGCCGGGCCGTCACCAGGACGCGGCTGCGCGAGGAGCCGCACAGATCCTCCACGGTGAGCCCGAAGTAGTCAGCGGTGGCGGCCATGATGGCCGGCGCCGTGATCTCCGGTGCGGAGTCCTCGCCGCCCGGGATCAGGTCCTTGAGGACGATCTCGGTGAGCCCGAGGTCCACCGGCTGCCGGTTCAGCGAGGCGAAGGCCGTGACGCGGATGAGCGCGCCCTCCAGCTCGCGGATGTTGCGCGAGATCCGCGAGGCGATGAACTCCAGGACCTCCGGCGGGGCGTTGAGCTGCTCCTGCACCGCCTTCTTGCGCAGGATCGCGATCCGGGTCTCCAGCTCGGGCGGCTGGACGTCCGTGATCAGACCCCATTCGAAGCGGTTGCGGAGCCGGTCCTCCAGGGTCACCAGCTGCTTGGGCGGCCGGTCGCTGCTCAGCACGATCTGCTTGTTCGCGTTGTGGAGCGTGTTGAAGGTGTGGAAGAACTCCTCCTGCGTCGACTCCTTGTCCGCGAGGAACTGGATGTCGTCGACGAGCAGGATGTCCATCTCGCGGTAGCGCTTGCGGAAGCTGTCGCCCTTGCCGTCGCGGATGGAGTTGATGAACTCGTTGGTGAATTCCTCCGAGCTCACGTACCGCACCCGGGTGCCGGGGTAGAGGCTGCGCGCGTAGTGCCCGATGGCGTGCAGCAGGTGTGTCTTGCCGAGGCCCGACTCCCCGTAGATGAACAGGGGGTTGTAGGCCTTGGCCGGTGCCTCGGCGACGGCTACGGCGGCCGCGTGCGCGAAGCGGTTCGAGGCCCCGATGACGAAGGTGTCGAAGAGGTACTTCGGGTTCAGCCGCGCGGTCGGCTCACCGGGGCCGGTGGCCGGAGCGGGCTGGGCGGCCAGCGGGCCGGGGGCCCCGCTGGGGGCGCCGTGGCCGGTGGGGCGGCCGTGCGGGGCGCGGCCCGGGTGACTGCCGGGGCTGGTGTGGCCGGTGTGGCCCGTGTGGCCGCCGGTGGTCGTGCTTTCGGGGCGCTGGGGCTCGTATCCCTGGTGCTGTTTGTCGTACGGGCCGCGCTCGCTCTCGTACGAGGAGCGCTCGGAGTCGTACGCCGGGCGCTCGGAGCGGTAGTCGTGCGTGGCCTGGGGGGAGGCGTAGGGGGCGCGCTCGGGGTAGGCCTCGCGCTCCGGGGACTGGTAGTCCGAAGGCTTGTACTCCGAGTGCTTGTAGTCCGGCTGGTTGTAGTCCGGGGACTTGTATTCGGTGCCGGACTCGTAGCCCTCGCGCTCCGGGGCACCGTAGGTCTCGCGGTCCTGGGAGGCGTACGCCTCGCGCTCCTGCGGGTTGTACGCCTCGCGTTCGGGGAAGCCGAGGCGCGGCTGCTGCCAGCCGTAGTCGTCCTGCTGGCCTGGGCGCGGCCAGGCGCCCGGCTCGCGTCGCTGGTAATCCGGGTAGGCCGGGCGGACCGTGGGCAGCGGGTCGTGTTCGTCGTGGCGCTCGCCGTGCCGGTCGTCCCTGCGCTCGTCGCGGCGCTCGTCATGCCGCTCCTGCCGTTCCTCCCGGCGCTCGTCCCGGCGGTCCTCGCGGCGGCCGTAGCTCTCGTACGACTGGCCGCTGTGGCCCATGCCGGGGAGCGCGCCCGGGAGCTCCGGCTCCTCGAAGCGCTGGGGCGGCTGAGGTGCGTGCGGTGCCTGGGGCGCCTGTGCCGTGGGTGCCGCGGATGCCGGCGTCGGCGGGAGCTCGCCCATCGACTCGTCCACGGTGATCGCGATACGGATCGGGCGCCCGCACTCGCGGCTCAGCGTCTCGCTGACGACCGGGGCCAGCCGGCCTTCGAGCCGGTTCTTGGCCATCTCGTTCGGCACGGCGAGCAGTGCGGTGTCGGCGACGAGCGCGAGCGGCTGGCAGCGCCGGATCCACTGCACGTCCTTGGCCTCGACCCCGGAGCCGTGACCGCCCTGGCCCTCGCCGAGCAGTTGATCCAGTACTCGCGGCCAGACTGCGGCAAGATCGGCAGGTACGTCAGCCACAGGGCACGCTCTCTCAGCAGGTCACGAGTCACGATGTCCCACGAAGGTGTGGTTCGTGGGACGGTTTGGGTCAATCCGAGTCTGGCCACGGTAGTCAGGGCGATGCCTGCGGTTCAAGTTGTTGTCCACAGGCTGTGCACAGCGCCCGCCGCCCTGCGTACAGTGTCGGTCCCGCCCGTCCCGCGCTGCTCCCGACTGCGCTGGTTTGACCGGATGGCGTAGCCCCGCGTACCGTGACCAGGTCGAGTTGTCGATGGCTGCTGCCGCCTGCCTCCGATGGGCGTAGATCACGCACTGTGGTCCACAAGCGGTGCACTCGGGCGTAATCGCGAGCTACTCGTGGGCGCACGGTGACAGCCAGTCGGCATCGTCCACCCGATTGATTTCTCTGGAGCCCCCGAGTGAGCAAGCGCACCTTCCAGCCGAACAACCGTCGTCGCGCGAAGACCCACGGCTTCCGTCTGCGGATGCGTACCCGTGCCGGCCGCGCCGTCCTGGCGTCCCGCCGCAGCAAGGGTCGCGCCCGCCTGTCGGCCTGATTCCGCAGGTCATGACGTCGTGCTGCCTACCGAGCATCGGCTGAGGCGGCGCGAGGACTTCGCGACCGCGGTACGACGGGGACGCCGGGCAGGCCGCCCGAGCCTTGTCGTGCATCTGCGCAGCGGTGCTGATCTCTATAAAGCAGCGGACCCGCACGCGCCGGGGGAGAGTGTTCCCCCGACGCGTGCGGGTTTCGTCGTGAGCAAAGCCGTGGGCGTTGCGGTCGTACGCAACAAGGTGAAGCGCCGCCTCAGGCATCTGATGCGCGAACGACTGAGCGAGCTGCCCCCCGGTAGCCTGGTAGTCGTACGAGCACTGCCCCCCGCGGGCGGTGCCGACCATGCACAGCTGGCCCGGGACCTGGATGCCGCACTCAAGCGGCTGCTGTCAGGGGGCGCGCGATGAAATATCCACTGCTGGCTTTGATCAAGCTGTACCAGTGGACCATCAGCCCACTTCTGGGGCCGGTGTGCAAGTACTACCCGTCGTGCTCCCACTACGGCTTCACGGCCATCGACCGGCACGGCGCGATCAAGGGAACAGGGCTCACGGCCTGGCGCATCCTGCGCTGCAACCCGTGGTCGCACGGTGGTGTCGACCATGTACCACCGCGCAAGCGGCCGAGATGGCACGAAATGCTGCGCAGCGCCTGGCGCAACCGGGGCGGGAAGGCCCCCACCGAGACTCCGTCCCACGCTCAAGGAGCCTGATTAGTGGACACGATTGCCAGCCTCTTCAGCTTTATCACCACACCTGTCTCGTGGATCATCGTCCAGTTCCACTCGGTGTACGGGAAGATCTTCGGCCCTGACACCGGCTGGGCCTGGGGCCTGGCCATCGTGTCCCTGGTGATCCTGATCCGAATCTGTCTGATCCCGCTCTTCGTGAAGCAGATCAAGGCGACGCGTGGCATGCAGACGCTGCAGCCCGAGATGAAGAAGATCCAGGAGCGCTACAAGAACGACAAGCAGCGCCAGTCCGAAGAGATGATGAAGCTGTACAAGGAGACGGGTACCAACCCGCTATCCTCGTGCCTTCCGATCCTGGCGCAGTCCCCGTTCTTCTTCGCCCTGTACCACGTGCTCAACAGCATCGCGTCGAACAAGCAGGTCGGAGTCATCGACCAGCAGCTGCTCGACAGCGCGCGTGAGGCGCACATCTTCGGTGCTCCGCTGGCCGCCAAGTTCATGGACAGCGCGGAGAAGCTCGCGACGCTGGACGCGTCGGTCACCAGCGTGAAGATCGTGACCGCGGTCATGATCATTCTGATGTCGGCCTCGCAGTTCTTCACACAGCGCCAGCTGATGACGAAGAACGTCGACATGACCGTGAAGACGCCGTTCATGCAGCAGCAGAAGATGCTGATGTACGTCTTCCCCGTCATCTTCGCCGTCTTCGGTATCAACTTCCCCGTCGGTGTCCTTGTCTACTGGCTGACCACCAACGTGTGGACCATGGGCCAGCAGATGTACGTCATCCGCCAGAACCCCACCCCGGGCTCCAAGGCGCAGGCGGCCTTCCTGGAGCGCCTGCAGGCCAAGCTGGTGAAGCACGACGGTGGCAAGACGCGCCGGGGTGAGCGCAACATCATCAAGGCGATCGTCGCCAAGGGCCGCGACCGCAATGATCACGAGCGCAAGTTCATCAACGGTCTGAGCAAGGCCGGCCTGGCCGCCAACACGGAGGGCATCGTCGCCAAGAGCGACAGCGCCGTGGCGGTGCTCGACGGTGAGGACGAGAGCGGTACGGCAGGTCCGGCCCGGCGGCAGCAGCCCAAGCGGCAGTCCAAGTCGCAGCGGCAGTCCGGCGGTGCGGGTGGCGCCTCCGGCTCCCCGCAGCAGGGCTCGAAGGCCGGCGCAGGCAAGACCTCGCTGAGCAAGTCCGATGCCCCGCAGGACGCCAAGTCGAAGACCCCGGCCAAGCCGGCCGGTGCCAAGCAGCAGCCCGGTACGGGTGCGCGCAGCAAAGCCAAGTCCGGACAGCGCAAGGGCCAGCAGCGGCCCAAGCACCCGTCCAAGAAGTAAGAAGGAGTTCCTCCGTGACGGACGGCACCACCACCGAGGCCGCTGCCGAGGCCGGCGACACCCTCACCCGCCTCGAGCAGGAGGGCGAGATCGCAGCCGACTACCTTGAGGGTCTGCTCGACATCGCCGATCTCGACGGCGATATCGACATGGACGTCGAGGCCGACCGCGCCGCCGTGTCGATCATCAGTGACTCCGGTTCGCGTGATCTGCAGAAGCTCGTCGGGCGCGATGGCGAGGTCCTGGAGGCGCTCCAGGAGCTGACCCGGCTCGCGGTCCACCGTGAGACCGGCGACCGCAGCCGCCTGATGCTGGACATCGCCGGCTACCGGGCCCAGAAGCGCACCGAGCTCTCCGAGATCGGTGCCAAGGCCGCGGCCGAGGCGAAGAGCTCCGGCGAGCCGGTCAAGCTGAAGCCGATGACGCCCTTCGAGCGCAAGGTCGTGCACGACGCGGTCAAGAGCGCCGGTCTGAACAGCGAGTCCGAGGGCGAGGAGCCGCAGCGCTTCGTCGTCGTACTGCCCGCCTGAGCAGCTGACAGCAGCTTCTGAGCGAGCCTTGTTCTGTCCGGCCCCGTCTGTTCGCAGGCGGGGCCGGTCTTTGTCAGCCTTGATAGTGAGCCCTCAGCCCCAGCCCCAGCCCTCAGCCTCAGCCCTCAGCCTCAGCCCTGACCGCGTCCTGCGTGTCAGCGCGGTAAAGCGGTACGGAAGGACGATTCCCGTGACGGAGACGTCAGAGCTCCCCTCGTCCGAGCTCCCCCCGGCGCCCGAGCAGGCGCGCGCCGTCTTCGGCGCGCGTTTCGACGACGCGGTCCGGTACGCGGAGCTGCTCGCCGATGCCGGGGTGAAGCGCGGTCTGATCGGCCCGCGTGAGGTGCCCCGGCTGTGGGAGCGCCATCTCCTGAACTGTGCGGTGCTCTCCGAGGTGGTGCCGGAGGGCGTCACCGTCTGCGATGTGGGCTCCGGTGCCGGTCTGCCGGGCATCCCTCTCGCACTGGTCCGTGAGGACCTCAAGATCACGCTGCTCGAACCGCTGCTGAGGCGTACGACTTTCCTCACCGAGGTCGTCGAACTGCTCGGCCTCGACCATGTGACCGTGGTACGTGGGCGCGCCGAGGAGGTCATGGGCAAGATGCCGTCCGTGCACGTCGTCACGGCCCGGGCTGTGGCTCCCCTGGATCGCCTCGCCACTTGGGGTATTCCGCTGCTGCGGCCGTATGGCGAGATGCTGGCGCTCAAGGGTGACACCGCTCAGGAGGAGCTCGACGGGGCGAAGGCCGCATTGGCCAAGCTCGGCGCCGAGTCGACCTCGGTGCTGCAGGTCGGCGAGGGGGTCGTGGATCCGCTCTCCACCGTTGTACGGGTCGAGGTGGGCGAGAGCCCGGGCGGTGTGCGCTTCGCCGCCAAGCGGGCGAAGGCGGCCCGGGTGGGGCGCTCGCGCAGGCGTCGGCGTGACTGATGTCTCGGCCTGACTGAGCTCAGGGGGTGTGCGGCGGATCAGCCGGGCACCCCCTGAGGTTTTTCGGCCGCTGATCCGTCCTGATGACGATCCATAGGCCACACAAGCTGTCAAACGTACGCACGTCGGAGTGTCGCCCGGTGCCATTCGCGGCGTCTCGGCATCGTGTTTCACGTGAAACGTCGCTCTCTCCTGCATGGGATCATCAGCCGCAGCCGAAGTGCGGCACCTCGTGATCGCAAACCCCCCGTGAGGGGGACGGAGTTCTCCACAACGGGGGATTCATCCACAGAAGACCGGGCCTCGCTGGTTCACGACCCCGAAGGCATGGGAGGCTCTGTTCATCGCGAGCCTGAAGCCGAGGAGAGTGAATCCTTGCGGTCCGACGCCAACATCGCGGGACCGATGACCGATCCGGTCCCCGGTCCCCGTACCGAGTCAGCGGGGGAGGATGTTTCACGTGAAACACCGCCCCCGATGGACGACACCCCGATTGGTCGTGCTGCCCAACTGGCGGTCGAGGCCCTGGGCCGAGCCGGGGAAGGGCTGCCACGCCCTGACCGGACACGCGTCATGGTCGTCGCCAACCAGAAGGGCGGCGTCGGCAAGACCACGACCACGGTCAATCTCGCCGCTTCGCTCGCCCTGCACGGTTCCCGTGTCCTGGTGATCGATCTGGACCCACAGGGCAATGCCTCCACGGCGCTCGGGATCGACCATCATGCCGAGGTCCCCTCGATCTACGACGTGCTGGTGGAGAGCAAGCCACTCTCCGATGTGGTCCAGCCCGTTCCCGATGTGGAAGGTCTCTTCTGCGCCCCCGCCACGATCGATCTCGCCGGTGCGGAGATCGAGCTGGTGTCCCTGGTGGCGCGGGAAAGCCGGCTGGAGCGTGCCATCCAGGCATACGAACAGCCGCTGGACTATGTCCTCATCGACTGCCCACCCTCGCTCGGGCTCCTCACGGTCAACGCGCTCGTGGCGGGCAACGAGGTGCTCATCCCCATCCAGTGCGAGTACTACGCGCTGGAGGGTCTCGGGCAGCTGCTGCGCAATGTGGATCTCGTACGCGGGCATCTCAACCCAGCCCTCCACGTCTCCACGATCCTCCTCACCATGTACGACGGCCGGACCCGCCTTGCCTCCCAGGTGGCGGAAGAGGTACGGAACCACTTCGGTGACGAGGTACTGCGGACCAGCATCCCGCGCTCGGTCCGCATTTCGGAGGCCCCCAGCTACGGACAGACCGTGCTGACCTACGATCCGGGTTCCAGCGGTGCGCTCTCGTATCTCGAAGCGGCCCGGGAGATGGCCCTGCGTGGGGTACGTGTCCCCATGGACTATGCGCACGGGCAGACCGGCGCACGGAATGATCAGCAGAACATGGCGGAGGGAACCCAGTGAGCGAGCGACGAAGAGGACTGGGGCGGGGACTTGGCGCGCTGATTCCCGCAGCGCCTTCGCCGGAGAGCTCTCCGGCCGCGGGCGGCGCAGCGGCCTCCCCCTCCGGGGCTCCGCTGCTCACCGCGGAGCGTGGCGTGGCCGCCGCGAAGGTGGCGGGGCTGTCGCAGGGCAATGTTTCACGTGAAACCGAGCCGCCCGTGGCGGTCGAGTCGCTGGTTTCCGAGCCGCCTCCGGCCGGAGCGCACTTCGCCGAGCTGCCGTTGGACTCCATCACGCCCAACCCGCGCCAGCCGCGTGAGATCTTCGACGAGGACGCGCTGGCCGAGTTGGTGACCTCCATCAAGGAGGTCGGGCTGCTCCAGCCGGTGGTCGTACGGCAGATGGGCTCCGGGCGCTATGAGCTCATCATGGGTGAGCGCCGCTGGCGCGCCTCCCATGAGGCCGGGCTCGACCGGATCCCTGCGATCGTGCGGGAGACCGAGGACGAGAAGCTTCTCCTTGACGCCCTCCTGGAGAACCTGCACCGCGCTCAGCTCAACCCGATCGAAGAGGCGAATGCCTACGAGCAGTTGCTGAAGGACTTCAACTGCACGCATGACCAGCTCGCCGACCGGATCGGGCGCTCGCGCCCCCAGGTCTCCAACACGCTGCGACTGCTGCGGCTCTCGCCAACCGTGCAGAAGCGGGTGGCGGCCGGAGTGCTCTCCGCCGGGCATGCGCGTGCGCTGCTCTCCGTGGAGGACACCGAGGAGCAGGAGCGCCTCGCCTACCGGATCGTGGCCGAGGGGCTCTCGGTGCGGTCCGTGGAAGAGATCGTGCAGCTGATGAGCACGGACCCGAAGAAGGCACCCAAGGCCAAGGGGCCCCGGGCCGGGACGCGGGTCTCGCCGGCGCTCACCCACCTCGCCTCCCGGCTCTCGGACCGCTTCGAGACCCGGGTCAAGGTCGACCTGGGGCAGAAGAAGGGCAAGATCGTGGTCGAGTTCGCCTCGATGGACGATCTCCAGCGCATCCTCGGCACCCTCGCCCCCGAGGAGGGTCCGGTCATGGAAGGGGCCCTGACCGAGGAGGACGAAGCCGAGAGCTGAGTTCAGACAGCGCTTCTCAGCGCGCCGCAGGAGCGGGCCGTGTCCGGAACATCCGGAACACGACCCGCTCTTTGCTTTGTTGGCGTTTCGCCGCAATCACCGGGTGGATACGATGCGATCGGGTAGGGCGCAACCACCGATCAGGCGCAAGCCACCGATCAGCACCTCGGCGAGAGGGAGGCGGGGGCCATGACCACGGTGAGCCGCACCGGGCTGATGACCGCGGGCCTGGGCCTGGGCGCAGCCGTCGGATTCGTCGGCAGCCTGCTCAGGGAACGGAGTGCGCTGACTGCCGCCCGGGCGGCAGCGGGCGAAGGAAATGAGGAACTGCCGTCATGGGGCGTCGGCTCGTACCGCTCACGCTGGACAACCTTCCGGACCTTCCCAAGCGCTGTCGCGCCTGTGTTTTCTGGGAGCTGGATCCGGTCAGCGGCCAGGCCGCGGTAGGAGCGGGAACTCCCGAGCTGGAGAAGGAAGCCTGGATCTCCGCAGTGCTTCTGGAGTGGGGCTCCTGCGGCCGGGTGGTCTATGTCGACGAGGTGCCCGTCGGCTTCGTCCTCTATGCTCCGCCCGCCTATGTGCCCCGCTCGACGGCCTTCCCCACGAGTCCGGTCTCGCCGGATGCCGTGCAGCTGATGACCGGCTGGATCTCTCCTGGCTATCAGGGGCAGGGCCTGGGCCGGGTCATCGTGCAGACGGTCGCCAAGGATCTGCTGCGCCGGGGCTTCAAGGCGATCGAGGCCTTCGGGGATGCCCGCTGGAAGGAGCCGGCGTGTGTGCTCCCCGCCGATCATCTCCTTGCCGTGGGTTTCAAGACGGTGCGCCCGCATCCGGTGCATCCCCGGTTGCGGCTGGAGCTGCGGACGACGCTCTCCTGGAAGGAGGACGTGGAGCTGGCCCTGGACCGGCTGCTCGGCGCTGTGCAGAAGGAGCCGGTGCTGCGGCCGCTGTGAGTGTGTTTCACGTGAAACATCGAGGGCGGGGAGACCGATCGGTCTCCCCGCCCTCGATGTCTGTGCCGAGACCTCAGGCCTTGGTGACCTCGTCGCCGATGAAGTCCTCCAGGTCACGCACGATCGCGGCCTTGGGCTTGGCACCGACGATGGTCTTGGCGACCTCGCCGGCCTGGTAGACGTTCAGCGTCGGGATCGACATGACGCCGTACTTCGCGGCCGTCTGCGGGTTCTCGTCGATGTTGAGCTTGACGACCTCGATCTTGTCGCCGTGCTCGGCGGCGATCGCCTCGAGGGACGGCGCGATCTGGCGGCAGGGACCGCACCAGGCGGCCCAGAAGTCCACCAGTACGGGCTTGCCGCTCCTGAGCACATCCTGCTCGAAGGAGTCGTCGGTCACGTTCTTCAGAGTGCCGGCCACGCTGGGCTCCTTTTAATTCGGTACTGCGGCGGGGGGGGAGTGAGGTTCAGACGGCAGCCGCGGCGCTCTCGCTGTCCGCGAGGGCAGCGAGGAAGCGCTCGGCGTCCAGGGCGGCGGAGCAGCCGGTACCGGCCGCCGTGATCGCCTGACGGTAGGTGTGGTCGACGACATCGCCGGCCGCGAAGACACCCGTGAGGTTGGTCCGCGTCGACGGGGCTTCCACCTTGAGGTAGCCCTCGTCGTCCAGGTCGAGCTGGCCCTTGAACAGCTCGGTGCGCGGGTCGTGGCCGACCGCGATGAACAGACCCGTTACGGCCAGCTCGGAGGTCTCGCCGGTCTTGGTGTTGCGCAGAGTCAGACCGGAGAGCTTCTGCTCGCCGTGGATCTCGGCGACCTCGCTGTCCCAGGCGAACGTGATCTTCGGGTCGGCGAAAGCGCGCTCCTGCATCGCCTTGGAGGCACGCAGGCTGTCGCGGCGGTGCACGATCGTCACGGACTTGGCGAAGCGGGAGAGGAAGGTTGCCTCTTCCATCGCCGTGTCCCCACCGCCGACCACGGCGATGTCCTGGTCCTTGAAAAAGAACCCGTCGCACGTGGCGCACCAGGAGACACCGCGGCCCGAGAGCGCGTCCTCGTTCGGCAGACCGAGCTTGCGGTGCTGCGAGCCGGTCGTGACGATGACGGTCTTGGCGCGGTGCACGGTGCCGGCCGTGTCGGTGACGGTCTTGATCTCACCGCTGAGGTCGACGGCGACCACATCGTCGGGGACCAGCTCGGCGCCGAAGCGCTCGGCCTGGCCGCGCATGTTGTCCATGAGTTCCGGGCCCATGATGCCGTCCTGGAAGCCCGGGAAGTTCTCCACCTCGGTGGTGTTCATCAGCGCACCGCCGGCGGTGACGGCGCCCTCGAACACGAGCGGCTTCAGCGACGCGCGCGCCGTGTACAGCGCCGCCGTGTAACCGGCGGGCCCGGAGCCGATGATGATCACGTTACGGACGTCGCTCACGGGTTGATTCCTCGTCTCTGCGGACTGACTGCCTGCTGCCTCGGGAGAGCCCTACCAGGACTCACACCCCACCCAACGGATCCTACGGGGCATGCATTCCCGCCATGACCGCATCGTGGGTGTGTTCGGCGGCCGGACGGCCCGCAGGACCTGGAGTCAGTTGCGAGGGTAGGACGTCTCCAGCAGCACCGCGCCCTTGGCCGTGGACTGGTCCTGTTTCTCACAGGAGGCATCCACCACATACGCGGAGACCCGGTTGGGCGAGGAGGCATGCGGCAGGACCACCAGCCAGGCCTGCGTGCCCTGGTATGTGCCGTCCTCCGCCACGAGCGGCTCCTCGTCGCGGGCGATCCCGCGTGAGACGCACTCGGGGATGATCGGCACGTTCTCCGCCTTGGGCATGTTGTAGGGCCCCTTGGTGGGCTCCCCGGACGTGAGGCCGACCTCGGGGGATTCGGCGGCGCTTGTCCGTGCTGACAACAGGCTCGCCACACGGTCCTTGAGGTCCGCCCCGGAGAACCGCTCCGCCGCTTGCGGTGGGGGCCCGCCGTCCTTGCTGTCCGGCAGGAGGACAAGAGTGCCGATGCCGACCGCGGCGGCCGTGGCGAGAATTCCCAGTGCCGCGACCGCCACCCGGCGGCGCCGCGGTGTGCCACGGCGCCCGGGACCGGTGGCTCCGCGTGGACGCCCCGCAGGGCGCTGAGTGAGGGGCGTGCCTTCGCGGCCACTGAGTGATGTTTCACGTGAAACATCACTCGGCGTTTCACGCACGGCGTCCGTTTCACGCACGGCGTCCGCTTCACGCACGGCGTCCGCTTCACGCACGGCGGCCGTTTCAGGCGCGAAGGCCGTTTCGCGCTCCCCCGCATCGGATGCGTGCGATGTTTCACGTGAAACATCGAGCGGCGCCTCGGTCGCAGCGGCCCCGTGGGGCGCCTCCACCGCCGCCGCTTTCACTGCCTCCGCTGCGAGTGCCCTGTCGAGTCGTTCGGCGACATCGTCCGGCATCGGGATGTCCTCAGGCTGTGAGCCGAGCAATCCCCGGATCTCCTCCAGCGAGGCCTGGACCTCGGCGCACTGAGCGCATGCGCTCAGATGCCCGCGTACGGCAGTGGTGCGTGCGGGCGGGAGCAGCCCTTCGGCGAGATCGGAGAGCTCGGAGACCTCCGGGTGCCCGGCCGCGTCGGTCGTGGATGTCACGCCTGCCCACCTCCGCCCTTCACTGCTGCCGAATCGCCTGTTCCCGTAATCCGTGCTTCTGCTGCCGGTGGGACGGATGTCCCCTCGGTCTGGTTCCTTCCGGATGCGGGTGGCGGGGTGGTCCTGGTGGTTCTTCCGCCGCCCTTGCTCGATCCGCTTCCGTTCTGCTCGTCCGCGGCGGTCGTTCGCAGGTGGCCGAGCAGCGGCAGCAGACGGGCTCTGCCCCGGGCACAGCGGCTCTTCACCGTGCCGGTGGGCACATCGAGGATCCGGGCGGCCTCGGCGACGGGATACCCCTGCATATCCACCAGGACGAGCGCGGCCCGCTGATCGGTGGGCAGGGTGGCCAGGGCCGCGATCAGCTCGCGGTGCAGATCGTGGCGCTCGGCCGGTGCCTCCGCCGATTCATGCGGTTCGAGAAGCTGCTCGAAGCGCTCCGTGTCGTCGACCGGGGAGGTCTTACGGAAAGCCGCTTTGCGGGCGCGGTCAAGGCAGGCGTTGACCGTGATCCGGTGCAGCCAGGTGGTGACCGCGGACCGGCCTCGGAAGGTGTGCGCCGCGCGGTACGCGGAGACGAGTGCGTCCTGCACGGCGTCCGCCGCCTCCTCACGGTCCCGCAGGGTGCGCAGCGCGACCGCCCACAGCCGGTCCCGGTGGCGTACGACGATCTCCCCGAACGCCTCAGGATCGCCGGCGACATGGCGGGCCAGGAGGTCCTGGTCGCTCATCTCGCCGTAGCCGGCTTCGCCCACGTGGAACCCCCTCCCCCGGCTACTCTCAGCTGCTGAACTGCACGTCCGTGATGCCTTGCTTGTGGCCCGGCTTGCTGTAACCGTCCTGGCCCGCGTACGGCAGCGCGGTCAGCCAGACAACCACATACCTGGTCTTCACCGGCTTCTCGGCCGTCACCTTCGCCGTGGTGTCCCGGGTCGTGGTCTCGGCCCCGATCCGCTGCAGCCCCTGCACCGAGCCCGGTGACAGGGAATCGGCCGCGTAGAGGGAGAGCGTGGTGTGGTCGCCGCCGTAGTGGAGCTTTATCTCCGCCGCGGTGACGTCCTGTTCGGCGCCGAGGTCGTAGACGATCCCGACGCCGGGCTTGATCTTTATTTCGGGACCGTCGATGTACGACTTGGTCCGCCAGTACGAGGAGCTGTCGTCGTCGAAGGTCTTGCCGACGTCGCCCGGGGCTTGTGCGCTCCCCGAAACGACCAGTTCCTTGGCGTCCCTGACAGCGAGAGGCTTCGGCGCCGGCGGCTTGTCCTGGCCGTTCTGCTCGGGCTGCTGACTTGTGCCGGGGCCGCTGGGAGCGCCGCGCTCCATCAGGGCATCGGCGAGCTGCCAGCTGCCCAGGCCGAGAGCGGCGATGAGGAGCGCCGAGACTGCCCACTTGAGCGCCTTGCCTGTACGGCTCTGCAGCGGAGCGGGTGGTGTGGGCACCGGCTGTGTCGCACCGGGCTGCGGTGTGCGGGCGTAGCTGCCCTGCTGGTACGTCGTGCGCCGGAACTCGGGCGCGGGGGTGTAGGCGGGCTCCGGAGGCTTGATGCGGGGCAGTTCGGCGACCGCCTTGGCGAGTTCCTCCGGGGTGGTGCAGGGCTGTTCGAGGCGCGATGCCGTGGCCCCGTCGTTCACCAGGGCACGCATCGCGAGCTCGGAGAGCCCGCGGTGGACCCCGGCGCGCACCTGGTCGGGGGCGATCCTTCCGGCGTCCTTGGGCAGTCCGCTGAGGCCGTAGGCATCGACCTCGTACGGCCAGCGCTGGGTCAGCGCGGCGTAGAGCAACGCACCGATCGCCTCGGTGTCGGCGCGCTGCGGGGTGTCCGATTTGATGCCGCGCAGCGCGGCATTCACGGCGAGGCCCCGGATGCGGTACTGGCCGGTGGAGGTGCGCAGCACGGCGCTCGGGGTCAGCCGCAGATGCGCAAGGCCTTCGCGGTGCGCCGCGGCCATCGCCTGCGAGAGCTGGCTGACGAGCTGGTAGGCCTCGTGTGCCTCCAGCGCTCCCGCGGCGAGCACCGCGGTCAGCTCGGTGGCATCGGGCAGCCACTCGTGCACCACGTACACGAGGTCGTTCTCCTCGACGGCGTCGAGGACCTGCACGAAGCGCGGATCGCCGAGCAGCGCGGAGGAACGCGCGGCCGCGAGCACGGAGCGGGCCCGGGGGTGTTCGGCGGGCAGCAGATGGACACCGACAGCGCGGCGCAGTTTCTCGTCGACGGCCCGCCAACTGCTGAATCCGTCCAGACGAGTGACACATTCTTCGAGTCGGTAGCGTCTGGCGAGCTTGTGGCCGCTGTGCAGTTCGGGGGTACGGACCTGAACAACGGCCTCCTCGGCCGCCTGCTCGCTCCGCTCGCCGCCCTCGTCGGCCGCCCTGATCCCGTCGTGTTCCGCCTCGTCGGCCGTGGCCTGCTCCGCCCGCGTGGTCAGCGGCTCGTCCCCGCCTCCCGCTGCCGATTCGACGGCAGCCGTACTCCGTTCCGCCACCGTCGTTCCTGCCTCCCCATCCGTTGCACGCTGTCCGACGTCAAGCCCAATTGTGCCCACACTCCGGTGCTATGCACGACACACGAGGACAGCCAAGGGTTGCGCCACAGGCCCTCGTTCACCGATTGTTCAGCGGCCGAGACGGCCACGGACCATTCCGACCATCGCGTTCATCTCCTCGATCCGCATCCGCCGGGCGGCTACGAAGAACACCCCGAGGAGCACGGCGAATCCGACGATCAGCGCGGTCAGTGAGCCGAGGGCATCATTGCCCATGCCCTGCATGATCGCGTACCCGCAGGCGCCGGCGAGAATCGCCGCCGGTACGGAGGCGATGGCGAGCCGCGCGTAGGTCCGCAGCACGTGCGAGCCGTCGAGATCGCCACCGAGCTTCACGCGCAGCCGCTTCCAGGCGACGGCCACGCCGATCGCGTAGGCGAGACCATACGAGGCGGCCATGCCGGTCACCGCCCAGCGCTCGGGCAGCAGGAAGAAGCAGGCGGTGGAGGCGGTCGCGTTGAGGGCGGCCACGATCACGGTGTTGTAGAAGGGCGTGCGGGTGTCCTCGTAGGCGTAGAAGGCACGCAGGACGACGTACTGCACGGAGTACGGGATCAGGCCGAGGCCGAAGGCCATCAGCATGTAGCCCATGGATGTCGCCGCGCCGCTGCCCGCCGAGCCGAACATCAGGGTGCACATGGGCACGCCCAGGGCGACGAAGGCGAACGAGATGGGAACGATCGCGACGGCCGTCGTGCGCAGGCCCTGTGAGATGTCGTCGCGGACCGCGCCCGTGTCGTTCTCGTGCGCCGAGCGGGAGATCCGCGGCAGCAGGGCCGCCATCAGGGAGACCGTGATGATCGCCTGCGGCAGCCCCCAGATCAGCTGGGCGTTGGCATAGGCGGCGAAACCCGTGCCGTCCTTGTCGCTGCCCGCGGCCGTCGAGAGCTGGGTGACGGCGATGGCGCCCGCCTGGTTGGCGAGCACGAAGAGGAGGGTCCACTTCGCGAGCTTGGCGGACTTGCCGAGTCCGTGGCCCTTCCAGTCGAAGCGGGGGCGCAGCCGGAAGCCGGCCTCGCGCAGGTACGGGACCATCGCGAGCGCCTGGACGACCAGACCGAGCAGCACACCCACGCCGAGGAGGCGGACGGCCTCCGGGGGGATGGTGTCGACCGACATGTCGCTGAACTCGGCCGTCCCGTAGACCCACAGGAACATGCCGAGGGTGGCGATGATGATCACGTTGTTCAGGACCGGGGTCCACATCATCGCGCCGAAACGGCCGCGCGCGTTGAGGATCTGGCCCATCACCACATGGACGCCCATGAAGAAGATCGTGGGCAGGAAGAAGCGGAGCAGGGTGACGGCGACCTCGTTCGCGGCCGGGTCGTTCGCCACCTCGACCGACAGGGCGCGGATCAGCAGAGGAGCGGCGAACATGCCCGCCACGGTGAGACCGGCGAGCGCCACCATCACGAGGGTCAACAGCCGGTTGGCGAAGGCCTGGCCGCCGTCCTCGTCGTTCTTCATCGCCCGGACGAGCTGCGGCACGAAGACCGAGTTGAGACCGCCGCCGATGGTCAGGATGTAGATCATCGTGGGCAGCTGGTAGGCGACCTGGAAGGTGTCCGCGAGCACGCCGAGGCCGAGCGCGGAGGCGATCAGGATCGAGCGCACGAAGCCGGTGAGGCGGGAGACCATGGTGCCCGCGGCCATCACGGCACTGGACTTCAGGAGCCCGGAGGCGCGGCCGCCCTTGCGCGCTGCCGGCGGCGCGGCGGGCGGCGGGGAGGGGGGCGCGGCCGGGGCGGGGATCACGGGATCGGCGCCGGGCGGACGGCCGGGGACGGCGTCCTGCGGGGCGATGGGACCCTGCTGCTGTTCGGTGGGCTGCTGACCGGGCTGATTCCGGCCGTGCTGGCTCTGACCGTGCTGCGCTTCGCTGTGCGGTGCCTGGCCGTGCGGTGCTTGGCCCTGCTGCTCCTGACCGTGCTGTGCGGGGCCGTGCCGGCGGTGGTACTGCTCCTGGCCGGTTCCGCCCTGGTCGTACTCGCCCGGCTGGTCGCCGCCGGAGGCCTGCGGATCGCGGTAGAGCCCCGCGGTCCCCTGCTGGTCCCGGTACAGGTGCGCGAAGGCATCCGGCGCCGAGCGCTCCTCGCCCGCCTGGGTCACCAGGTCGTCCACGCCGACGAACTGTGTCGTGCGCGCATCGTCCCCGTACGGGAACTGGCGTGAGATGCCGTCGGGCTCCGGCGCCGGGGGCTGGGCCCAGTAGCGTGGGTCCGGTGCGTGCTGCGCGGGAGGCGGCTGGGCGTAGAGCTGCTGCGGGTCCGGAAGGGTGCCCGGAGGCGGCGGCGGATGGGCGGCGCGGTCGTAGAGCGCCTCGGCGACGGGGTCCTGCGCGGAGAGGTCCTGCGCGCGGTAAGGGTCCTGGTCGTAGGCGTCCTGGATGTACACATCCGGGGCCGACTGCATGTCCCCGGCGGGCTGTGCCTGGGGGATCTCCGGCGTGGGCTGTTCCTGCGGGGGCCGCCCGCCGGCAGGATCGCCGCCGCCCGCGCCCTGGCCGCGGTCACCGTCGTACGGCGCGTTCATGCTTACCCCACCTCATCGGTCCCACGGCCCACCGGCCACATCATCGTTCAACGGTCCACTCTCTCACCCGTCCCCGACGGGTCCGTGCTTTCCGTGGCGGTGTCCGGTGTCGGGTCACTCGGCTGCTCGGGTACCGGGTCGCTCGACTGTTCCGGTTGCGGGGCGCCTGCCGGTTGCTCATCGGGGCTGCCCGGCTGCTCCGGGCCAGGGCTGTCCGGCCGCTTCGGTTCCGGGCCGCCGGAATCCGGACCGTCCTCGCCCGCCGGACCGTCCCCGCCCGCCGGACCGTCCCCGCCTCCAGGGCCGTTCTCGTTGCCGTCGTTCTGCTCCTCGGCCCTGCGGGCGGCGATGCGCTTGCGGCGCTGGTACATCCGGAACCCGGCAAGGACCAGGAGCAGGAAACCACCGGCGATGACCGCGAGAACGGTGGGCGGCACCTCGGTGACCTTCACGCTGAACGTGATCGGATCGCCGTACTTCCTGCCGTCCTCGGTCAGCAGCTGGGCGACCACCAGCACCCGGCCGCTGGCATTGGCCGAGGTGTCGAACTTCAGTGACTGGGCGTGGCCCGCCGCGACCTCGACCTCGTGCTCCGCGAACTTCTCGCCCTCGATCTGCAGCCGGTTCGGCTTGGTCGACGTCAGGCGGAGCCGGAGATTGTCGACACCCTGGGCGAGGTTGTTCTGAATCGTGACGGGGATCGTTGCGCTGCGCCCGGAGAGCTTCGCCTCGGACTTCTCGATCAGGACGACCTGCTCGGTGAGGAGCTTCAGATACTCCCTGACGCTCTGGCGGTAGCTGTGGGCCTGATCCGGCCGGCCGCGCCAGGAGGTCGACATCGCACGGTCGACCGCACGACCGAAGGGGACCACCACCCGTTCCGGGTTCGTCAGGATGACCTTGAACTCATCGAGCCGTACCTGGATGGCCCTGATCTCCTCGAAGCCCGACTGCGGCATCTCCTGCTTGCGCAGCGAGGCCGGGTACGAGCCCGCCGACGGCACCTTGGTGGCGGCATCGGGATCCGGCTGCGCCTTCGCGGCGTCGACCAGGTTCTCGGCCTGCGACCAGGCATCGCCCTGCTGTGCCCGGATGGCACCCGCCATCGTCACGACCTGCGCGGTGGTGGGCATCCGCTGGGGTGCGACAACGATGCTGCGCTGCTTCTCCGGGGCCTGGAGGTTGATCAGCAGGCTCTGTGCCAGGAACTCCTGGGTGGCGAGCGTGGACTTCTCCGCGCTGGTCATATCGCCCTGGAAGGCCTTCGACAGCCGGGAGTCGGCGACCACGGCCGTGGTACCGCCCCCGATCGGGCGGGCGGCGCTCGGCGTGTAGGTCATACGGCGCGACTCCTCGAAGGTGTCGCTGCGCGCGATGACGTTGCTCGCGCCTGCCGAGGTGCCCACCTTGACGATTGTCGGATCGAGGGCGCCCTCGGCCGGCCAGGCGAAGTCGGTGTTCGGGCTGACGTGCAGCACGGTGCTCAGCGTCGACGCGGCCGCCTCGGTGGCGCTCTTGAGGTGGCTGAGCGAGCCCTGTTGGCCCTTGACCGCCGCGCCGCCATGCGCCATCGACGCCAGATCGGGATCACCGAAGGGCAGCGCGACAACGCTCTCGTCCTTCACCGCCTTGACGAGGGAGTTCAGCCAGCTGCGGGCGATCTTCTGGTTGTCCTTGTCGCCGGCGACGATCTTGCCCTCGGCGTCCTGCACGTTGTAAGGCTCCGCCATCAGCGCTGCCGTATAGACGAGATCCGGGTCGATCACCCAGGTCACCGGGAGGGTGCTGCCCTCCGCGACCATCCGCTCCAGGCGGCCGCCCGGAGCGATCTCCTTGATCAGGTCCTCGTCCTTGAAGACGGGCGTCTGGTTCGCATCCGCGTCCGACTGGGCCGTCAGGTGCGTACGGGAGACCAGCGGCCACATATAGGTGGTGCGGGTCCGCTGGTCCGGGGCCTCGGGATGCCACGGCAGGAAGGTGCGCTCGATACCGAGGATCTGCTCGAACTGCTGCGTCTCGGACCGGCCGGTCAGCGTGACCGAGAGCTGATAGACGCCCTCGCCATCGAGGTCCAGTTCCTTGACGGGGATCCGGAGCTGGAAGTCCACGCTGCCCTTGGGGGCGATCGTCTTGATGTCCTGCTGGTAGTCCTCGCCGCCGGCCGGCACCCCCTCGGTGCCGGTGAGCCGGGCACCGGCCTTGGCGACCCGGTCGATCTGCGAGCGCGTGGTCATCTTCTGGCCCACGCGCAGGGCCATCGAGGCGTCCGTGACCGCCCGGGAGCTGTTGTTGCTGACCTTGCCCCAGATCGTGAGGGTGTCGCTCTCGGTCGGGACCTGGGGCGTGAAGTGGTTGATCGACACGGATACGGTCCGCGAGCCGGTGGGCTCCGCCTTCGCCGTCGTGGACTGATCGCTGCGGGCCTGGGTGGCCGCGCCGGCAGGGGTCTGCGCAAGCACTCCGGCCAGCAGGGGCAGCCCCGCCAGCGAGACCGCGGTGCGCCGCAGCCACCGGCGGGCAGGTGAGGGAATCATCCCCGGGAAGTCTGCCGCCTCGGCCACGCGCTCATCCGTCCCTCGTCGTCGTCAGCGGTCGTGTTTCTGCGTCCCCGCATGGTAACGATGCGGACTGTGGTCCAGTGCCGGGGACCGCTGCAGTGCCGATGTTCCACGTGAAACGACGCAGCCTGCCACTCCCGCGCCGAGATCTTCCCGACGCCGCCCCGGAAACGGGGAAGCTGCGGCCGTCGCGGACACGTACCCTTTTCTGTTGTGCCGAACGCTGATGAACACAACCTCAATGCACTGAGCCAGGTGCAGCGCCGCGCGGTGAGCGAACTGCTGCGGGTGTCCCCGGTCGCCGATGATCTCGCGCGCCGTTTCCAGGAGGCCGGGTTCACGCTCGCCCTGGTCGGCGGCTCGGTACGGGATGCTCTGCTCGGCAGGCTCGGAAATGATCTGGACTTCACCACCGATGCCCGGCCCGACGACGTGCTGAAGATCGTCCGTCCCTGGGCGGATGCCGTCTGGGAGGTCGGGATCGCCTTCGGCACGGTCGGCTGCCAGAAGAAGGGGAAGGCCGGCGATGTCGAGCAGGACTTCCTGATCGAGATCACCACCTACCGCTCCGAGGCCTACGACCGGACCTCGCGCAAGCCCGAGGTCTCTTACGGCGACTCGATCGAGCAGGATCTCGTACGCCGTGACTTCACCGTCAACGCGATGGCGGTCGAGCTGCCCGCGAAGGAGTTCATCGACCCGCACGGCGGCCTCGACGACCTCGCAGCGCGCGTACTGCGCACCCCCAGCACGCCCGAGGAGTCCTTTTCGGACGATCCGCTGCGGATGATGCGGGCGGCACGCTTCGCCGCGCAGCTCGACTTCGAGGTGGCACCCGAGGTCATCGCCGCGATGAAGTCGATGGCGGAGCGCATCGACATCGTCTCGGCCGAGCGGGTGCGCGACGAGTTCAACAAGTTGCTGATCTCCAAGCACCCCCGCAAGGGCCTCAGCCTGCTCGTCGAGACCGGTCTCGCCGACCGGATGCTGCCCGAGCTGCCGGCACTGCGCCTGGAGAGCGATGAGCACCACCGGCACAAGGATGTCTACGAGCACTCGCTGACAGTTCTCGAGCAGGCGATCGACCTCGAGGAGGAGGGGCCGGACCTCACGCTGCGGCTCGCGGCGCTCCTGCACGACATCGGCAAGCCCAGGACCCGGCGCTTCGAGAGCGACGGCCGGGTCTCGTTCCACCACCACGAGGTGGTCGGCGCGAAGATGACGAAGAAGCGGATGACCGCCCTGAAGTACTCCAACGAGCTGGTGAAGGACGTCACCCGGCTCGTGGAGCTGCATCTGCGCTTCCACGGCTATGGCACCGGCGAGTGGACGGACTCGGCCGTACGCCGCTATGTACGTGATGCCGGGCCCCTGCTGACGCGGCTGCACAAGCTGACCCGCTCGGACTGCACGACGCGCAACAAGCGGAAGGCAGCGGCGCTCTCGCGGGCGTACGACGGCCTGGAGGAGCGGATCGCGCGGCTGCAGGAGCAGGAGGAGCTCGACTCTATCCGGCCCGATCTGAACGGCAACGAGATCCAGGAGATCCTCGGCGTCGGCCCGGGGCCGGTCATCGGGCAGGCGTACAAGTTCCTGCTGGAGCTGCGGCTGGAGAACGGGCCGATGGAGCGGGATGCGGCGGTTGCCGCGCTCAAGGAGTGGTGGGCGGCTCAGGGCTGAGGCCCGGGCCGACAGGAACGGGGTCATGTTTCACGTGAAACATGACCCCGTTCGCGTCGGCCCGGGTACGGGCGTTACTTCGCTACCTTGAGGCAGAGAACCACCTCGTGGCTGCTGTCGCCCGTCTGGTAGTAGGAGATCGTCGCCTCCTCGACCGCCTCGCACTTGCTGTCGTCGCTGGTGTTGTCGAACTTCTCGACCACCTCGAACTCCGCGTCGCTCGAGGAGCAGTCGACGGTCTTGAGGTCCGGGCGTATCTGTGTGCCTTCGTTCTTCATGCAGTCGCCCACCGCAGTGGTCTCGGCGTCCGTCTGTCCCAGGTACCACTTGCCCACGCCGATCGCGGCGGCCACCACGACGATGCCGACAATGCTCAGCAGCTTCTTCTTGACCCCGTTGGAGCGGGAGGGCGGAGTGGCAGGCGCGCCGGGCGGGGGGAATCCAGGCTGGCCGGCCTGGCCCTGCTGGTCCTGGGCGAACGGGTTCTGGCCCTGGGGCGGCGGAGTGGTCACGTGGGAGTCCCCCTCGAACGATTGCCTGATGGCGTGGAATTGACTGCGGAAAAGCTATCCGGAATCTGTGGGAACTCTGTAACCCAGAGGGACTTCGTGGCACTGATGTGACACTTACTGCCGGACAGACCGGGACATAGCCGCAGTAGTCGCCCCATAGATGAGAGCCACGGTGACCACGAGGTGGGCGGACCTGCCGTCGGCGGGCAGTATCAACGCGGCCACCCCGGCCGCTCCCACGAAGGCGACGTTGAACAGCACGTCGTAAACGGAGAAGATCCGGCCACGGTAGGCGTCGTCCACCTCGGCCTGGACCGTCGTGTCCGTCGCGATCTTCGCGCCCTGCGTGACGAGGCCGAGCACGAAGGCGGCGATCATGATCGGCATCGGGGCGAAGGGCAGACCGAGAGCCGGTTCCAGCACGGTCGCGGTCCCCGCGCAGGCCACGATCCACCCCGTGGTCCCCAGCCGCCCCACCATCCACGGTGTCACCACCGCGGCGACGAAGAAGCCCGCTCCCGAGACCAGGACGGCGATGCCGAGCAGCGCCAGCCCTTCGGACTCGCTCGTCGTCCATGCGTACCGGCAGAGCATGAGCACCATGACGGTGAGCGCGCCGTAGCAGAAGCGCATCGCGGTCATCGCCGCCAGCGCTCGGGCCGCAGGGCGCCGCTCGGGATCGAGCAGATGCCGTATGCCCGCCACGAGCCCGCGTGCGGTGGAGGCGAAGGCCGCGCCGAGGTGTGGCTGCACCCGGTCGGGATCGGGGCCGAGGAGATCGCGGGCGAAGCCGACGGCGACCAGGGCGGAGCAGAGATAGAGGAGGGCACCGAGCAGTACCACGGCCGCATCGGAATCGGCGGCGAGCAGCCGCACGAGGAAGGCGAGTCCTCCGCCCGCGGTGGCCGCGAGCGTGCCGGCGGTGGGGGAAAGGGAGTTGGCGACCACGAGCCGCTCGCCGTCGACGACGCGGGGCAGAGCGGCCGAGAGTCCGGCCAGGACGAACCGGTTGACGGCCGTGACACAGAGGGCCGAGGCGTAGAACAGCCAGTCGGGGACGCTTGCGAGGATCAGTACCGCCGTGACCGATGCCAGGCAGGCGCGCAGCAGATTGCCGTAGACGAAGACCTGGCGGCGCGGCCAGCGGTCGAGCAGGACGCCGGCGAACGGGCCGATGAAGGAGTACGGCAGCAGCAGCACCGCCATCGCGGAGGCGATGGCCGCGGCCGATGCCTGCTTCTCAGGGGAGAAGACCACATAAGTGGCGAGCGCGACCTGGTAGACGCCATCGGCGCCCTGGGAGAGCAGTCGTACGGCGAGCAGGCGGCGGAAGTCCCGGAAGCGCAGCAGCATGCGCAGGTCACGTGCGACGGCCATGGGCACAGCCTCACACAAGGGTTCTCGGAGCAAGCGAAGGCCCCCGGCCGCGCTCGTGGCGCGTCCGGGGGCCCTGGCAGCCCTCAGGGGTGGGTTTCACTATGTTTCACGTGAAACACCCGCGAAGTACTGGGCTCAGCGCTCGACGTCGCCCTTGATGAACTTCTCGACGTTGTCGTAGGCCTCGTCGTCGAAGTACTGCACCGGCGGGGACTTCATGAAGTACGAGGAGGCGGACAGGATCGGGCCGCCGACGCCCCGGTCCTTGGCGATCTTCGCGGCGCGCAGGGCGTCGATGATGACACCCGCGGAGTTCGGGGAGTCCCAGACCTCGAGCTTGTACTCCAGGTTCAGCGGAACATCGCCGAACGCGCGGCCCTCGAGGCGGACGTACGCCCACTTGCGGTCGTCGAGCCATGCGACGTAGTCGGACGGGCCGATGTGCACGTTCTTGTCGCCGAGCTCGCGGTCGGGGATCTGCGAGGTGACGGCCTGCGTCTTCGAGATCTTCTTCGACTCGAGGCGCTCGCGCTCGAGCATGTTCTTGAAGTCCATGTTGCCGCCGACGTTGAGCTGCATGGTGCGCTCGAGACGGACACCGCGGTCCTCGAAGAGCTTCGCCATCACACGGTGCGTGATGGTGGCGCCCACCTGGGACTTGATGTCGTCACCGACGATCGGCACACCGGCCTCGGTGAACTTGTCAGCCCACTCCTTCGTTCCGGCGATGAAGACCGGCAGAGCGTTGACGAAGGCGACCTTCGCGTCGATGGCGCACTGCGCGTAGAACTTCGCAGCGTCCTCGGAGCCGACGGGCAGGTAGCAGACCAGGACGTCGACCTTGCGGTCCTTGAGCACCTGGACCACGTCGACCGGGGCCTCGGCGGACTCCTCGATGGTCTGGCGGTAGTACTTGCCGAGACCGTCGTGCGTGTGGCCGCGCTGCACCTGGACACCGGTGGACGGCACATCGCAGATCTTGATCGTGTTGTTCTCGCTCGCGCCGATGGCGTCCGCCAGGTCGAGGCCGACCTTCTTGGCGTCCACGTCGAACGCGGCGACGAACTCCACGTCACCGACGTGGTAGTCGCCGAACTGCACGTGCATCAGACCCGGGACTTTGGTGTCCTTGTCGGCGTCCTTGTAGTACTCGACGCCCTGCACCAGCGAGGCGGCGCAGTTGCCCACGCCGACGATGGCTACGCGAACCGAACCCATTCCGGTTGCTCCCTGTGTGTACGAGGTGAGACCCACTTGCGGGTCTCACTTGGTGGTGTCGTCGGACGGATCCGGCCGGGTACTGCCCCCGTGCCGGGGCAGGCCGCCCGTCTCTCCTGATGTGTCCTGCTGAGCGCTGCTCCCGGGCGCGGACCTGCGGTCCCGCCCCGCTCGCTCGCTCTCGATGAGCTCGTTCAGCCAGCGCACTTCGCGCTCCACGGACTCCATGCCGTGCCGCTGCAGCTCGAGTGTGTAGTCGTCGAGACGCTCGCGGGTGCGGGCGAACGAGGCGCGCATCTTTTCCAGACGCTCCTCGAGCCGGCTGCGGCGCCCTTCCAGGACGCGCATGCGTACATCCCGTTCCGTCTGTCCGAAGAAGGCGAAGCGGGCGGCGAAGGTCTCGTCTTCGTACGCATCCGGGCCGGTCTGCGAGAGCAGTTCCTCGAAGCGTTCCTTGCCGTCCGCCGTGAGCCTGTAGACGATCTTGGCTCGGCGGCCGGTGAGGGACGCCGCGAGGGCGTCCTCCGGAGTGCTGCCCGGTTCCTCGATCAACCAGCCGTTCGCGACCAGCGTCTTGAGGCAGGGGTACAGCGTCCCGTAGCTGAAAGCCCGGAACACCCCCAGCGAGGTATTGAGTCGTTTACGCAGCTCATAGCCGTGCATCGGGGATTCCCTGAGCAGCCCGAGGATGGCGAACTCGAGGATGCCGGAGCGTCTGCTCACACCTCGCCACCTCCGCACATTCCGGGTCCCGACGGACTGTCTATGCCGTGCTGATGTATCGACTCGATACATCAGCACGATAGAACGACCCCTCGGATGCGACAAGAGGGGGGTGGGTGAACGGCGTCACATCACCGATTCGCCGTAGGTAACTTGCCTGTTTTGGGGTGAACTTCAGGTCCTGGCAGGTTTTGACGGTGCGTAGTCTGTGCGCCATGCATCTCACCGAGAGCCACGAGACCCCGGGGGGTCCGGTGACGCCGGAGGGCGTCGTGGCACCGGATGCTGTGCGGAGCAGCCCGGGGAGGGGCCCATCCGTACTTCGGGGGGACTGGAACTCACCTGCCGCCTTCAGGCGTGGGACGCCACGCCTGCCCGAGGAGTAGTCGTTCGATGAGCGAGCACCGTCGCAAACCTCCGCAGTCACACGGTGGTGGACGTGCAGCGGCACGGCGCGGCACCACCGGTTCATCCGGCCGCCGCGCAGCGCCACGGTCAGGTTCTTCCTCCCGCGGGCATTCCGCCTCGCCGGGTATGCCGGACACCTCCGGTGCTCAGGGCCGTCCGAGGGGCGGTCGCGCCGAGGTGCGCCGTGCCGCGCAGCGCTCGGCGGGTGCGGGCGGCGGACGGCGCCGGGTACCCGAGGGCCGTGGTCGCGGTCGCGGACGTCAGGAGCCGGTCAAGAAGCGGTGGCTGGACTACCCGCGTGCGGGCAAGCACGGGCTGCGGCGCTTCGTGCCCTCGTGGAAGCAGGTGACAGGCTGCTTCATCGGCTTCTTCGGGCTCATCTTCGCGGCCGCCGGCATCGCGTACGCATGGGTGGACATCCCCGAGGTCGACAAGGTCAAGGACAACGAGAGCAACGTCTTCTACTGGGACGACGGCAAGACGCAGATGGCGTCGACCGGTGGCACGACCAACCGTCAGATCGTCGGCATCGAGAAGATCCCCAAGCACATGCGGAACGCCGTGATCTCCGCCGAGAACGACACGTTCTACGAGGACAGCGGCATCGATCCGATGGGCATCACCCGCGCCGTGTTCAACATGGCCACGGGCGGCGAGACGCAGGGTGGCTCGACCATCACCCAGCAGTTCGTGAAGAACACCTACCTCGACCAGAGCCAGACCATCTCGCGGAAGGTCAAGGAACTCTTCATCTCGCTCAAGGTCGACACCAAGATGTCGAAGAACGAGATCCTGGCTGGCTACCTCAACGCGGCCTGCTACGGACGCAACGCCTGCGGTATCCAGGCCGCATCGCAGGCCTACTTCGGCAAGGACTCCCTCGACCTGACCCTCGGCGAGAGCGCCTTCCTGTCGGCGGTCCTCAAGGGGCCGAACCTGTACAACCCCGACGGCGGAGTCGGCACCACGCCGCAGGCCAACCGGAAGCGCGCCGTGGAGCGCTGGAACTGGACTCTCGACCGGATGGTCGAGACCGGCAATCTGAGCCAGAAGGAGCGGGACGAGGTCGGGGAGTTCCCGAAGCTGGTGAAGCGGAAGTCGACCTTCGACGGACAGGTCGGCTACCTCGTCGACATAGCGAAGAAGGAAGCCGCCGACAAGCTGGGCATGTCGCCCGATGAGCTCGACAAGGGCGGCTACAAGATCTACACGACCTTCAGCAAGAAGAAGGTCCAGGCCATGGAGAAGGCGGTCGCCAAGACCCGCAAGGAGCAGGGCAAGCGCTTCGACGACAAGGTCCAGTTCGGCGGCGCCTCCATCGAACCGCAGAGCGGCAAGATCAAGGCGGTGTACGGCGGGGCCGGCTACAACAAGGGCTACTACGTCAACAACGCCAAGGGCACGCGGGTGCCGGTCGGTTCGACCTGGAAGCCGATCGTGCTGGCCTCCGCCATGGAGTACGGGACGTACAAGAGCAACGGCGAGGGCATCTCCCCGAAGAGCCTCTACAACGGTGATGACAACAGCATCATCTTTGACCAGAACGGCGACCCGATGCCCAACGGCAAGGGCGGGCCGTTCCGGCAGCAGAACGAGGCCGATAACGTGAAGTACGGGATGGTCACGCTGAAGTACGCGATGCAGCTGTCCATCAACGTCCCCTTCGCGCAACTCGGTGTCGACGTCGGTCTCGACAACACCCGCAAGACGGCCTTGGCCCTCGGTGTCCCCGAGAGCAGCTTCGACACCGGCAATATGAACAACGTGTCGTTCTCGCTCGGAACCTCCACTCCGGACGCTCTCTCCCTGTCGAGCGTGTACGCCACCTTCGCGGCCTCAGGGAAGCGCTACGAGCCCTACTCCGTCACCAAGGTCATGAAGAACGGCGCGGAGCTGGGCGGCTTCGAGAAGCCCACGGCCAAGGAGGCGCTCGACCCGGAGATCGCCGATGCGGTGACCGACGTCCTGGAGAACGTCGTCGAGAATGGCACGGCCAAGCGCGTCAACGACGTGGGCTTCCCGTCCGCCGGCAAGACCGGTACCACCGATGACAACATCTCGGCCTGGTACGTCGGATACACGCCCGAGCTCTCCACGGCGATCGGCGTGTTCCGCTCCAACCCGGAGACGCACGAGCTCATGCCTATCACCGGCAACAAGAGCGATTCGATCCACGGTGGTGAGGTGCCCGCGCAGGTCTGGGAGGACTACATGCGCGTGGCCACCAAGGGCGAGGAGCACAGCGACTTCCCGGAAGCCACCGACGTCGGCAAGATTGTCGGCAAGCCCAGCCCCTCGCCGACGCCCTCGCCGTCGCCGAGCGAGGAGGAACCCGAGCCCACCCCCTCGCAGCCGGAGGTCACGCCTTCGCGCCCGGCGAAGCCGTCCAAGTCCTGCTCGCAGTGGGATCCGGCCTGCTGGGACGACGGCGGCAACAACGGCGGCGGTGACGGCGGCGGCGACAGCAGCGGTACGGATATCGGCGGGACGACCGGAGGCGAATCCTCACCGGCGCCCACGGAGACGGAGTCGAATACCGGCGGAAACGGCAACGGCAACGGAAACAACGGCGGCTGGTTCTGAGAACCATCGGCCGACCGCGCGGTGTGTTTCACGTGAAACACACCGAGGTCGCCCGTTTCACGTGAAACATCGGGCCGCCACACCTCAGGGTGTGGCGGCCCCCACGGTTTCCACCGCCTCGTACGGCAGGATGAGCTCCATGACATACCCGCGCACGAGCACGCGCCAGGAACCCAGCGAGGAGCCGGTGGCGCCGACGCGGCAGGATGAGGTCGCCGCCGCCGGGAGCGAGCTGATCGGCGGTCCGCTCGGCCGCAGAGCCCTGCTCGGGACCCACTGGTGGACGCCGGTGCGCATCATCGCCCTGGTCGCCATCGGGATGTTCGCACTCGGCATGGTGCAGAAGCTGCCCTGCTACAACGGCGGCTGGTTCTTCGGGGCGGGCTCGCAGTACACGCATGCCTGCTACTCGGACATCCCGCACCTGTTCCAGGGGCGCGGATTCGCGGCGGACCTCGTGCCGTACTTCGATGCGATCCCGAGTGAGATCTCGGGTGGCATGGATTACCTGGAGTACCCGGTGCTGACCGGGGTGTTCATGGAGGTCGCCTCCTGGATCACCGGTGTCCCCACCGATGCCTCCGACACCCTCCAGTACCGCGAGCAGGTCTACTGGCTGGTCAACGCCGGGATGCTGATGGTCTGCGCCGTCGTCATCGCCGTCTGTGTCGCCCGCACCCACCGTCGCAGGCCCTGGGACGGGCTGCTCGTGGCGCTCGCCCCCGCGGGTGCGCTCACCGCGACGATCAACTGGGACCTCCTGGCGATCGCGCTGACCGCTGCCGCGATGCTGATGTGGTCGCGCTCGCGCCCGCTGGCCTTCGGCGTGCTGCTGGGTCTTGCGACCGCCGCGAAGCTCTATCCGGCGCTCCTGCTCGGGCCGCTGTTGCTGCTGTGCTGGCGGGCTGGGCGCTGGCGGGAGTTCTCTCTGGCCCTGACGGGTGCCGTGGGCGCCTGGCTGGCGGTGAATCTGCCGGTGATGATCGGAGCCTTCGACGGCTGGTCGAAGTTCTACAGGTTCAGCCAGGAGCGCGGTACGGACTTCGGCTCGTTCTGGCTGATCCTGCAGCAGCGGATGACCACGCCGCTGAGCACCGAAACCGTGAACACGCTGGCCGTGCTCCTCATGCTGGTCTGCTGCGGTCTGATCGCCGCACTCACCCTGGCGGCGCCGCGCAGGCCGCGCTTCGCGCAGCTGGCCTTCCTCGTGGTCGCGGCGTTCATCCTCACCAACAAGGTCTACTCGCCGCAGTACGTGTTGTGGCTGATCCCGCTGGCCGCGCTGGCCCGGCCGCGCTGGCGCGACTTCCTGGTCTGGCAGGCCTGCGAGGTCATGTACTTCCTCGGGATCTGGATGTACCTCGCGTACACGACCAGCGGCGACAAGCACCAGGGCCTGCCGCAGGATGGCTATCAGCTGGCCATCCTGGTCCATCTGCTGGGCACGATGTACCTGTGCGCCGTCGTCGTCCGCGACATCCTGCTGCCCGAGCGCGATCCCGTACGGCAGGACGGCTCGGACGACCCTTCCGGCGGGGTCCTGGACCGTGCCCCCGATGCCTACGCCCTCGGCCGTGCCGCGCACCCGCCGCGGCATGCGGCGCAGGCCGAGGACGGGACGTATGTGCAGTGGGGCGTGGAGCACGAGAAGAAGGTGTCGGCCGGACCCGTGGAGGACAGCACACCCAGCTCACCCTGAGAGAAGGGTGGAGACGGCGAAGGGGCGGCCCACAACCTGAGTTGTGGGCCGCCCCTTCGCTGTACGGGACCGAGAGCTCAGCGGTCGACGAGCCGGTCGTACTGCGTGGTGGTGTGCCGCAGATGGGCCACCAGCTCCTCGCCGACCTTGGGTTCCGTGGAATCGCCCGGGACGAAGAGGATCGAGACCTGCATATGCGGCGGCTCGGCGAACCAGCGCTGCTTGCCCGCCCAGACGAAGGGCGAGAGGTTCCGGTTGACGGTCGCCAGGCCCGCACGGGCCACGCCCTTGGCGCGCGGCATCATCCCGTGCATCGCCTTGGGTGCTTCGAGGCCCACACCGTGCGACGTACCGCCGGCGACGACCACCAGCCAGCCGTCGGAGGCCGCCTTCTGCTGGCGGTAACCGAAGCGGTCGCCCTTGACCACGGGCGTGACGTCCAGGACCGAGCCGCGGTACTCCGTGGCCTCGTGGTCGCCGAGCCACAGCCGGGTGCCGATCCGGGCGCGGAAGCGGGTCTGCGGGAACTGCTGCTGCAGCCGGGCCAGTTCCTGCGCGGACAGGTGGCTCACGAACATCGTGTGCAGCGGGAGGCGTGCGGCGCGCAGTCGGTCCATCCAGCCGATGACCTCCTCGACGGCATCGGAGCCGTCGGTGCGGTCGAGCGGCAGGTGGATGCCGAAGCCTTCCAGGCGGACGTCCTCGATCGCCGCGTGCAGCTGGCCGAGGTCCTGCTCGCTGACGCCGTGCCGCTTCATCGAGCTCATCACCTCGATGACCACACGCGCGCCCACCAGGCCGTACACCCCCTCGACCGAGGAGACGGATCGGATGACGCGGTCCGGCAGCGGCACCGGCTCCTCACCGCGGCGGAACGGGGTGAGGACGAGCAGGTCGCCGCCGAACCAGTCCTTGATCCGGGCGGCCTCGTATGTGGTGCCGACGGCGAGCATGTCCGCGCCGATGCGGGTGGCCTCCTCGACGAGCCGCTCATGGCCGAAGCCGTACCCGTTGCCCTTGCAGACGGGGATGAGGCCCGGGAACTCTTCGAGCACCTGCTTGTGGTGTGCACGCCAGCGGGCGGTGTCGACGTAGAGCGTGAGCGCCATGGCCGGACCCGGAACCTTTCTCGTGTCTGCGGATATCAGAGATATGAAAGCTAATTGTGCTCGCTCGGACGTTCTGATGCCGATGCGATACGGGAAATCAGCGGCGCGACATGTACATGTCGAGAGCCTTGTGCAGGAGCTTGTTCAGCGGGAAGTCCCACTCGCCGATGTACTCGACGGCCTCACCGCCCGTGCCGACCTTGAACTGGATCAGGCCGAAGAGATGATCGGTCTCGTCGAGCGAGTCGGAGATGCCGCGCAGGTCGTAGACGCTGGCGCCGAGCGCGTAGGCATCGCGGAGCATCCGCCACTGCATCGCGTTCGAGGGCCGGACCTCGCGGCCGATGTTGTCGGAGGCGCCATAGGAGTACCAGACGTGCCCGCCGACCACGAGCATCGTCGCGGCAGCCAGGTTCACCCCGTTGTGCCGGGCGAAGTACAGCCGCATCCGGTTGGGGTCCTCGGAGTTGAGGGCCCGCCACTGCTGCTGGAAGTAACTGAGCGGACGAGGACGGAACTTGTCGCGAACCGCCGTGATCTCGTACAGGCGCTGCCACTCGGCGAGATCCTCGTAACCGCCCTGGACGACCTCGACGCCTGCCTTGTCGGCCTTCTTGATGTTCCGGCGCCACAGCTGGTTGAAGCCCTTCTGGACCTCGTCGAGCGAGCGGCCGGCGAGCGGCACCTGGAAGACGTACCGGGGCTGCACATCACCGAAGCCGGCGCCGCCGTCCTCGCCCTGCTGCCAGCCCATCCGGCGGAGCTTGTCGGAGACCTCGAAGGCGCGCGGCTCGATGTGGGTGGCCTCGACATCGCGCAGGCGCTTGACGTCAGGGTTCTGGATACCGGCCTTGATCGCGGGAGCGTCCCACTTCCGGATCACGACCGGCGGGCCCATCTTCACGGAGAAGGCGCCCTGCTGCTTGAGATGGGCGAGCATGGGCTTGAGCCACTCGTCCAGATTCGGGGCGTACCAGTTGATCACCGGGCCCTCGGGGAGGTACGCGAGGTAACGCTTGACCTTGGGGAGCTGGCGATACAGAACAAGACCCGCGCCGACGAGTTCGCCGGTGCGGTCGTCGAACCAGCCGAGGTTCTCCGCGCGCCACTCGCTCTTCACATCAGCCCACGCCGGGACCTGGCAGTGGCTCGCCGAAGGCAGGCTCTGAATATATGCCAGATGCTGCTCTCGGCTGATGGTCCTCAGGGTCAGGCTCATGCGTGGCGCTCCTCGGCTGGTGTGTCCCCCCGGTCGAGGGGTTCCGGCTCTCGCGCCGAAGCCTACTGCGCCGCCCCCGCGCCCCGAATGGGCGCATGGAAGCTCGGCCCTCCGGTGCGCACACCGCAGGGCCGAACCCGGGGCAGGGGCGTACAGCAGGCCGGGAGCAGCCGCGGGGCGGCTCAGCCGAGAGTGGGCTCAGCCGCCGATCACGCCGCCGAAGAGGCCTCCGTGGGCCATGCCCAGGAAGAAGCCGACCGCCGAGGCACCGAGCCCGATGATCAGCGCCGTCCGCTCGCGGGTCGTCTCCGAGATGAACTGCCCGTAGCCGCCCGTCAGGATCCCGATGAGACCCGCCCAGGAGCTGAGCAGGTGGAGGTTGTGGAACATCGCCGAGACGAAAGCCGTGATGCCGAGCACCAGGGTCACCGCAAGCAGCGTGTCCTGGAGCGGATGGGGCTTGCCGTCCGTCGCGAAGAGCGAGGTCGCGGTCTTGGGTCGCATTGCCTGTGCCATGGGAGGCACCTCCTGGCATGAGCGGCGCGCATCGTAGCGCTGGGGACACCCGATGTGTACAGATTGCGGCTCCTTGGCACCGGATTTCAACCGGAAGCCATCAGGCAGGTACTCTGTAACGTCTGCAGCGGCGTCTGCCCAGTTCGACTGGGCCTCCACGGCCGGCCTCCCGCCCAGGCGGGACCCGATTGTCAGTGGCGACCGATACCGTTGCGAACGCATCGCAACCCTCCTGCCACGGAACGACCGTGGCCGCTGAGTCCAAAGGAGGTGGGTTACACATGCGTCACTACGAAGTGATGGTCATCCTCGACCCCGATCTCGAAGAGCGTGCCGTTTCGCCGCTGATCGAGAACTTCCTCTCCGTTGTCCGTGAGGCCAACGGCAAGGTGGAGAAGGTCGACACCTGGGGCCGTCGTCGTCTCGCGTACGAGATCAAGAAGAAGCCCGAGGGCATCTACTCGGTCATCGACCTGCAGGCCGAGCCTGCGGTCGTCAAGGAGCTCGACCGCCAGATGAACCTGAACGAGTCGGTCCTCCGGACCAAGGTCCTCCGCCCCGAGACCCACTGAACCCCCGGTTCAGCGGTATCGGGATCTGAGTAGCAGCAAGCAGCCAGCAGCAACCCGCCGAGAGGTATCCCCCATGGCAGGCGAGACCGTCATCACGGTCATCGGCAATCTCGTCGATGACCCCGAGCTGCGCTTCACCCCCTCCGGTGCGGCGGTCGCGAAGTTCCGTGTCGCGTCCACTCCCCGCACCTTCGACCGCCAGACGAACGAGTGGAAGGACGGCGACAGCCTGTTCCTGACCTGCTCGGTCTGGCGTCAGGCGGCGGAGAACGTCGCGGAGTCGCTCCAGCGAGGCATGCGCGTCATCGTGCAGGGCCGGCTGAAGCAGCGGTCCTACGAGGACCGCGAGGGCATCAAGCGCACGGTCTACGAGCTCGACGTCGACGAGGTCGGCGCCAGCCTCCGCAATGCCACCGCCAAGGTCACCAAGACCAGCGGCGGCGCCCGTCAGGGCGGTGGCGGTTACGGCGGCGGTGGCGGCGGCCAGCAGGGCGGCGGCTGGGGCGGTGGCCCCGGCGGTGGTCAGCAGCAGGGCGGCGGAGCTCCCTCCGACGACCCCTGGGCGACCAGCGCGCCGGCCGGCGGTGGCCAGCAGGGCGGCGGCGGTGGCGGCTGGGGCGGAGGCTCCGGCGGCAACAGCGGCGGCTACTCGGACGAGCCCCCCTTCTAGGCCTCGCGGCCCGGGGTGGGGCTTACCCCACACTTCTTGATCACACAGGAGAAACACCATGGCGAAGCCGCCTGTGCGCAAGCCTAAGAAGAAGGTCTGCGCTTTCTGCAAGGACAAGGTCCAGTACGTGGACTACAAGGACACGAACATGCTGCGGAAGTTCATTTCCGACCGCGGCAAGATCCGTGCCCGCCGCGTGACCGGCAACTGCACGCAGCACCAGCGTGACGTCGCCACGGCCGTCAAGAACAGCCGTGAGATGGCGCTGCTGCCCTACACGTCCACCGCGCGATAAGGGAAGGGTGACTGAAACATGAAGATCATCCTCACCCATGAGGTCTCCGGCCTCGGCGCCGCCGGCGACGTCGTCGACGTCAAGGACGGCTACGCTCGCAACTACCTGATCCCGCGGAAGTTCGCTATCCGCTGGACCAAGGGCGGCGAGAAGGACGTCGAGCAGATCCGTCGTGCTCGCAAGATCCACGAGATCCAGACCATCGAGCAGGCCAACCAGATCAAGGGCCAGCTCGAGGCCGTCAAGGTTCGCCTTGCCACCCGCTCCGGCGACGCCGGTCGTCTCTTCGGCGCCGTGACCGCGGCCGACATCGCCACGGCGATCGAGGCTGCCGGTGGCCCGAAGGTCGACAAGCGTCGTGTCGAGCTGGGCGCGCCGATCAAGGTGCTCGGCGCCCACGAGGCGTCCGTGCGTCTGCACCCCGAGGTCGCCGCCAAGGTGAGCATCGAGGTCGTCGCCGCGTAAGCGCAGCGCTGGCTTTCAGCGTCAAAGGGGCCGTACCCGTCTCGGGTACGGCCCCTTTGTGTTTGTGCCGGCCCGGTCCTTTGGAGCGGGTGTTTCACGTGAAACATGACCGGCTGGGTGGCGACAGCGGACCGGCGTGGAGCGCAGGACGCGGCGTGCGGGGCCGGACTCCGCGTGGCGGCCGGATTCAGCGTGTCGCGCCCGTGACGATCCAGCGGCCCGAGCGGGTACGGAGCCACAGGGTGAGCATGCGGACGGTCATCATCAGCGTCATGGCCAGCCACAGCGCCGTCAGGCCGCCGTCGAGGACGGGCACGAGCAGGGCGACCGGGGCGAAGGCGGCCAGCGTGGCGAGCATGGCCCAGGCCAGATACGGACCGTCGCCCGCGCCCATCAGGACCCCGTCCAGGATGAAGACGATCCCGGAGACCGGCTGGGAGACGGCGACCACGACCAGCGCGGGCAGCGCGACGTCATGCACGGCGGTGTCGCCGGTGAACAGGGGGAGGATCAGCGGGCTGGCCGCCACCACCAGGACCCCGAGCACCACACCCGAGGCGATCCCCCACTGCACCATCCGACGGCAGGCCCCGCGCGCGCCCTCCTCGTCGCCCGCCCCCAGATACCGGCCGATGATGGCCTGGCCGGCGATGGCGATGGCGTCGAGGGCGAAGGCCAGCAGGCTCCACAGGGAGAGCACGATCTGGTGCGCGGCGATTTCGGCGTCCCCGAGCCGCGCGGCCACCGCCGTGGCGATCATCAGGATCGCGCGCAGCGAGAGCGTACGGACCAGGAGCGGGGCACCCGCCTGGGCGCAGGCGCGGATCCCGGCGGCATCGGGCCGCAGCGAGGCATGGTGCCGCCGGGCCCCGCGCACCACGACCAGGAGATAGACGGCGGCCATCGCCCACTGGGCGAGGACGGTGCCCCAGGCGGAACCGGCGATGCCGAGGCCGGCGCCGTAGACCAGGCCCGCGTTGAGGGCCGCGTTGGCCGTGAAGCCGCCGATGGCCACGTACAGCGGGGTTCTGGTGTCCTGGAGCCCGCGGAGAACGCCGGTCGCGGCGAGGACGACGAGCATCGCGGGGATACCGAGCGCGGAGATGCGCAGATAAGCGACGGCATGGGGCGTCGCGGTCCCGGAGGCGCCGATGAGGTCGACGATCGTGGGGGCGGTGGGCAGGATGACGGCGAGGGTGGCCGCGCCCAGCAGTATCGCGAGCCAGATGCCGTCCATGCCCTGGCGGATAGCAGCCGGGAGGTCGCCCGCGCCGACCCTGCGGGCGACGGCCGCCGTGGTGGCGTAGGCGAGGAAGACAAACACGCTCACGGCGGTGAGTAGCAGGCTCGAGGCGACGGCCAGACCGGCGAGCTGGGCGGTGCCGAGATGCCCGACGATGGCGCTGTCGGCCATCACGAAGAGCGGCTCGGCGACGAGTGCGCCGAAGGCCGGGACGGCGAGCGCGATGATCTCGCGGTCGTGCGCCCGGCGGACCGCCTTGGGTGTCGGGGGAGCCTGTGTCATGGGCATCAATCTAATCTTCCACAGGTAAGAGACGCAAGCGATCAGTGACTATTACTCGACCGTGCGGACGGTGGACGGTGGTGCGCCGTTTGCGCTGATCTTGGGCCGACCGGGGAAGTTTTTCCCATGCACAGCGGGTGGATAAGGAACCTGCAGGTCAGATGGTGTTTGTGGTGGAGCCTGAGGGCTTGTTCACAGCGCTGTCCACCGGGCCGTGCACAGGATTGGCCGAGTTCTCCACAGCCTGGGGGCCACTATCCACAGAGCCTGTGGATAACCAGATTGGCTGACGGTGCCCGGAGCCCTAACGTGGTCCGGCGCACCGTCCCGCCGGAAGCGGAGTCGGGCCATCGATTTGTCAGTGTCGTGCCGTAGGAATGAGGGCATGGCGAGGTCCGCTCGGCGGACGGGAGGAGGTGGCCCGGTGAGTATCTCCGAGCCTTTGGACGACCCCTGGGCCGACAGCGGTCCGGGGGATCGTCTGCCCGTCTCCCGGCAGCGCGCGGGCCGTGGCCAGGGCCGCGAGGAGCAGCACGAGCGGGGCCGCGACGGTGGGTCCTGGGAAGGCGGTTCGGCCTTCGAGCGAGTGCCTCCGCAGGACGTCGACGCCGAACAGTCCGTGCTCGGTGGCATGCTCCTGTCCAAGGATGCGATCGCCGATGTCGTCGAGGTCATCAAGGGCCACGACTTCTACCGGCCCGCCCACGAGACGATCTTCTCGGCCATCCTCGACCTGTATGCCAAGGGCGAGCCGGCCGACCCGATCACGGTCGCCGCCGAACTGGTCAAGCGCGGCGAGATCACCAAGGTCGGCGGTGCCCCGTATCTGCACACGCTCGTACAGACCGTGCCGACCGCGGCCAATGCCGAGTACTACGCGGAGATCGTCCACGAGCGCGCGGTGCTGCGCCGCCTGGTCGAGGCCGGCACCAGGATCACCCAGATGGGATACGCGGCCGACGGCGATGTCGACGAGATCGTCAACGGCGCGCAGGCCGAGATCTACGCGGTCACCGAACAGCGCACCAGCGAGGACTACCTTCCCCTCGGCGACATCATGGAGGGCGCGCTCGACGAGATCGAGGCGATCGGCTCCCGCAGCGGCGAGATGACCGGTGTGCCGACCGGCTTCTCCGATTTCGATTCCCTCACCAACGGTCTGCACCCGGGCCAGATGATCGTCATCGCGGCCCGTCCCGCCATGGGTAAGTCCACGCTCGCCCTGGACTTCGCGCGTGCCGCCTCGATCAAGAACAACCTGCCCAGCGTCATCTTCTCGCTGGAAATGGGCCGCAACGAGATCGCGATGCGTCTGCTGTCCGCCGAGGCGCGGGTGGCGCTGCACCATATGCGCTCCGGCACGATGACCGACGAGGACTGGACGCGGCTCGCGCGCCGGATGCCCGAGGTCTCCGCGGCACCGCTCTACATCGACGACTCGCCGAACCTGTCGATGATGGAGATCCGCGCGAAGTGCCGTCGGCTCAAACAGCGCAACGACATCCGGCTCGTGATCATCGACTATCTGCAGCTGATGCAGTCCGGAGGCTCCAAGCGCGCCGAATCCCGGCAGCAGGAAGTCTCGGACATGTCGCGAAACCTCAAGCTCCTCGCCAAGGAGCTCGAGGTCCCGGTGATCGCGCTCTCGCAGCTGAACCGTGGCCCGGAGCAGCGTACGGACAAGAAGCCGATGGTCTCCGACCTGCGCGAATCCGGCTCGATCGAGCAGGACGCCGATATGGTCATCCTGCTGCACCGTGAGGACGCCTACGAGAAGGAGTCCCCACGCGCGGGCGAGGCGGACATCATCGTCGGCAAGCACCGAAACGGCCCGACCGCGACGATCACTGTGGCCTTCCAGGGTCACTACTCGCGCTTCGTGGACATGGCCCAGACCTGATCCGGGCTTGATGTGGGATCCCAGATCCCGTGTCCTTTTCCCACCGGTGATGTCCACCGCGTGGCCAATAGGACAGGGGACTGGGATTCATGGTTCCTGCCGCACTGAGCCTGTCGGATTCTTACCGCTTATCGTTCGTGCTGTCGGATTCTCATTGCGTCGCACGCTGAGCGGTGGCGTTTGCCCCTTACGTAGGGTTTGATCTCATTTTTGGGATCCGGTTCTCGCGGTACCTGTCAAGGTCGTACGCGATGCCCACGTGGCGTCCTGGCTCCCCCTGGACACATACGCGCCGAGTACAGAGGTATCGAGATCCTTGAGGGACTCCAATACCTGACTGGCAATCGCAAAGTGCGGATCGCAGCGATCAGCGGTCTCGGGAACGGCGACGACCGTCATCTGGGCTGACACGCCAGCGAGGACGCCGTTGAGCGAGTCCTCGATCACGATGCATTCGTCGGGTGACGCGCCGAGGGCGGCGGCTGCGCGGAGATAGGCGCCCGGGTGGGGCTTGCCGTGTTCGTCGTCTTCGGCCGAAAACACGGCATCGAAAGATCAGTCAAGGCCGGTGCTCGCGAGCGCATGTCGAGTCACCGACTCCGGTGAAGATGACACGACGGCCATCGCCCTCTCAGGCGAGCTGGTTCACAGGACAGGGAAGCGTCGGCGCACGACCACACCCACCGCCTTCGGAGGCCAAGTCATCCAGGCCGTCCACGATCTTGAACGCGCGACGGGGGGCCCGTGAGGCCCTGGGTGACGCAGCCTGACAACGTCGTCGACAATCACCCCATGGATGTCACCGAGCTGCTCGAATCGGCTTCCCTTCTGGTCCCGGAAGAGATCGCTACCGAAAACGACGTCACAGTGCGAGACGTCTGGGACTACCTCGCCCATGACGAATGGCAGATCGCCCTGAGCCTGCTGGAGGAGCTCGGGGACGGGCATCCACTGCCCTTGTCGTTCTGGGAGCAGCTGGCTGAGGCAGCTGAGCAACTCCTTCTTGAGCGGAGCGCAGCTTGGTGCCACTGGCGGTGTTCTGAGATTCGAAACGGGATGGTCCGGGCGGATCTGACACTTCGTCCGGCCGCAGAAGCACGACGCAGGACACCGATCGCTGGCCACGGTGTTTTGCGGCCCATGTGGGACATCGGGAACCTCTCACCCGCTGGGGGTGCTTCGGTGAGCATTGCCGGGCTCTGGGTCGAGGGCATGCCCTTTCTGGAGCCCGGCGGCCGGGCCACTGTTCGCCTCGCGCCTCTCACACCGTCTCATTGGAAGCACGTCGAAGCCGGTCAAAGGATCAACATGCATGAGGACCGGACCGTGGCCGGCACTGCAGTCGTGCTTGAGGTTTGTCTTCCTGCCGCCACCATGTCCACGGGCTGACGTCGACTGTCTGACAGTGGCCAGTTGAAATTCCCCATCGGAGGCCAGTAGGTGGGGAGCTAACTGGCCGCCGATGGCTACTGACCGTGAAGTGTCAGCTTCCGTGATGCGGGCTTGGGACTGGCTCTTGGGGGCGGAAGGTGCGGCGGTAGGTGTCGGGCGGGACGCCGACGCTGCGGTGGAAGTGGCGGCGCAGGGTGGTGGCGGTGCCCATGCCGGTGGCCGTGGCGATGGTGTCGACGGTGGCGTTGGTGGTTTCCAGGAGTTGTTGGGCGTGGCGGATGCGCTGGGTGTGGAGCCACTGCAGTGGTGTGGTGCCGGTGAGGTGTTTGAAGTGGCGGGCGAGGTGGCGTGAGCTCATGCGGGCCTGGCGGGCCAGGTCCTCCACGGTGAGCGGTTGGTCCAGTCGTTCCAGCGCCCAGGGGAAGAGTCCGCCCAGGGGGTGGTTGCCGGGCTCGGGCAGGGGGGTGGCGATGAACTGGGCCTGGCCGCCGTCGCGGTGGGGCGGGATGACCAGACGGCGGGCGATCTTGTTGGCGTTGGCCGAGCCGTGGTCGAGGCGGACCAGGTGCAGGCACAGGTCCATGGCGGCGGCCTTGCCCGCGGAGGTGAGGACGTCGCCGTTGTCGACGTAGAGGACGTCCGGATCCACGGTGGCCGCCGGGTGGCGTCGGGCCAGTTCCTGGGTGTGGGCCCAGTGGGTGGTGGCGCGCCTGCCGTCGAGCAGTCCGGCCGCGCCCAGGACGAACGCGCCCGTGCACAGCGAGGCCACGCGGGCGCCGGCCTCGTGGGCGGTGCGTACCGCCTGGACCAGGTCGCTGGGTGGTTCACGGTCGGTGTCGGCCCAGCCGGGGACGATCACCGTGTCGGCGTGCGCGAGATGGTCGAGTCCGTGGTCGGGCGCCAGGCGGAAACGGTCGACGTGTACCGGACCGCTTCCGCAGACGGAGAAGTCGTACCAGGGGTCCACGATGTGGGTCAGATCGGCGCCGAAGATCTCGATCGCCACGGACAGTTCGTAGTGGAGCATGCCGTCGGTGACGGCCAGCGCGACGGTAGGCATGTCCGAAACTGTACGTGTCATGTCGTTTCCGACGCTCGTGCGGGGTGCTGCCACGAGGACAGGATGTGCGTGTCAGGCCGCGGCGGATCGACATCGCGGCGGGTGTTCCAGTGCACGGGGGCAGTCTCATGGGGTCAGGTCAGCAGGTGGCGGTGTTCGGCGCGTACGGTCACACCGGGCGGTTCGTGGTCGCGGAGCTGGCCGCGCGCGGATACGTCCCGGTGTCCTCCGGGCGCAACGCCCGGGCGCTGCGGGAGCTGGCCCAGGAGCACGGCCTTGAGGCCCGGGTGGCGTCGGCCGAGGATGCGGCGTCGCTGGACCGGGCCCTGGCGGGCGCGGTGGCGGTCATCAACTGCGCGGGCCCCTTCGCGACGACCACCGGTCCCGTGATCGAGGCCGCGCTCCGTGCGAAGATCCCGTACCTGGACGTGGCCGCCGAGCTTGAGGCCAACCTCGACACCTTCGCCCACTACCAGGAGCGAGCCCGGGAAGCGGGAGCGGTGATCGTCCCGGCCATGGCCTTCTTCGGCGGCCTCGGCGACCTGCTGGCCACCGCAGCGATGGGCGCCTGGACCGCAGCCGACGAGGCCCACATCGCCTACGCGCTCAGCAGCTGGCACCCCACCGCCGGCACCCGCCTGTCCGGTGCCGTCTCCCGCGAGCGCCGCGGCGACGTCCGCCTGCGCTACAACGGCGGCCAGTGGGAGCGCCGCACCGACGCCGCGCCCGCCCTTCAGTGGACCTTCCCGGAACCGATGGGAGTCCGGGAGGTGATCGGCGAGTTCACGATGGCGGACGTCGTCACCGTTCCCCAGCACCTGTCCATCCCCGACGTGACCACCTACATGACCGTTGAGGCGGTCCGTGATGTCGCCGCCCCCCACACACCGGCCCCGACCGCCGCCGACCGGAGCGGGCGCTCGGACCAGACCTTCCTCGTCGACGCCGTCGTACGCTCCGGCGGAGTCGCACGCCGGGCCACGGCCAGCGGCCAGGACATCTACGCCGTCACCGCACCTCTCGTCGCCGAGGCCCTCGAACGCGTCCTGACCGGCCGCACCAAGACTGTCGGCGTCGCCTCCGCCGGCGAGATCTTCGACGCACCGGACTTCCTGCACGCACTCGCCCCGTACATCGCACTCGACCTCCACCCGCAAGATGCCTGACCGCGACGCTCCACGACACAAGACCATTTCCGGATTGGAAGCCGACTCCCCCCACGACTTCTGAGCGCACGCACGTACGCACTCCCGGAGATTCGCCGAGTCTCCGCTACGATTACCGAGAGTCACATTCCAACTGGCCCTACGTGGGGAATCTTTGGCGGCCGCCCACAACTGTCCCAGACCTCTCACTGGCGCAGATGATCTCCGTATCTCGTGGAGCACACACAAGGGGGAGGATGGCGCTGAACAAGAAGGGCTCCCGGCGCATAACCGTTGACGGGACCGAGTACCGCTGGCGGATCCGCAGGAAGCCCTCCTACCTGCAGGGACTCTGCTGGACACCGATGACCTACGCGGTCGAAGCGGCCAGCGGCAGCCAGCCGGGCACGATCTTGATCGTCACCAGTGGCCAGGCCCATCCCAGTAACTGGGTGGGAATCGAGACAGAGCCCATTCGCCCAGCTCACGTTGCTGCCGGCATTCGCCAGGCACGGGATCAAGGCTGGGATCCAACCCGGGTCGGCTCTCCGTTCGAGCTCGACCGATCCGCAGGATTCATCGCTCGACCATGAGACGAAGCGGAGTGGCGCGATGCATCTGGCCCGGCATCATGGCCTGGTGACCACATGGATGCGCTGCTACTGGGACGAGGAAGACACCTGGTTCTACTTCGAGGTCGACGCCGAAGGCTGGGTGGTCCGGCAGGTTGAACTCGAAGGGCCTGAGCTGATCCCGATCGCAGCTGCTTCCCTCGCCGAGAGGCAGCGGGCCCGCGACGCAGGCCGCCTCGGTGATTACGACAGCAGATTCGGGATCACCGCCGAGCTGCCCGTCTCGGAATGGGAAGGCCACGACCCCGAACAACTCACCTTCGAGGAGTTCGAGGATGTCTGGGGCCCTGCCCGTCAGCAGATCGCATCCCGGCCCAGCTGACCTCTCGGCGCCGCACTGGCTTCTTGGCATCATCGCGACATGACCCCGACCCTTCCCCGCACTGTCCGAGCCGTCGACACCGCTCAGCTCCTGGACCTGGCCCAGGAGGCCGCCATGCACAGCTTCAGCCAGCGGCTCCCGGTCGACTGGCTACGAGATCACCTCGCCGCAGAAGCGACGCACTACCTGTTTCCGACGCTCGTGCAGCGGCTCACGCATCGTCCCGAGATGCCGTTGCAGTGGAGGTGCCAGCAACTGTTGACCGTCAGCACCGGCGAACAGATCTTGGGTCTGCTCGACGTCCTTCCCGACACCTTCGACAAGATCCCGGAGACCTTGGACACAGCGTCCAAGAAGGACGTCGTCAGCCGCATCGAGCGAGCAGTGTCCGTGCGTGAGTGGGTGGAACGGATGGCTGCCGATGCAGGTTCGTGCCCCCCTGGGCAGCGGTGCATCCCGCTGGACAGTCTGAGGAAATGACACCGATCTGAGACAGCCGGCGGCCGACACGTCGTGAGACCGAAGAGGGACGTCCAGGTCACAGCGTCGGCGCATGACACCGAAAGTGAGAACCTACACCTGACCCGGGGCCCGGTCCCGGCGGCCGTGCGCCGCCCGGAGAGGGAATTCCGCTCGACCGGGCCCCCTCGGCGCGATGGACTGGCCCGTATGACTTCATCCGGATCCAGTTCAGACTCCGCGGCCGACCGTCACGCGCTGCTCGACTCGACCCGTCGTGCTCTCGATCGCCGGGTGGCCCTCGCCCAGGCGCAGGGCCGGACGCCCTCCGTCGTGGCCGCGGTCGTGCGGGACGGCGAGTTGGTGTGGGAGGGGGCCGCCTCCTCGGTCGACGGGCATGGTCCCGATGGTGATGTGCAGTACCGGATCGGTTCGATCACCAAGACCTTCACCGCTGTGCTCGTGCTGCGGCTGCGCGAGGAGGGGCTGCTCGAGCTGGGGGACCGGATCGAGCAGCATCTGCCGGGCACGGGCCTCGGGGAGGTGACCGTCGGACAGTTGCTCGCGCACACCAGTGGACTGGCGGCGGAGACACCCGGTGCCTGGTGGGAGCGGACGCCGGGCAGCGAGCGGCCGACTCTGGGGCACGTACTGGGCGAGGCGCCGTTCCGGCATCCGGTGGGGCGCCGGCATCACTACTCCAACCCCGGCTATACGGTGCTCGGCGCCCTCGTCGAGAACCTGCGCGGTGCGCCGTGGGAGGACGTGCTGCGGCGTGAGGTGCTCGAACCGCTGGGCCTGAGCCGTACCTCCGCCCAGCCGCAGGCGCCGTCCGCGGGCGGCTGGGCGGTCCACCCCTGGGCCGATGCGCTGCTGCCCGAGCGGGTCGAGGATCTGGGGCTGATGGCTCCGGCCGGGCAGCTGTGGTCCACGACAAGGGACTTGGCGCGGTTCGCGGTCTTCCTCGCGCAGGGCGATGACCGGGTGCTGTCCGCCGAGGCCGTACGGGAGATGCGGGAGCCCGCCGCTCCGGCGGAGGACGGGGCAGGCGCGGGCGGGTACGGACTGGGGTTGCAGCTTCTGCGGCTGGGGGAGCGCTCGCTGGCCGGACACTCGGGATCGTTGCCCGGCTATCTCGCCTGTCTGGTGTTCAGCGTCGATGAGGGGCTCGCGGCGGTGACGCTCACCAACTGCACCTCGGCCCCGCTGATGGGCCCGCTCGCCACCGACCTCCTGCACATCGTGGGCGAGGCGGAACCGCGTTTCCCCGAGCCGTGGCGGCCGATGCCCGAAGTCGACCCGCGGGTACTGGAGTTGGCCGGGCCCTGGTACTGGGGGACCAGCGGCTTCGGGCTGCGCGTCGGCGCCGACGGCATCGAGCTGGGGCCGCTGCAGGGCGTGGGGCGCTCCGCGCGATTCCGGGCCGAGGAGGATGGGACCTGGACCGGGCTCAACGGGTACTACGCGGGCGAGACACTGCGGGCGAGACGGCGGCCGGACGGCACACTGAGCCACCTCGACCTCGGCTCCTTCGTCTTCACCCGCGAGCCGTACGAGGAGGAGGCGCCGGTACCGGGCGGGGTGGATCCCAAGGGGTGGCGCGGCCTGAAACAGTAGGGGAGTGATGCCGCGGGGTCATGTTTCACGCGAAACATGACCCCGCGGCACACGCGCCGCAGGCCCCGTGTGGCTCACGGCCGCTCGTTCAGCAGATGCCTCACAGCGGGAGCTTGAAGCCCACGTGGGAGGCGACGAAGCCGAGCCGCTCGTAGAAGCGGTGGGCATCGGTGCGGGTGGCGTCCGAGGTCAGCTGTACCAACTGGCACCCCTGTCGCCGCGATGTGTCCACCGCCCATTCGATGAGCCGAGTGCCGAGTCCGCTGCCTCGCTCGTCGGAGTGGATCCGTACACCTTCGATGATCGCGCGGGTGGCGCCACGGCGGGAGAGTCCCGGAACCTCGGTCAGCTGCAGGGTGCCGACCACGCGGTCTGCGCGGACGGCGACCATCAGATGCTGATTCGGATCCTCGGCGAGGCGGTCGAAGGCAGCGCGGTACGGGGCGAGGTCGTCGGAGGACTCGCGCCGGGCGCCCAGCGGGTCGTCGGCCAGCATCGCGACGATGGCCGGGATGTCCTCGGCGGACGCGGGCCGGATCTCAAGATCGTTCATGCCCACGACCGTATGCAGGGGGTGTGAGGACCGTGTCCGCCGGGCCGGGCCGCCTCACCTCAGCCCGCCGCCACCGTCAGTGGGGCGAAGCGGTGGGTCCAGTCGCCCGGAAGGTCCGGGATCCCGTAGGTCATCACCGCGTTGAAGGTCACCGATTCCAGGCCCCGGGACTTGAGCCAGTTAAGGAGTTCCTCGTGGCGTACGTCGATGTCCGTGCGCAGCGGGCGGTCCGTATGTGAGGCGAGTGAGGCGACCAGGGACTTGGCCGTGTCCGTGTCGCGGGCGATCAGCGGGCCGATCACATGGGTGTCCATATTGGGCCAGGCCGCCGCATATCCGCTGATCTCCCCGTCCGGGGACTCGGCGAGCCGCAACTGGTCGGCGAACGCGGGCAGTCGGGTGAGCATGTGGGTGCGGTCGGGGCCGAAGACCTCGGCGTCCAGACGCAGCAGTGCCGGGAGATCCTCCGCCGTCGCCGCTCGGGTGGGGACGGCCGGCGCGGGATCCGCCGCGCTGAAGTGGCCGCGCACCATCTCCGCCCGGCCGACGGTCCGGAAACCGAGCTCCTCGTACAGGGGCTGTCCGAACGGCGTGGCGTGCAGGGTGATCGGCATGCCGTCCAGGAGCGCGAGGACCTCCCGCATCAGGCGCCGACCCACCCCCTTGCGCGCGTGGCGCCCGGCCACGAGGACCATGCCGATCGCGGCAAGTTCGGGCTTCTCGCCTGCGCCGTACGAGGTGACGGTGCAGGCGGCCACCAGACCGCCGGCAGGGTCGTCGATCCCGTACCCCTGTCCGGCGGCGAGCAGCAGCCCCCATTTGTGCTCTTCGCGGGGCCAGCCGCGGTCCTCGGAGAGGTCCGCGCAGAGCTTCACATCATGCGTGGTCAGACGGCGTACGGGCAGGTCAGCAAGGGAAAGTGTCGACACGGAGGTCAGGCTGGCCGACGGACGGGCTTCGCGTCCAGTGCTTTCCGGGCGCCGATGGAGTGCTTTCGGCCACGCTCGGCCGCGGCGGTGCGCAGCCGTCGGCCTCGCCTGGTGAGCCCCCAGGGTTTGAGGATCGAGATCACCGTCATGAAAACATACGCGGTGAGCGAGACGATCGGTCCCATGATCAGGTCCGTGGCGTCGGGGAGTGCTCCACCGGCCGAGACGATCTCGGCGTTGTGGTTCACTCCGGGGCGCAGTGCGAAGGTGGAGGCCGCGGTCGTGGCCAGGGTCAGCCAGAACTTGACGTAGACCCAGCGGTGCCGGGCCAGTCCCCACTGGGTGCCCAGGGACAGCAGGAGTCCACTCAGCAGTGTGAGCAGGGCCAGCGGGATGACCAGCCAGTCCGCGAAGAGCTTCATTGAGCGGACCGCGGCCTCCGTGGTGGCGGCGGAGTCGGTGGTGATCGCCGCGGCGGCCAGTGCGAGCAGCCCGAGCGTGAGCCCGAGCCAGCCGGCGGCGGCGGTGACATGGACGACGAGGGTGGCCCGGCGAGCGGGGCGATTGAGTTTCACGTGAAACACGGTGCCCGCGCGGGCCCGGCTCCCGCGTCTGACAGCAGGAGTAAGTCCGCGTACTGACCTCGGCGTACGTCCACGGCACGCGGCTGCTTCCGGACGGCACCACCGCAGCGTCAGGCCCTGCAGCAGCTGCCCGGCCCCGCAGCTGCCCGGCCCCGCAGGCGCCCGGCCCGGGCCGCTCAGCCCAGGTCGGGCGCGTGCATCGCCCGTACCCCTTCGATGTTCCCGTCCAGATAGTGCCGCAGCGACAGCGGTACGAGGTGGACGGAGGCGATCCCCACACGGGTGAAGGGCAGCCGGACGATCTCGTACTCGCCGATGCCTTCCTCCATCTCCGGGCCGTGCCGCAGCGAGGGGTCCATGGATTCCAGGCGGCAGACGAAGAAGTGCTGCACCTTCACCCCGGTCGCCCCGCCATCGGCCCCGATGTGCTCGACGGTGTCGACGAAGCAGGGCACGACATCGGTGATCTTGGCGCCGAGTTCCTCGTACACCTCGCGGTGCAGGGCATCGACGACGGTCGCGTCCTCGGCCTCGACTCCCCCGCCGGGCGTGACCCAGTAGGGATCGACGCCGGGCTTGGTGCGCTTGATCAGAATCAGGTCATTGCCGTCGAGCAGGACGGCGCGTGCGGTGCGCTTGACCACGGGTCGGACGGTCATGGTGGAAATGTGGCCCGATATGTTTCACGTGAAACACGGCGTAGGTCCGGAAGGCTGCCGGGACTCACCTCAGCACCAGTCGGCGCCCGCACTGAGCAGCCATTCGTGTGCCCGTGCGATATGCGGCATGGCGAGCGTTCCGGTACGTACCACCAGGAAGTAGGTACGCAGCGGAGGTACCGGCGGTTCGAGCAGGGCGACCAGCTCGCGCCGCTCCAGCGCGTTCTCGCAGAGATAGCGCGGCAGCACCGCGACCCCGGCCCCGGCGATGGCGCAGGAAAGCACCGCCCTCAGATCCGGCACGACCACGGTGCCCGCGGTGGAGGGCCGGGAATCGAAGACGGCCGCCCAGTAGCGGGCGACCAGCGGCAGCGATTCATGCACCTCGACGACCGGCAGCCCTTCCAGGGCCAGAGCCCCGTGGCGGCGCAGCGCGCCGAAGCCGATCTTCCGCTGCCAGGACGGCGCCGCGACCAGGACGTGCTCCTCGTCGCAGAGCGCGGTGGCGGTGAGCAGTCCGCCGCGCGGGCGGGCCGCGGAGATCGCGAGATCGTGATGGCCTGCCGCCAGGCCCTCCAGAGCTTCCTCGGCCGTGCCGAAGGAGGCCCGCAGTGTGAAGCTCTGGCCGTCGGATCCGGTCAGTCCGGTGAGCGCGGGCAGCGCACGCTCGGCGGTGAACTCGGGCGGCCCGGCCAGGTGCAGGGTGCGTACGGAGGACTCCTCGGCGATCCCGCTCTCGGCAATCTCGACGAGCGCGTCCAGATGGGGCGCCGCCTTGTGTGCGAGTTCGTCGCCGATCGTCGTGGGCGTCACGCCCCGGGCCTGGCGCAGGAACAGCGGACGGCCCAACTGCCGCTCCAGGGTGCGGATCTGTGAGGTGACCGCGGGCTGGGAGAGACCGAGGAGTGCGGCGGCGCGCGTGAAGGAGCCGGCCCGGTGCACCGTGACGAACGTGCGCAGCAGAGCCAGATCCATCCGTCCCTCCCTCCCCGGGATGCGAACGGTCCAACTATAAATAAGTCGATAGGTCGCTGTCGCTACCGTGATTGGACACTGACACAGAGTCAACTAGCCTTGTTCATGCGGTTCTTGGCGCGTAGAACCGGAGCGGTCCGAGCCACGAGGGGGGAGGCTCGGACCGTTCGTCGTGCGTAGCGGAGTCACCTCCGCGCACCGAGCCGACCCGGGGGCGACGGTCATGCCGCCGGACCCCCCAGGCCTTCGCGCGACTCCTCCAGCGCACGCAGCACATCCGCCACCAGATCGGCCGGGTCCTCCGCCCCCACGGAGAACCGGATGAACCCCTCCGCGACCGCATCGCCGCCCCATCGTCCACGCCGCTCGGCCGTGGATCGCACACCGCCGAAGCTGGTGGCCTCGTCGACGATCCGGAGCGCGGCGAGGAACCGCTCGGCGCGGGCACGGGAGGCGAGCGTGAAGGAGACGATGCTGCCGAAGCGCCGCATCTGCCGTGCGGCCACGGCGTGCGCGGGGTCGTCGGGCAGCCCCGGATGACGCAGCCCCGTCACCTCCGGATGGGTGCGCAACGCCTCGGCCAGGGCGAGCGCGCCCGCGCACTGGCGTGCGTGCCGCAGGTCGAGTGTGGCCAGTGAGCGGTGTGCGAGCCAGGTCTCCATCGGACCCGCGACCGCCCCGACGAGCTTGCGCCACCGCCGTACCGGCTCCATCAGCGCCGCGTCGCGCACGGCCACGTAGCCGAGCACCAGATCGCCGTGCCCGGTCAGGCCCTTGGTCGCGGCCGCCACCGAGAAGTCCGCGCCGAGGTCGAGCGGCCGCTGGCCGAGCGGGGTGGCGAGCGTGTTGTCGACGGCGACGAGGACCCCGCGCTCGTGCGCCGCCGCGATGAGGGCGCGTAGATCGCAGACGTCGAGCCCGGGGTTCGACGGGGTCTCCAGCCACAGCAGCCGCGCGCCGTCGAGCAGTTCGCCCTGGGTATCGCCGCCGGTTGGGGCGGTGCGGGCCGTGATGCCGTACGCGTCCAGCTGCTCCCGTAGGAGTGGAAGCGCCTGGTAGCCGTCCGAGGGCAGGACCACCGTGTCGCCGGCGCGCAGCTGGGAGAAGAGGACGGCGGAGATCGCGGCCATTCCGGAGGCGAAGACCAGCGCCTGGGCCTCGGGCGAGCCGGGCGACTCCAGTTCGGCCAGGGCCTGTTCGAAGAGAGTCCAGGTGGGGTTCTCGTCGCGCCCGTAGGTGTAGGGGCCGGAGGGATCCCCGGCCAGGTGGTAGTGCGAGGTGAACACCGGGCCCGGGAACGGCGGCTGGAACTGGACCGGCTCGGGAAGCCCCGCGTGCAGCGCCCGCGTGCCCTCCCCGAGCCCGTCCCGCGCCCTGCGGGCGCCCTCGGGTGTCGTCACGCCCAGCCTCCTTCCCCGAGCGCGCCCCGTACCTCGGTGAGCAGTCCCGGGCAGGCAGCCTCGATCAGCTTCAGGCAGGTGTCGAAGCCGTCCCGTCCGCCGTAGTACGGATCGGGGACCTCCCTGTCGTCCTGCGCATCCGGGTCGTACGAGCGCAGCAGCCGGATCTTCCCGGCGGCTGCCGGGGTCGGGGCGAGCCGGCGCAGGGCGCGCAGATGCCCCTCGTCGAGAGCGATCACGAGGTCGAGCCGGTCGAACCACGAGGCCCGGAACTGCCGCGCGGTGTGCGCGCTGCCGTATCCGTGCTCCTCGAGGACCGCGACCGTACGCGGATCGGCGCCCTCGGCCTCGTGCCAGCCGCCCGTGCCCGCGCTGTCGGCCTCGACGAGGTCATCGAGGCCCGCTTCGGTCACGTACGCACGGAAGACGTGCTCGGCCATCGGGGAGCGGCAGATGTTGCCGGTGCAGACGAAGCAGACCCGGAAGCGCCCGCCCCTCCCCGTCGCGTTTGTGCCTGCTGTTCCCACTGCGGGCACCGGTCAGTTCTTGTCGGGCAGGACCACGTTCATCGCCCAGGACACGAGGCTGATGATCAGACCGCCGACGACGGCTGTCCAGAAGCCCTCGACATGGAAACTGAGATCCAGTTTGTCCGCCAGCCAGGAGGTGAGCAGCAGCATCAGTGCGTTGATCACCAGGGTGATCAGGCCGAGCGTCAGGATGAACAGCGGGAAGGTGAGCAGCTTCACCAGCGGCTTGACGAGGAAGTTGACCAGGCCGAAGACCAGCGCGACCAGAACCAGCGTGAGCACCTTGCGAGGCGTGCTGTCGCCGGTGAGCGTGATGTCGTTGATGAGCCAGATGGCCACCGCGAGGGCGGCCGAGTTGGCGATCGTCTTGACTACGAAATTCTTCATGTGTCTGATCGTGGCAGACGTGATCGCCGCCGGGCACCGGCGTGCAGCACCGGGTATACGGCGGGCAGAGGAGCAGGCAGGGATGAAGGCAGGGATGAAGGCGTTCCGACTGGATGAAATCGACGCGGAACGGGCCGCCAACGACGGCGCCTACCTGCAGTTCCTGCGCGAGCGGAACATGTCCGTCGGTCTGTACGCCCTCGATGCGGGCCGGAGCGACCCGCAGCAGCCGCACGGGCAGGACGAGGTCTACTTCGTGGTCAGCGGACGGGCCTCGATCACGGTCGGCACGGAGACGACGACGGTGGGGCGCGGCAGTGTCGTGTACGTGCCCGCCGGGACCCCGCACAAGTTCCACCACATCACCGAGGACCTGCGGGTTCTGGTGGTGTTCTCGCCGCCGGAAGGCTGACCGGAAGCCGTGCGGACCGGCGGCCCGGGTCCGCGGGTCGGGTCCGCGGGCCGGGTCCGCGGGGTCAGGTCCCCGGGGGAACCCTAGGGGCAGACTCAGGGAAGGACGAGGGCTACGCGGCCTCCGGCGAGCCCACCTGTCCGCATAGCATCGGGTGCAGGAGCTCACAGGGAGGTCCGACAGACTCGGGTCCAGGAATCGACCGGGACGGAAAGGCAGGGACGCCATGAACGAGATACTCGCGGGGATGCCGTGGTGGGTGAAGTGGATCGCGATCCCGGTGATCGCCCTCGTGATCTTCGGGAGCGTGCTGTGGACGCTCGTCACCTTCGTGGTCGGGCTGCTCTTCAAGGTGCTCGTGTTCGCGGCGCTGGTCGGCGGACTCGTCTACTTCGTGCGGAAGTACAAGGACGGGAGCTCGTCCTCGAACAGCGGATGGTGAGTTCCAGGAGCTTCACGCGTCGCACGACTTTCACGCGTCGCACGACCTTCACCCATCGCACGAGCTCCACGCATCGCACGAGCTCCACGCACTCCACAGGGCGGTGAACCGCATTCCGGTTCGCTCGCCCGAGGGAAGTTTCCGGCCAAGGGCTGCACACAGGGTTCCGGGCCGTTAAAGTCCGGACACCGACGCGGGGCGCGCACCCCGCGCGTTCGGACCGCTCACCCCCGCACCTCTACGGGCGGGGGTTCCCTCGCGCCTGGGGAGTGCACCGTGGCCACGGCAGAATCCGTCACCGCCCCGTCCCCCACTGCCCCCGCCGCCGCGCCCGCGCCGACCCTCATCGGGTCCGTGCAGCGGGCGTTGCGGCTGCTGGAGGCGGTCGCCAGGCATTCCAGGGGTGCCCCGGCCAAGCAGCTGGCCCGCGAGACCGGAATGCCGCTGCCCACCGCGTACCACCTGTTGCGCACCCTGACCCACGAGGGCTATCTGCGGCGCGAGAAGGGGGTCTTCCACTTCGGTGAGGCGGCCGAGCGGCTCGCGAGCGGCGGGGCCGTGGAGAAACGTCGCACCATGATCGGCGAGGTCATGGAGCACTGGCGCGATGTGATCGGTGTGCCCACGTACTTCGCCATCTACCGCGACGGCGAGGTCGCCGTGGAGGCCGTCGCCGACAGCCAGGGCGCCAGAGCCGTCGAGGAGTGGGCGGACTTCCGGCAGACCGCGCATGCACATGCCATCGGGCAGTGCCTGCTCTCGCAGCTCGACGACGAGGCGCGGCGGGACCACCTTTCGCGTCATCGCGTGCAGTCGATCACCCCTTACACGGTGCGCGACGAGCGTGCGCTCCTGCGGCGCCTGGCGGGGGTGCAGCGGATGCAGCCGGTGGTGGAGCGGCAGGAGTACGCGCTCGGGCAGGTCTGTGCGGCGATTCCCATCACGGTGGGGTCCACGGCCGCGACGATGGCGATCTCGCTGCCCGCCCATCAGGCGGACCGGCTGCTGCCCGCCGCACGGCGGTTGCAGGTGGAGGTGGGGCGGAAACTGGGGACGCTGGCGTTCTCCATCACCCTGTGAAGTGCCTTGGTGAGTGCTTGTACGGGTGTGGCGCACGGTCTATCAGTATCTGAAAACTCACTCCTTGTGATCCGATGAGCACGTTCAGCAAACTGCCAGGAGGATCGGGAACATGGTTCCTGATCAGGGTTTAAAACGTCTCGAACTCAACACGCGGCAGACGACGGGGTAGACGATGCGCGAGTCCGTACACGCAGAGGTCATGATGAGCTTTCTCGTCTCCGAGGAGCTCTCCTTCCGCATCCCGGTGGAGCTCCGGTACGAGACATACGACCCGTATGCCGTGCGCCTGACCTTCCATCTCCCCGGCGATGCGCCGGTGACCTGGGCGTTCAGCCGTGAACTCCTGGTCGACGGGGTCAACGAACCCTGCGGCGACGGCGATGTGCACATCGCCCCGCACGGCGGCGACCGGCTCGGCGATGCGCTGATCCGGCTTCAGGTGGGCGGTGAGCAGGCGCTGTTCAAGGTGTCCATCGCACCGCTGATCGCCTTCCTCGACCGTACGGACCGGCTCGTCCCGCTCGGGCAGGAGCGCGCGCTCGCCGGCTTCGACACCCACCTCGACGAGGCACTCGGGCAGATCCTGGCGGACAGCACCGGCTGAGGAACGGCCGGCCGTACGGCCTCAGCGCTTCCGTCGGCGCCCGCGCCCGCCACCGGCGCGCCCACCGGCCCGTGCGCCCCCGACTCCGACTCCGACTCCGACCCCGACTCCGACCCCGCCCGCGGTCTGGGTGCCCTCCGGCCCCTTGTCCCGGGCCACCACCAGCGCCGCCAGCGCCGTCGTGACGGGCACCGAGGCCACCAGTCCGATCGATCCGATCAGCGTACGGACGATTTCCTCCGCCACCAGCTCGCTGTTCGCCACCGTCCCCACACTTGCCTGCGCGATCGAGAACAGCAGCAGCAGCGGCAGCGCCGCACCCGCATACGCCAGGACCAGCGTGTTGACCACCGAGGCGATGTGATCGCGGCCGATCCGGATGCCCGCGCGGTACAACTGCCGTGCGTTCATCGACGGATCGGCCTGGTGCAATTCCCAGACCGCGGAGGTCTGGGTGACCGTCACATCGTCGAGCACACCGAGCGAACCGATGATCACACCCGCGAGCAGCAGACCGCTCATGTCGATCCCGGGGTAGAGCCCGTGGATCAGTCCGGTGTTGTCATCGGTGTTGCCGGTCAGCGAGGCCCAGTCGATGAACAGCGAGCCGAGCAGCCCGATCAGCAGCAGCGAGATCAGCGTGCCGAGCACCGCCACCGACGTACGGGCCGTCAGCCCATGGCACAGATACAGCGCGAAGAGCATGATCGCGCTCGCCCCGACCACCGCCACCACCAGCGGATTCGAGCCCTGCAGAATCGCCGGCAGGATGAAGAGCGTGAGCACCGCGAAGCTCACCACGAGCGCGACGAGCGCCATCACCCCGCGCATCCGGCCCACCAGGACCACGGCGACCGCGAAGATCGCGGCGAGCAGCCACATCGGCGTTCCGCGGTCCACGTCCACGACCGAGTACTGCAGTTCCTCGGGGGCGTCGGGCGCGTAGGCGACCACCACCTCCTGGCCCTCGTCGAGCTGGCGGGGCGCGTCCGGCTGGATGATCTCGGTGAACTCGCGCCCCTGGTCGGGGCCTTCGGTCACCTCGATCGTCGCCCGGCCGCAGTCCCCGGCGGCCCGCTGCTGCGCCGTGTTGCCCTCGGCGGTGGAGGTGTCGCCGGTCGGCGGGACCTGGGCGGCGTTGACCTCCGCGCAGTCGACCCGCTCGACGTCCACCACCTTCGCCGCGTACATCTGCCGGTCGAAGCCCACGCCGGTGCGCTTGTGGTCGGGCGCCCCGCTCGGCCAGAGCACCACGAGGCCCGCGAGCACCGCCGCCGCGAACGGGATCAGCACCGCCGCGATCACCCTGCGCAGATGCCGCGAGACGGGGGCGGCGGGGCCGTGGCTGTGCGCGTGCGCGTGACTGTGCCCACCCCCGGGACCGTGCTGGTCATATGGCGGCCGGGATGGCTGCTGCGGCGGTTCCTGAGGGGGGTGCTCGGGCGGCGGAGGCATGGCACTCATGGACCGATCATCGCAACAAGAAAGGGGCCCTCTGGTCAGCGTGGCCGAGAGGACGCTAGCGTGGGGGCACCTTTGCACACGCGGGAGCTCGGAGCACCGGGCTGAGAGGGCGCTGACCTCCGTACCGAAACATACGGATCTGGCTGCGTCGACCGCCGAACCTGTTACCGGGTAATGCCGGCGTAGGGAGTAGGTCTCATGACCACACAGGACACACGCACGCCTGCCTCCGTTCCCACCGAAGGCGCGGAGGCCGGGAAGTCCATCGGCTGGCACAAGGCATACGTCCAGGGCTCACGCCCCGACCTGCAGGTGCCGGTGCGCCAGGTGCATCTCACCAACGGCAAGTCGGTCACGCTGTACGACACTTCGGGCCCGTACACCGATCCGCACGCCGAGACCGACGTCCGCCGCGGCCTGCCGCCGCTCCGCGAGAACTGGATCATCGCGCGTGGTGACACCGAGGAGTACGCGGGCCGCCCCGCGCGCCCCGAGGACGACGGCATCAAGCACACCTCGCCGCGCGGCGGGAACCTCCGCAACCTCGACGCGGTCTTCCCCGGCCGCCCCCGCCTGCCCCGCAGGGGTCGTACGGGCCAGGCGGTCACGCAGCTCGCGTACGCCCGCCGCGGCGAGATCACGCCGGAGATGGAGTACGTGGCTCTCCGCGAGAACCTCGCGCCCGAGGTCGTACGCGACGAGATCGCCGCGGGCCGCGCCGTGCTCCCGGCGAACGTCAACCACCCGGAGATCGAGCCGATGATCATCGGCAAGCGGTTCCTGGTGAAGGTCAACGCCAACATCGGCAACTCTGCGGTCACCTCCTCCATCGAGGAGGAGGTCGACAAGATGACCTGGGCCACCCGGTGGGGCGCCGATACGGTCATGGACCTCTCCACCGGCCGCAACATCCACACCACCCGCGAGTGGGTGCTCCGCAACTCCCCGGTCCCGATCGGCACCGTGCCGCTCTACCAGGCGCTGGAGAAGGTCGACGGCAAGGCCGAGGAGCTGACCTGGGAGATCTACAAGGACACGGTCATCGAACAGGCCGAGCAGGGCGTGGACTACATGACCGTCCACGCCGGCGTCCGCCTCCCCTACGTGCCGCTCACGGCCAACCGCAAGACCGGCATCGTCTCGCGCGGTGGCTCGATCATGGCCGCGTGGTGCCTCGCGCACCACAAGGAGTCCTTCCTCTACGAGCACTTCGAGGAGCTCTGCGAGATCCTGGCCGCTTACGACGTCACGTACTCCCTCGGCGACGGTCTGCGCCCCGGCTCGATCGCGGACGCCAACGACCGTGCGCAGTTCGCCGAACTGGAGACCCTGGGCGAGCTGAACAAGATCGCCAAGGCGCATGACGTACAGACCATGATCGAGGGCCCGGGCCATGTCCCGATGCACAAGATCAAGGAGAACATCGACCTCCAGCAGGAGATCTGCGAGGAGGCGCCGTTCTACACGCTCGGCCCGCTGACCACCGACATCGCTCCTGCCTATGACCACATCACCTCGGGCATCGGCGCCGCGATGATCGGCTGGTGGGGCACGGCGATGCTCTGCTACGTCACGCCCAAGGAGCACCTGGGCCTGCCCAACAAGGACGACGTGAAGACCGGCGTCATCACGTACAAGATCGCGGCCCACGCGGCGGACCTGGCCAAGGGCCACCCCGGCGCCCAGGAATGGGACGACGCCCTGTCGGACGCACGCTTCGAGTTCCGCTGGGAGGACCAGTTCAACCTGGCGCTCGACCCGGACACGGCCCGCGAGTTCCACGACGAGACGCTGCCCGCCGAACCCGCCAAGACCGCGCACTTCTGCTCGATGTGCGGGCCGAAGTTCTGCTCGATGAAGATCAGCCGGAACATCAACGAGCAGTTCGGCGGCGAGGAGGGCGCGAGCTCGGAGGAGATCGAGGCCGGGATGCTGGCGAAGTCGAAGGAGTTCGCGGCCTCCGGCAACCGGGTCTACCTGCCGATGGCCGACTGAGCCGGAAGCCCACGGGCCAGGGCGGTCGGGCCTGCGCCACGGGGGAGCGCGGGCCCGCCGACCTTGGGCTGGCGGGGTGGTGAGCACCCCGAAGGGGTGGTCGGGCGTGAGGCTGTTTCACGTGAAACATCGCCCGGTCGGTGCTGTTTCACGTGAAACAGCACACGGTCCGCCGGGGCACGGGAAGCCGGCCCGCCCACCAGGCGCCGCTAATCCGGCTGATGCTCCGGCCCCCCGAAGTCCGGACTGGTGAAATCAGGGCTGGAGAAGGTGGGTTTCGAGCTCGGAGGTGGGCCGATATCCGGGCTGCTGAAGTGCGGGCTGTCGAAGCCCAGATGGGGCATTCGGTCGCCGGGCGCGCCCGGCGTGCTGTGCTGCGGGGGAGCCGTCGGGTCGGCGAGGGCATCGCGGAGGAAGGGGAGCAGGCCACGCTCCAGGAGAGCCTCGCACCAGGCCTGCCTGGCGCGGGCAACCTCCTCGGTGAGTTCACGGGAGCCGCCCGCCCGCAGGGAGTTCGCCCCGTTGCGCAGCGCGGTGACCAGCAACCCCGTCCCCGCGACCATGATGCCCGCCGCGGTGAGCGCGCCGAAGAACCAGCCGGCTGCGAGGAGTGTGTCGGCGAAGGCCGGCTCGGGGCTGATCATCTTGAGGACGTAGCCGATGATCAGGAAGATAACGGCCGCGGTTCCGGCCAGCAGGGGGGCGAGGACCGCGAGGATGGCGGTCAGTCCGGCGCCCGCGGCCTCCCCGGCCTCGCCCACCGATATGGCGAGCCCCATCGGGCCGGAGGACGGTGCGGGAGTGGGTGAGTGGTCCGGGTCGGTCTCGGGTGAGATCTGTTCGGAGGCGGAGGCGGAGGCGGAGGCGGAGGCGGAGGACGAGGCGGAGGACGAGGTCGCGGGGCGGGACGGATCGCGCAGTTCCTCGCGGATCTTGACATAGCGCGCGTACTCCGGCGCGGCCGCCGCGGTGATGAGCGGGGTCGCGTCGAGTGCCATGGTGCGCAGCTGCTCCGGGTTCAGCCGTCGGCCGGCTGAGGTCAGTTCAGGGTGGTGCGGCGCGGAGCGCAGCGCTTCATCGAGGATCCGCTCGTAGTCCCGGCGGTCCTCGTTCAGCAGGTGCGGAGCGCTGTTCATGTGCATCCCCCGATGCTCCGTAGGGCCTGGACTCCCGCTCGATGACGGGCGGTCGGGGCGGAAACGGAGGAGAGCCTGCTACGGATAAGCCGATGGTAGAGCGGCTCAGGCACGCGGTGACAGGGGGTTTCCGGAAATTGGCCCGTCGGACGGCGGGGATGTGGGTGCTGTGCACCTGCCCAGGAGCGGCTCAGATATCCAGGGGCAGTCGGCGGACCAGCAGCTTTCCGGCCATGGTCACTCCGCCGTCCATCGCGACGGCGAGCCCGTCCGCATAGACGTGCGGGCCTTCGACCTGCGGTCCGTTTCCGTCCTCGCCGTCCTCGGAGCCCACTTCGCCGAGGAGATACGGGATGGGGCTGTGGCCGTGAACCGCCTTGCTGCCGCCGAATGCGGTGAGCAGTTCCCGTACGGCATCGGGCCCCCCCTTGTCGCGGAAGGCGAAGCGCTTGGTGAACTTGCGGAAGAGGTCCCAGCATTCGTCCGCGTCGTGGTGCGTCAGCGCCTCGCGGATCGTGTCGTTGACCGAGGTGATCGAATCGCCGTAGTCGAGATAGACCGTGGTGTCGGAGTGCATCAGGAGGTGGTCGTCCTCCAGCGCGAGCGCGTCGAGCCGGGACATCCACTGCAGATGGTGCTCCTGGAGGCGGTCCATATCGGACTTCTGGCCGCCGTTGAGCAGCCAGGCCGCTTGAAAGGTCGCGGTGCCCGCACCGGAGTTGACGGGGGTGTCGCCGTAGCGCTTGGCGCCGAGCAGCAGCAGCTCGTGGTTGCCCATGAGCGCTTTGCAGTAGCCGCCGACCGCGGCGGCCTGGGCGGAGAGCCGCATGACGAGGTCGATGACGCCGATTCCGTCGGGACCTCGGTCGGTGAAGTCGCCGAGGAACCAGAGCCGCGCATGGCCCGCGCACCAATCGCCCTCGGCGTCGACGAGGCCCTGCTCGCGCAGCGCGAGGAGCAGTTCGTCGAGATAGCCGTGTACATCGCCGACGACGTACAGCGGGCCGGGTTCGTCGGAGCCGGAGCGCTCGGTCGGGGCCGCGGGGGACGGCATCGGGACCTGCACGGTGTCCCCGCGGTTGATGACGGGGAGGTCGCGGTGCGTGGGCGTGTAGCCCTCGGGCTCGTCCTCCTGACCGAAGCGGCCGCCGTCCGTGCCGTGTCCCGTCTCCTCGCCGAAGTGACCGCTTCCCTCGCCCAGGCGGCTGTTCCCGTCGCCAGGGTGGCCGTTCGCCTCGCCGTAGTGCCCGGGGGCGTCACCGAACGGGCCGGGTGCCGCGCCGAAGGCGCCGGGAGCATCGCCGAAGCGGCCCGCGGGCCCGCCGATCGGGCTCGGGGCCGCGGCCTCGCCGATTCGGCCCGGGCCTGCGGCCTCACCGAAGCCACGAGGGTCTTCACCGGGGTGGTGAGGGGCCTCGCCGAGCGTGCGGGGGTCCTCGCCGAAGCTGTGCGGGTCGCCGCTCAAGCCACGGGGGTCGTCGCCGAGGGCCCGGGGATCTTCGCCGGGGCCGCGAGGATCCTCGCCTGGGCGGCCGCTGTCCTCGCCGGAGCCGCGGGGGTCCTCGCCGTTCTGGCCGACCTGATGCACGTACGCGGGCACGCGGAAATCGCGGACCGTGTCCGTACGCACCACGGGTCCTCGACCGGCCCCCTGAGTCATCGACCCCTCCACCACCATTGCGCCGCATTCCGCCACCGGTCCGGACTGCCTGGTCGCGGCCGTCCGCGGTGTGGTGCGCCCATCATAGGAATGCGTTCGGCCCTCTGTGATGCACCAGGGGTGGTGAATCCTGTCAGGACTCGGGCAGGGGGCCGATTTCTCCGGAATTGCACGTGTCTCTTGGCCACTTCCGGCCAACCGCCCGCCGCCGGAGGTGCACGGCTCGACGCGGCCGGTCAAGGCATCGCCGAGCCGGTGCGAGGCATCGGAGCCGACGGTCACTGCTCGGGCGTACGCGGCGGACTCACCGTCGTGCGCGGGTGACGGCGCTGTGAGGAGGTGCGGACGATCATCTCGGTCGGTATCACCTGTTCGAGCGGTCCGGTGGCGGCGACGCCCTCGATGGCGTCGATGAGGAGCTGGACCACGGCCGTGCCGATGCGGCGCGGCTTGAGGGAGAGCGTGGTGATGGGCGGTTCGGTGCTCGCGTATACGGAGGACTCGCTGCAGCAGACGAGCAGCAGGTCGTCGGGTACGCGCAGCCCGTAGCGCCGGGCGGCGGCGAGCAGATCGGTGCCGTTGGGGTCGAAAAGGCCGTAGACCGCGTCGGGCCGGTCGGGCCGGGCGAGCAGCCGGTCCGCGGCGACGGCGCCCGCGCAGGGGTCGTGCGCGGGATAGGCCTCGTACACCGGGTCCTGGCCCACGCGCTTGCACCAGCGCAGATAGGCGGTGGTCGACAGATGGGTGTACGTATCCGTGGTGGTGCCGGTGAGCAGGCCGATCCGGCGGGCGCCGGCCGCGGCGAGGTGGTCGAGGATCCCCATTACGGCGGCCTCGTGGTCGTTGTCGACCCAGGCGGTCACCGGGAGCGATCCCGCGGGGCGGCCGTCGGAGACCACGGGCAGGCCCTGGCGGACGAGTTCGGAGACGACGGGGTCCTGGTCGGAGGGGTCGATGACGACGGTGCCGTCGAGTGCCACGTTGGACCACACGTCGTGCCGGGAGGTCGCGGGCAGGATGACCAGGGCGTATCCGCGGGCGAGTGCCGCGGAGGTGGCCGCGCGGGCCATCTCGGCGAAGTAGGCGAACTCCGTGAAGGTGAAAGGTTCATCCCCGTAGGTGGTCACCGTCAGGCCGATGAGGCCCGATTTCCCGGTACGGAGCGTCCGGGCCGCGGCGGAGGGGCGGTAGCCCAGCCGGTCGGCGACCTCGCGGACATGGCTGCGGGTGGCGTCGGGTAACCGACCCTTGCCGTTGAGCGCGTCGGAGACGGTCGTGATGGAGACACCGGCGGCGGCGGCCACGTCCCGGATGCCTGCCCTGCCCTGCCGGCTGCCGCCACCACGGGGGGTGCCCGCCCGGCTCACCTGGTGCTTCCCTGCTGCTGTCATGGCGAGCCGATAGTAGGGCTCATGAGTGGGGTCGACGTGAATGCATATGCGCGCGTTGACAGGCACGTTTCTGCAAGGTCGACTTCGATCAACTGCCGTGGATCCCAAGGGGCGTAAGGGGTCTCGGCGTGATCACCATGGCGCGTGCATGTGTGCGCCTGGCAAGTGGTGCAGGTTGCGAACAGGTCTCAACTCACCTTCACGGGGGATGCGCGCCACGGCGCAAGCCACCGGCGCACGCCAGTCCGGAGGGCGCCCCCCTCTCGCGCACGCCTTGGTGCACCGGCTTGTGCGCCTCGGTGCACCGGGCACCGTACGTGCGGGCCTGACGTGTCCACAGGCGGGACGTGGCCGGGTGCGGCGGGACATGGCCGGGTGTGGCGGGGCGAGCTGGTTGTCCACAGGCCATTCGCAGGCGGACCGAATCCTCTTAGAGTGAGGAGTATTCGCACCTGATTCGTACGAGAGGACCTGCGGTGAGCGAGATCAGCGGCCCGAAGCTGCGCCCTGAGCTGGACGGCGTCCCGACCTACAAGCCGGGCAAGCCTGCCGCGGCCGGCGGTCCGGTGGCCTACAAACTGTCCTCCAACGAGAACCCGTACCCGCCGCTGCCGGGCGTGATGGAGCAGGTGACGGCCGCGGCCGGGAACTTCAACCGCTACCCGGACATGGCGTGCACGGGCCTGATGAGCGAGCTGTCGGAGCGCTTCGGCGTCCCGCTCACCCACCTCGCCACCGGCACCGGATCGGTGGGCGTGGCCCAGCAGCTGATCCAGGCGACCAGCGGCCCGGGCGACGAGGTGATGTACGCCTGGCGCTCCTTCGAGGCGTACCCGATCATCACGCAGATCAGCGGCGCGACCTCCGTGCAGGTGCCGCTCACCGACGGCGAGGTGCACGACCTCGACGCGATGCTCGCGGCGATCACCGACCGCACCCGGCTGATCTTCGTCTGCAATCCCAACAACCCCACCGGCACCGTGGTGCGCCGGGCCGAGCTCGAGCGCTTCCTCGACCAGGTGCCGGCCGACGTCCTGGTGGTGCTCGACGAGGCCTACCGCGAGTTCATCCGCGACCCCCAGGTGCCCGACGGCATCGAGCTGTACCGGGACCGGCCCAATGTCTGCGTGCTGCGCACCTTCTCCAAGGCGTACGGGCTCGCGGGCCTGCGCGTCGGCTTTGCGGTGGCCCATGAGCCGGTCGCGGCCGCGCTGCGCAAGACGGCCGTGCCCTTCGGCGTGAGCCAGCTCGCGCAGGACGCGGCGGTGGCCTCGCTGCGCGCCGAGGACGAGCTGCTCGGCCGGGTCGGCTCGCTGGTCTCCGAGCGCGCGCGGGTCGTCGAGTCCCTGCGGACGCAGGGCTGGATCGTGCCCGAGACCCAGGCCAACTTCGTCTGGCTGCGCCTCGGGGAGCGCACGGTCGACTTTGCGGGTGCCTGCGAGCAGGCCGGCGTCGTGGTGCGGCCGTTCGCCGGCGAGGGGGTGCGGGTGACGATCGGCGAGGAAGAGGCGAACGACCTGTTCCTGCACGCGGCACAGGCCTTCCGCAAGGAGCTGTAGCTCCGGGCCCGTCGCCGCAGGGCGCCGGGCCGCGCTACTCCGCGACGAGTTCGACCCGGATCGGGTCGCCGCCGCGTACGGTCGCGAGGCGACGGGGGTCGCCGTCGAGCGAGCCGAGCAGATTGCACGGGCTCGCGAGACGGCACTCCTCGCCCCGCGAGATCGGCGTCGGGCCGTACGGCAGGGCGAGGGCGTCGCCGTCGGTCCAGAACGCGACGGTGCCCGGGGCCACCACCTGCTCGGCACCGTCCTCGATATCGACGTTCAGTCCGGTGTCGAAGTACACCTCCTCGCCCCAGGTGTTGGCCGAGGAGACGATCGGGAGGGCCTTGGCCAGCGCACGGCTGGTCGGGGTGTCATCAAGGGTCGCGGTCAGATGACCCGCGGGCCAGGAGATCCGTATCTGCATGGAGCGGATTCAACAATATGTTGAAGTTCTTGGGAACCCCCGTCTCGCATGTCACGCCGCGGGCCGCCTGTACGTCGTAAGGGTGGAGGCCCAAGAGGGGGCCCCTGCCGGAAACCGGCGAACAGCGGTACGACATAATGCTTGTGAATGTGAACGCGTTCACAAGCGTGTCCTGCTTCGTCCCGGAATGCTCCGGATCAACAGGGCAAACTGCCGCTGTGACCACGGCGACGTAAGGAGACTGACGACGTGGACCTGGCTCTGGCGCCGGAAACCCTGGCGCGTTGGCAGTTCGGCATCACCACCGTCTACCACTTTCTCTTCGTCCCCATCACGATCTCGCTCGCCGCGCTCGTAGCCGGCCTGCAGACGGCTTGGGTGCGGACCGAGAAGGAGAAGTACCTCAGGGCGACGAAGTTCTGGGGGAAGTTGTTCCTGATCAACATCGCGATGGGTGTCGTCACCGGCATCCTGCAGGAGTTCCAGTTCGGCATGAACTGGTCCGACTACTCGCGCTTCGTCGGTGACATCTTCGGCGCGCCCCTCGCGTTCGAGGCGCTCATCGCCTTCTTCTTCGAATCGACCTTCATCGGCCTGTGGATCTTCGGCTGGGACAAGCTGCCGAAGAAGATCCACCTCGCCTGCATCTGGATGGTCTCGATCGGCACCATCCTCTCCGCGTACTTCATCCTCGCGGCCAACTCCTGGATGCAGCACCCGGTCGGCTACAAGATCAACGAAGAGCGTGGCCGGGCCGAACTCACCGACTTCTGGCACGTGCTGACCCAGAACACCGCGATCGCACAGATGTTCCACACCCTGACCGGCGCGTTCATGGTCGGCGGTGCGTTCATGGCGGGCATCGCCGCCTACCACCTGATGCGCAGGAAGCACGTGGCGACCATGAAGACCTCGCTGCGGCTCGGCCTGGTGACTCTGGCGGTCAGCGGCCTGCTCTCGGCGGTCAGCGGCGACCACCTCGGCAAGATCATGTTCGAGCAGCAGCCGATGAAGATGGCCGCGGCCGAGGCGCTGTGGGACGGCGAGGAGAGCGCGCCCTTCTCGATCTTCGCCTACGGCGATGTCGACGAGGGCCACAACAAGGTCGCCATAGAGATCCCGGGCCTGCTGTCCTTCCTCGCGCACAACAACTTCGACGAGTACGTCCCCGGCATCAACGACCTCAACGCACAGATGCAGGAGACCTACGGCCCCGGCGACTACCGGCCCAACATCCCCGTCGCGTACTGGGGTTTCCGCTGGATGATCGGCTTCGGTATGGCCTCGCTCGGCATCGGGCTGCTCGGGCTCTGGCTGACCCGGAAGAAGTTCCTGCTGCCACCACACCTGCGGGTCGGTGAGGACGAGGTGCCGCATCTCGTCCTCTTCCGCGGCAAGCCGCTGAGCCCGAAATGGGGCAAGTGGTACTGGCGACTGCTCCTGTGGACCATGGCCTTCCCACTGATCGCCAACTCCTGGGGCTGGATCTTCACCGAGATGGGCCGCCAGCCGTGGGTGGTCTTCGGCGTCATGCGGACCTCCGGTGCCGTCTCCCCCAACGTCTCGCAGGGCGAGGTCATCACCTCGATGGTGATCTACACACTGCTGTACGCGGCGCTCGCGGTCGTCGAGGTGAAGCTGCTGATGAAGTACGCCAAGGCCGGGCCGCCCGAGCTCACCGAGGACGACCTCAACCCGCCCACGAAGATCGGCGGGGATTCCAAGGACTCCGACCGGCCGATGGCCTTCTCGTACTGAGGGAGCGACCGAGACATGGAACTCCACGACGTCTGGTTCGTGCTGATCGCCGTCCTGTGGACCGGCTACTTCTTCCTGGAGGGCTTCGACTTCGGCGTCGGCGTCCTGACCAAGCTGCTCGCCCGCGACCGCACCGAGCGCCGCGTCCTGATCAACACGATCGGCCCGGTCTGGGACGGCAACGAGGTGTGGCTGCTCACGGCCGGCGGCGCGACCTTCGCCGCGTTCCCCGAGTGGTACGCGACGCTGTTCTCCGGCTTCTACCTGCCGCTGCTCCTCATCCTGATCTGCCTGATCATCCGCGGTGTCGCCTTCGAGTACCGGCACAAGCGGACCGGCGAGACGTGGCAGACCAACTGGGAACACGCGATCTTCTGGACCTCGCTGATCCCCGCGTTCCTGTGGGGTGTGGCCTTCGGGAACATCGTGCGGGGCGTGAAGATCGACCAGGACATGGAGTACGTGGGCAGCTTCTGGGATCTGCTCAACCCGTACGCGATCCTCGGCGGCCTGGTCACGCTGAGTCTCTTCACCTTCCACGGTGCGGTGTTCACGGCGCTCAAGACCCTCGGAGGCATCCGGGAGCGGGCTCGCACCCTGGCGCTGCGGCTCGGGCTGGTCACCGCGGTGCTCGCGCTCATCTTCCTGGTCTGGACACAGGCGGCCAACGGCGACGGCAGCTCCCTCGTCGCGATGATCGTGGCGGTGCTCGCCCTCGTGGGTGCGCTCGCCGCAGTCAAGATGGGGCGCGAGGGCTGGTCGTTCGCGCTGTCCGGGGTCACCATCGCGGCCGCCGTCGCCATGCTGTTCCTGACCCTGTTCCCGAACGTCATGCCGTCCTCGCTGAACGAGGAGTGGAACCTCACGGTCACCAATGCCTCGTCCAGCCCGTACACCCTGAAGATCATGACCTGGTGCGCGGCGATCGCCACCCCCGTGGTGCTGCTCTACCAGGGCTGGACCTACTGGGTGTTCCGTAAGCGGATCGGCACCCAGCACATTGCTGCCGACGCGCACTGAACCGCACTGAGCCGTGCAGAGTGGGGGCGTTGTCATGGAACAACGCCCCCACCCACGGATCGATGAATCCGGAGGCTGTTTCACGTGAAACCGGTCGACCCCCGTCTGCTCCGATACGCACACGCCACCCGATTCTTCCTGGCCGCGGTGGTGCTCCTCGGACTGGCGGGGGCCGGCCTGGTGATCGCCCAGGCGATGCTGATCGCCGAAATCGTGGTGGGCGGCTTCGAACAGGGGCTCTCCGTAGCCGAGCTGGGCACCCCGTTGCTGCTGCTCGCCGCGGTGGCCGCGGGCCGCGGTCTGATCGGCTGGCTCACCGAACTCGCCGCGCACCGGGCGAGCGCCTCGGTGAAATCCGAACTGCGGGGCAGGCTCCTCACGCACGCGACCGCGCTGGGACCTGGCTGGCTGAGTGGCCGGCGCTCCGGTTCACTGGTCGCGCTCGCCACCCGCGGTGTGGACGCGCTCGACGACTACTTCGCGCGCTATCTACCGCAGTTGGGCCTCGCCATCGTGGTGCCCGTGGCGGTGCTCGCGCGGATCGTGACCGAGGACTGGGTCTCCGCGGCGATCATCGTGATCACCCTGCCGCTGATCCCGCTCTTCATGATCCTGATCGGCTGGGCGACCCAGGCGCGCATGGACCGCCAGTGGACGCTGCTCTCCCGGCTCTCCGGGCACTTCCTCGATGTCGTCGCCGGACTGCCCACGCTGAAGGTGTTCGGCCGGGCGAAGGCGCAGGCCGAGTCGATCCGGAAGATCACCGGCGAGTACCGGCAGGCCACGATGCGCACCCTGCGCATCGCCTTCATCTCCTCCTTCGCCCTGGAGCTCCTCGCCACCCTCTCCGTCGCACTGGTCGCCGTCACCATCGGCATGCGGCTCGTCCACGGCGAACTCGACCTCTACATCGGCCTGGTCGTCCTGGTGCTCGCCCCCGAGGCCTATCTGCCGCTGCGGCAGGTCGGGGCGCAGTACCATGCGGCCGCGGAGGGCCTGGCGGCCGCCGAGGAGATCTTCTCAGTACTGGAGACCCCGCTGCCCGCGGCAGGCAGCGGTCCCGCGCCCCACGGCGAGTTGAGCGTCGAGGACGTCACCGTGCGCTATCCCGGGCGGGACACGGCCGCCGTCGAAGGGGTCTCGTGCACGGTCCGCGAGGGCGAGACGGTGGCGCTCGTCGGACCCAGCGGCGCCGGCAAGTCCACCCTGCTGCACACGGTGCTCGGTTTCGTACGCCCCGACGAGGGCCGCATCAGCATCGGCGGCACGGACCTCGCCTCCGTATCGCCCGAGGCCTGGCACCGGCAGGTCGCCTGGGTGCCGCAGCGGCCGCATGTCTACGCGGGGACGCTGGCGGAGAACGTACGGCTCGCGCGTCCGGACGCCACCGACGCACAGGTACGCGAGGCACTGCGGGACGCGGGCGCGCTGGAGTTCGTCGACGCCCTGCCCGAAGGGCTCGCCACCCTGCTCGGCGAGGACGGGGCCGGGCTGTCGGCCGGACAGAAGCAACGGCTCGCGCTCGCCCGGGCGTTCCTCGCCGACCGGCCGTTCCTGCTCCTCGACGAACCGACCGCGGCGCTCGACGGCGGCACCGAGGCACAGATCGTGGACGCGGTACGGCGGCTCGCGGTGGGCCGTACCGTGCTCCTCGTGGTGCACCGGCCCGCGCTGCTCGCGGTCGCGGACCGGGTGGTTCGGATCGAAGGCGGCGCGCCCGCCGGTGAACTGACGCCCGCCTCGGCCGCCGTGGCCCTGCGGGAAGGAGCGGCCGAGGCGGCCGCCGGGGGCGAGGGGCTCGTCGCGGCCCCCGCGGAAGCGGACGGCACCGCGGCGCCCACACGGGCCGGAGCGCTCGCCCGCGTCCGCGGGATGGCGGGGCAGCGGCGCGGTCGGCTGCTGCTCGGGCTGCTCCTCGGCAGCCTGGCGCTCGGCAGCGCCGTCGGTCTGATGGCCACCTCCGGCTGGCTGATCTCCAAGGCCTCACTGCAGCCGCCCGTCCTGCACCTCATGGTGGCCGTCACCGCGACCCGCGCCTTCGGCATCGGGCGTGCCGTCTTCCGCTATGCCGAACGCCTGGTCACCCATGACGCCGTGCTGCGGATGCTCGCCGACACCCGGGTCGCCGTCTACCGGCGGCTCGAACGGCTCGCGCCCGCCGGGCTGCGCACCACCCGGCGCGGCGATCTGCTCGCGCGCCTCGTCGGCGATGTGGACGCGCTGCAGGACTACTGGCTGCGCTGGCTCCTGCCCGCGGGCGCCGCCCTGCTCGTCGGCGTGGTCGCGGCCGGCTTCACGGCCTGGCTGCTGCCCGAGGCCGGGGCGCTGCTCGCCGCCGGGCTGCTGCTCGCCGGGGTCGGGGTGCCGTGGCTCAGCGGCCTCGTGGCCCGCCGCGCCGAGCGCAGGCTCGCGCCCGCGCGCGGGGTTCTGGCGACCCGGGTGGCCGATCTGCTCACCGGAACGGCCGAGCTGACGGTCGCGGGCGCCCTTCGGGCCCGTACGGACAAGGCGCGCCACACCGACGCCGAACTGACCCGGATCGCCTCGCGGGCCGCCGGGGCGACCGCACTCGGGGCCGGACTCACCGCGCTGATCTGCGGACTCACCGTCGTCGCCGCCGGGGCCGTCGGTGTCGCGGCGGTCGGCGAGGGACGGCTGAGCGGGGTCGCCCTCGCCGTTGTCGTACTGACCCCGCTGGCCGCCTTCGAGGCGGTGACCGGGCTGCCGCTCGCCGTCCAGTACCGCCAGCGCGTCCGGCGCAGCGCGGAACGGGTGTACGAGGTGCTCGACGCACCCGAGCCCGTGCACGAGCCCGCCACCCCCGCGCCCGTGCCCGCCGACCCCTTCCCGCTGGAACTGCGCGGCATCACGGCCCGCCACCCCGGGCAGGACCGGGACGCCCTGTCCGGCATCGGCCTGAGCCTGCGGCAAGGGCGGCGGATCGCGGTGGTCGGCCCCTCCGGATCCGGCAAGACGACCCTGGCCCAGGTGCTGCTGCGGTTCCTCGACGCCGCAGACGGCACATACACACTCGGCGGGATCGACGCGTACGGCCTGGAGAGCGACGGAGTGCGGCGGCTCGTCGGACTGTGCGCGCAGGACGCGCACCTCTTCGACTCCTCCGTACGAGAGAACCTGCGGCTCGCCCGCCCCGAGGCCACGGATGCCGAGCTGCGCGAGGCGCTCGGGCGGGCACGGCTGCTTGCCTGGGCCGATTCGCTGCCCGAGGGCCTGGACACGCTCGTCGGCGAGCACGGGGCGCGGCTGTCCGGCGGGCAGCGGCAGCGGCTCGCGCTGGCCCGTGCGCTGCTCGCCCGCTTCCCTGTGCTCGTCCTCGACGAGCCCGCCGAGCACCTCGACCTGCCCACCGCCGACGCGCTGACCGCCGATCTGCTTGCCGCGACGGAGGGGACGGCGACCGTGCTGATCACCCACCGGCTCGCCGGGCTCGAAGCGGTCGACGAGGTGCTCGTCCTCGACGGCGGGCGGGTGGTGCAGCAGGGCCCGTACGCCGAGCTGGTCGAGGCGGAAGGGCCGCTGCGGGCCATGTGGGAGCGGGAGTGCGAGGCGGAGGCGCTGGTGGGAGCGGCTCACTGAAGGATGCTCGGGGCGTATCCGACTTTCTCTGATAATTCGGTCTCACTACGCTCAAGGCATGCCAGCCCCCGCCGACCCCGAAGAGCAGCCCGAAGCCTTCCCGGCCGGGCAGCCGCCCGCGGCGCCGCGGCCCACAGAACCGCCGGCCGCGGAACCGCCGGCCACAGAGCTGTCGGTCACAGAGCTGCCGCCTGCGGAGCCGCCGCCCTTCCCGGAGCGGGACGTGACCGGGACTGCCGCCGCCGAGCAGGCCGCGCGCAGCCTGCAGTCGCTGCCCGAGGAGCTCGCGGCCCGGCTCCCCCAGCTGCTCGAAGCCATGGTCTCGGTGGGCAGCGGGCTCGATCTGCACAGCACGCTCGACCGCATCGCCGAGACCGCGGCAAGCCTCACCGCGGCCCGGTACGCGGCGATCGGCGTGATCAACGACGAGGGCGACGGGCTCGCCGACTTCGTCACCTACGGCATCTCACCCGAGCAGCACGAGCTGATCGGTGCGCTGCCCGACGGCCGGAGCGGTTTGCTCGGCGCGCTGATCAAGGATCCGTCGGCCGTACGGCTCGACGACCTGAGCCGGGATCCGCGCTCCGTCGGCCTCCCGGCACACCATCCGCCGATGCGAAGCTTCCTCGGCGTACCCATCCGGGTGGGCGGCGAGATCTTCGGCAATCTGTATCTGACCGAGAAACGCGACGGCGGCCGTTTCAGCATCTACGACCTGCACATGGTCAAGGTGCTCGCGACCGAGGCCGGCATCCAGATCGGGAACGCCCGGCTCTACGAGGCGACCCGACAGCGCGAGCGGTGGATCGACGGCTCGGTGGCCGTGACCACCGCACTCCTGTCCGGCGCCGACGCCGATGAAGCGCTGACCGTCGTCGCCGAGCAAGCACGCAAACTCGCCGCATCGGCCGCCGCCTTCGTGCTGCTCACCGCCGAGGAGGGCGGGCTCGAGATCGTCGCCGAGTCCACCGAGAGCGGGCCCTCCTCCGCGCTCGGCCGACTCGTACCGCCCGAATCACCCGTCGTCGATCTGGTACTCGCGGGCGAACCCGTCTTCGTCGACGACGCCGCCACCGACCAGCGTCTGATCACCGACCTCGCCCGCGCCTACGGACCCACCCTGTTCCTGCCGCTGGAGAGCGGCGGCCGGGTCCTCGGAGTGCTCGCCGTGCCCCGCATGCCTGGGGCGCCGCAGTACACCGAGGGCGAGCGGACGCTCGCCGTGCAGTTCGCGGCGCAGGCCGCGCTCGCGCTGATGATGGCCGAGGCCCAGCGCGACCGGGAGCGGCTCGCCGTCTTCGAGGACCGCGACCGGATCGCCCGCGATCTGCACGATCTGGTGATCCAGCGGCTCTTCGCCACCGGGATGATGCTGGAGAGCGCCGAGCGGCGCGCGGTGGTCCCCGAGGTACGGACCGGGGTGGGCCGGGCGGTCGACGAACTCGACGTGACCATCCAGGAGATCCGTACCGCGATCTTCGCGCTGCAGCAGGGGCCGACCGAAGTGCCGTCCGGGCTGCGGACCCGGGTGCTCAGGGAGATCAACATGGCTGCGGTGCCCCTGGGGTTCACGCCCTCGCACCGCTTCCTCGGCCCGGTGGACAGCCTCATCGGCGAGCTGACCGGCAAGAATCTCATCGCCGCGCTGCGCGAGGCGCTGTCCAATGCCTTCCGGCATGCCCGGGCCACACGGATCGAGGTCGTGCTCGACGCGCGGGCCGCGCTGCCGGACGGCCGGGAGGGCGTACGGCTGACCGTGGCCGACGACGGCATCGGGATTCCGCCGGACGGCCGCCGCAGCGGGCTGCGCAACCTCAAGCGGCGGGCCGAGTCCCTGGGCGGCGACAGCTGGTACGGGCCGGGGATCGGGCCGGAGGGGGCGGGGACGACGGTGGTGTGGCAGGCGCCGCACTGAGGGCGCGGGGTGGTGTTTCACGTGAAACATGGCGGGTTATCAGCCGTTTCACGTGAAACAGGGCTGAGTTCGGGGTGTTTCACGTGAAACACCCCGCCGGACGGTCCGCGGGCCTTCCCTCCGCGTCCGGGGCCTTCCCTCCGTGTGCCCGGGCCTTCCCCACGCGCCCGGGCCTTCCCTGCGCGCCCGGGCCGCCCCTTCGCGGCCCCCTGACTGGCTCAACCCCCCGACCCCGTATGGGGCAAGCATCACCCCTGTGCCCTGCTCGGACGGGCGTGGCGTCAGGCAGCGGGTGACGATCCGTGCATGGTCCTGACGCCGCGTCGATTTCCGCCCGTACTCCTGGTGGGCGCGCTGTTGCTCATGCTTGCCGGCCCCGCGGCCACCACCGCCACCGGCGCCGACGGGGACGGGCCGGGCGGCCACGACCACGCTTCCACGAGTGCCGAAGTGGCCGCGCTGCTCGAAGAGGCCGCGCAGGCCACGCAGAAGTACGAGGAGGGACGGCGGGCCGCCGAGACCCAGCGCAAGAAGGCCGAGCGCCTCGAAGGCCTCGTCGCGAAACAGCGCAAGGAACTGAAGCTGCTGCACGCCGAATTGGGGCGGATCGCACGCGACCAGTACCGCAAGGGCAGCGGACTCCCCTACACCGCGCAACTGCTCCTCGCCGACGACCCCGACCGGCTGATGCAGGGCCAGAACCTCGCCCTGCAGGCCAACCTGGCCATGAACCATCTCATCGAGAAGACCCAGCAGGCGGCCCGCCGCCTCGACGAGCAGCAGCAGCGGGCGACGGCCGCCTGGCACTCGCTCGACGCACGCAAGGCGAAGCTGGCCGATCTCAAGCGCGGGATCACGAAGAAGCTCGAGGACGCCCGGTGGACGCTGCAGGGCCAGGCGGACGCACAGGTCGCGGCGGGCGCCTGCCGTGGCGCGGTACGGCTCGACCAGCCGTCCCTGCCGCAGGGCCGCGCCTGGGTCGCGCCGGTCACCACGTACGAACTCTCCGCGGGCTTCGGCAGCGGCGGCGACCGCTGGGCCCACCGCCACACCGGGCAGGACTTCGCCGTCGGCATCGGCGAGCCGGTCCGGGCGATCGGGAAAGGCCGCGTGGTGCGGGTCTCGTGCGGTGGCGCCTTCGGGATGGCGGTCGTGGTGCAGCACCCGGGCGGCTACTACTCCCAGTACGCCCACCTCGCCTCCGTCACCGTCGACCAAGGCGAGAAGGTTCGCACGGGCCAGTGGCTCGGCCAGGCGGGCACGACCGGCAACTCGACCGGCCCCCACCTGCACTTCGAGGTACGCCTCACCCCGGACCTGGGCTCGGGGGTCGATCCGCGGGCGTGGCTCGCCGAGCGGGGCGTGAAGCTCTGAGCCGACCTGACGCGAGGCCCGTCAGCCGCGGACCTCGTCGAGCAGCTGCTCGATGATCACCGCCACGCCGTCCTCGTTGTTGGCCACGGTGTGGCCGGAGGCCGCGGCGACGACATCCGGGTGTGCGTTGCCCATGGCGTAGGAGCGGCCCGCCCAGCTGAGCATCTCCACATCGTTCGGCATATCGCCGAATGCCACGACCTCCTCGGGCCGGATGCCGCGCTCCTCGCAGCACAGCGCGAGCGTGCTGGCCTTGGAGACGCCCGGAGCGCTGACCTCCAGGAGCGCGCTGGGGCTGGAGCGGGTGGCCTCGGCGCGCGGCCCCAGGGCGGCCCGCGCCAGGCCGAGGAACTCGTCCGGTGCCAGCTCCCCGTGGTGGGCGAGCAGCTTGAGGACCGGCTGTTCGGACCGCTCGGAATCCTCGGCGAGCAGCTTCTCGGCCGGAGCGATCGCGATCACCGGGTCCATGTGCATCGGCGGATAGGCGAGTTCATGGCAGATCCCGCCGGTGCGCTCGACGGCGAACGAGGTGCCCGGGGCGGCCGTACGCAGACTCCGGACGACGTCCAGGGCGGTCTCGCGCGCCACGGGCCGCAGCTGCACGAAGCGGTGCTGCCCCGCCCCGCCGTGCAGATCGACCACTGCGGCACCATTGCCGCAGATCGCCAGGCCGTGCCCGTGCACATGATCACTGACGACGTCCATCCAGCGCGCCGGACGCCCGGTGACGAAGAAGACCTCGATCCCCGCCTTCTCGGCGGCGGCGAGCGCCGCGACCGTACGCGGCGAAACTGACTTGTCGTCCCGCAGCAGCGTTCCGTCCAGGTCCGTGGCAATGAGCCGGGGGCGGGGTCGGGCGGGCGCGGGGCCGGGGGAGGTCGTCACACCGGCATTCTTTCGCATATGCCCCAGGGGAGTGCGCTCGGGTGCGCACCCGAGCGGCCGGGAGCACGCCCGATTGCCGGAACCCGGCAGGAATCACCGGCCCAGGTTGTGCCCCCTCTCCCTGTCCCACCCCGCGGACGTCGTCATATCGTCCGTCTCCGGGAGCCGAGCCGAATCCGCTCGGGCTGGAGGGCTGGCATGTCCGGCAAGGTGAGGACGAAGAAGAAGGCAAGGCGGCGCAACCGGCTGCGCAAAGCCGGACAGCTGGGCTCCGCGCCCCGCCGCCTCGGGCTGCCGAAGCCTTCACGGCGCGCCGAACAGCAGGCACGGCAGCTACGGCGCAAGGGGCTGATCGCCGTTCCCGTCGGTCTGGTGGTGTTCCTCGTCGGAGCCGTCATGCTCTTCGGCCTCGTGCCGGACGCGGTGGCCGAGGAGCGCGCGTACAAATCGGCCGTGCCCTGCGCGTTCCCCGACCCGGGCAGATGGCAGGACTGCCTGCAGACCGCGTGGTTCACGGTGCAGGACACGAAGACCGTCGACGGCAAGAACTCCGCATACTGGGTCGATCTCTCCGGCCACGAACTGGGCAGCGGACGCGCGCATCTGCACCGCGATGCCGAGGCATTCCTCGACGCACTCGAGCGGGGCGAGCTGGTGCCGGTCACCGTCTGGCGCGGCCGGGTTGTGGCCGTGCACGACGGCGACCACGTCTGGGCGACCGGGGAGGACCCCCGGGGCGACCCACTGCTGTTCGCCGCCGGCGGCGGAGTGTTGCTGCTGATCGCCGGCTACGCGTTCTTCGCCGGCCCCCGGTGGCTGCTGCGGCCGTGGAGCTGCATCCCGGAGCCCCCACGCTCGCTGACCGCGGGAGCATGGCTGATCACGGCACTCATCGCCGAGGTCGTCCTCGCCGCCTTCGTCCAGTCCCTGGTGACCGACGCGAGCCTGTGGCTCATGGCGGGCGTATGGCTCGTGAGCGCGCTGGTGACCGTAGTGGTGGCCGGGATGCTGCTGCACCGCTCGCGAGGGACGGCGACCGGATGAGGCAACCCGAGTCGTGCGGCCGCCAGGACGCTCCGCTCACCGTCCTGCGCTGAACCCGCCGGTTCCGGACGCTTCCGCGGCCGGGCCGGTCAGGACAGCTGCGCGAGCGCCTCGGTGGCGATCTTCTCGAAGGCGGCCTGGTCGGTGGCGAAGTCCGAGTCCGGGATCGGGGCGTGCACGACGATCTCGGTGAAGCCGAGCTCCGCGTGCCGGCCCGCGAAGTCCACGAAGGCATCCAGGGACTCCATCGGCCGGTTGCCCTCCGGGGTGAAACCGGTGAGCAGGACCTTGTCCAGCTCCGCCACGTCCCGGCCGATCCCGTCGCACGCCGCGCCGAGCTTCTCGATCTGCCCGCGGATCGCCGCGCGGGACTCCTCCGGCGTCCCCTTCTCGAAAAGCTTCGGATCGCCCGTGGTCACCCACGCCTGCCCGTGCCGGGCCGCGAGCCTCAGACCGCGCGGGCCGGTGGCGGCGACGGCGAACGGCAGCCGCGGGCGCTGGACACAGCCCGGGATGTTGCGCGCCTCGGTCGCCGAGTAGTAGGTCCCCTCGTACGTCACCGAGTCCTCGCTCAGCAGCCGGTCGAGAAGCGGCACGAACTCCGCGAACCGATCGGCGCGCTCGCGCGGCGTCCAGGGGGACTGGTCGCCCTGGAGCAGGGTCGTGGCGTCGAAGCCGTTGCCGCCGGCGCCGATGCCGAGGGTGACGCGGCCGCCGGAGATGTCGTCGAGCGAGATGAGTTCCTTGGCGAGGGTCACCGGGTGCCGGAAGTTCGGCGAGGTGACCAGCGTTCCCAGGCGCAGCCGCTCGGTGGCGGCCGCGGCCGCGGTCAGCGTCGGCAGGGCGCCGAACCACGGGCCGTCGCGGAAGGTGCGCCAGGACAGGTGGTCGTAGGTGTACGCGGTGTGGAAGCCCAGCTGCTCGGCGCGTAGCCACTGGTCACGGCCACCCTCGTGCCACCGGCGTACGGGAAGGATCACGGTGCTCAGGCGCAGACTCATGCCCCCGAGCTTACGGCGGCGCGGCAACGCCCACCGGCCGGCCCGGCGCGCGCCGCTCAGTCCGGCAGGCGGAGGTAGCGGGCCGGTACGGCGGCGGTGAGCCACACGCCGTTCGCGCTCACGCGGAAGACATGGCCGTCGCGGTGCATCGCGCCCGCGTCCACGGAGAGGACGACGGGGCGGCCGCGGCGGGCGCCCACGCGGGTGGCGGTCTCCCGGTCGGCCGAGAGGTGGACGTCGTGGCGGGCCATCGGGCGTAGGCCTTCGGCGCGGATCGCGGCCAGATTGCGGGCCACCGTGCCGTGATACAGGTACGCGGGCGGGGTGGCGGGCGGCAGGTCCAGGTCGACGGGGACGGTGTGGCCCTGGCTTGCGCGGATCCGACCGCCCTCGACCGCGAAGCGCCGCTTGTCGTTGCTCGCGACCACGTGGTCGAGCTCGGCGCGGGTGAAGACGAAGCCGTGCTCGGCCGCGGCGGTGATCAGCGCATCGATCTCCACCCAGCCGCCCGGGTCCAGGACGAGGCCGATCCGCTCGGGCTGGTGACGCAGGTGCTTGGAGAGATACTTCGAGACGCGTACGGTGCGCCGCTCGTCGGGTGCTCGGTTGGTCATCGGCACAGCATGCCCAGGCGGGCCCGGGGGCGCATCCGGGTTTCCCGTGGGCGGCCGGCGGGTCTGATCCAGTTGGCTTTGAATTACCGGAAAATTAAGCGGAGTTAGGCATGATCCACAGGTAACCCGACTTATCCACAGGCGTGTTGGCGAATGTGTGGACAACTCACCGATGGCTTAATGCTGTTGATCAACTGATGGTGTGGCCGCGTGCTTTGTGGCCAGGTGATCCAACAACCGCGCCTGCACCTCGCGTTCGGCCGCCGTGGCGATGAACGCGGACAGGCCCTCCGCGCCAACCAGCCCACGCACGGCATCAATAGTCCGAACCGGGAGCGCCACCGGAACGTCATGCGGAGCCGATACGGGGGCGGGTGTGCCGCCGAGGAGATGCTGCAGGTGCCGGGTGGCGAACGTGCGCATCGCGCGGGCCAGTTCGGCATCCACGGTCTGCTGCGCGAGCGGCCGCAGCTTCCTGACGAGCGCGGCCGCCTCGGCGGCATCGGCGTCCGTCGGCGGCTGGTGGGCGAGATAGCGCAGGAAGACATGCTCGGTCGTGAACTGAAGGAAGCGGGCGGCTATATGCTCCACCTGCACCCGCAACTCCCTCAGATGCGCGGATATCGCCCGCAGCGGAACCCCCGCGGCATGCAATTCGGCGGCCACCGAGAGTTCCTGCGGACTCGGCACCAGGAACTCGTCCGCACGGCCCGGAATCCTTTCGAGCACGCCGAGTTCGATCGCCTCCTCGACGGCCTCCTCGTCCGGGGCGCCGCCGAATCTCCGGTCGAGTTCGGCGCGGGTGATCCGGTCCGCCTCCTCGTCCGTCCACGGCCCGTCCACGGCGGCGACCAGGCCGAGGACACCGCCCAGACCGCGGCCGGAGTCCCAGGCCTCCAGGAGTTCCTTGATGGAGGCGAGGGTGTAGCCGCGGTCGAGGAGGTCGGCTATCTGGTGCAGGCGGGCGAGGTGGGCCTCCCCGTACACATTGGAGCGGCCCCTGCGTTCGGGGCGGGGAAGCAGCCCGCGGTCCTGGTAGGCGCGGATGGTGCGGACGGTCGCGCCGCTGTGCTGCGCGAGGTCCTCGATCCGGTACTCCGCCCGCTGCTCCGTCATGCTGCCGCTCCTCTCGCGCGTGCCCGCCCCGCTCGACTGATGGATCACACCGGTGGCTCCAGGCGGGCGACCGCCCGCAGTGCCTTCGGCGTGAAGCGGGACATCAGGTGGGCGCCGCGGGCCTCCGGGGTGACCGGGGCCACCGCCTTGTTCGTGAGGACGGCGTCCAGGATCGCGTCGGCGACCTTCTCCGGAGGATAGTTGCGCAGGCCGTAGAGGCGGGAGCTGCGCTTCTGGCGGCGCTTCTCCTCCTCCGCGTCGACACCCGCGAAACGCGCCGTCGCCGTGATGTTCGTGTTCACGAAGCCGGGGCAGACCGCGGTGACGCCGATGCCCTGCCCGGCGAGCTCGGCCCGCAGGCACTCGCTGAGCATCAGCACCCCCGCCTTCGAGGTCGAGTACGCGGGCAGCGCCTTGGAGGGCTGATAGGCCGCAGCGGAGGCGGTGTTGACGATATGGCCGCCCTGACCGCGCCCGGCCATCTGCCCGCCGAAGATCCGGCAGCCGTGGATGACGCCCCACAGGTTGACGTCGAGGACCTTCTTCCAGTCCTCGGAGCTCGTGTCGAAGAAGGAACCGGAGAGACCGATCCCCGCGTTGTTGACGAGGACGTCGACGATCCCGTACTCGGTGGCGACCTTCTCGGCCAGCTTCTCCATCGCCGCCTCGTCCGAGACGTCCACCTGCTCGCCCCAGGTCTCGGCCGCACCGAGCAGACCCGCCAACTCCGCCGTACGGGCCGCCCCTTCACCGTCCCGGTCCACCGCCACGACCCGCGCCCCCGCCTCCGCGAAGGCGAAGGCCGTGGCCCGACCGATCCCGCTGGCCGCCCCGGTGACGAGGACGAGCTGTCCGCCGAAGCGCTGGGAGCGGGCGGCCGCCCGCCTGGTCCGGCGCGAACGGGTACGCGTGCCCGTCCCGGTGCCGGTCGCCACGGCCCCGCCCGGCTTCCCGGCCGGCGTCTCCACCGTCCGTACGAACTCGTCGATCCAGGCCGCCAGCTGATCCGGACGTGTCCGCGGCACCCAGTGCTTGGCCGCCACGGTGCGCCGGGTCAGCCGCGGCACCCACTGCTCGAGGTCGTCGTAGAGCTTCGGCGAAAGGAAGACATCACCCTCGGGAGTGATCAGCTGCACCGGCGTATGCGCCCGGGCGTCGGGACGCGGGCGGGTCAGCCGGGCCCGTACGTTGTCCCGGTAGAGCCAGGCGCCGTGGGCCGCGTCCGAGGGCAGCGAGGACGTCGGGTATCCGGCGCCGGCCGGCACCTTCTCCAGACGGGCGAGCAGCTTCGGCCACTGCTTGCCGAGCGGCCCGCGCCAGGCGAGCTCGGGCAGCACCGGGGTGTGCAGCATGTACACGTACCAGGACTTCGCGCCCTGGCCGAGCAGCTGGCCCACCTTGCGTGGGGTCGGCCGGGCCATCCGCTGCTTGATCCAGTGCCCGAAATGGTCGAGCGAAGGCCCGGATATGGACGTGAACGACGCGATCCTGCCGCGCGTACGCTCCACCGTCGCGAACTCCCAGGACTGCACCGAACCCCAGTCGTGCCCCACCAGATGCACCGGCTGGTCCGGGCTCACCGCATCGGCGACGGCCAGGAAGTCATCGGTGAGCTTCTCCAGGGTGAAGCCGCCGCGCAGCGGGGTCGGCGCGGTGGAGCGGCCGTGGCCGCGTACGTCGTACAGCGCCACGTGGAAGTGCTCGGCCAGGCGCACCGCGACCTCGGACCACACCTCCTTGGAGTCCGGGTACCCGTGCACCAGGAGCACGGTGGGCCGGGCGGCATCGCCCAGCTCGGCGACGCACAGCTCCACCCCGCCCGTACGCACGAACCTTTCGCGCGCGCCCTTCAGAAGCCCGCTGCCCACCTGCACGAGTCCGCTCCCCACGCTCACGTTCCCTCTCCTGCCGCCTCCGCCGCGCATGCCCGCGACGCCGCGTTCACCCGCACCGCCCGTGACGCCGCGTTCACCCGCACCGCCCGTGACGCCGCGTTCACCCGCGCTGTCCGCCCTGCCCGCGTTGGCTTCACCCGCGCTCTTCGCGCCGTCTTGGCCCGCGCTGCTCACGCCGTCCTCCTCCGTGCCCAGCGCCGCACATGCGGCAGATCGTCATCGAGCCAGAACGCGCTCTCCGCGGGATCCGCCGAGTCCGTCACCACGAGCAGCTCCTCGAACTTCGCGCCCGTCCCCCGGAAGCCGAGATGCGGTTCGACCGCCCACAGGCCCGGCTGCGGCGGATGGTCGGAGAACTTGTACGGCGACCACAGCGGCGACCAGCCGTCCCGGTGCCCGTGCAGGGCGTCGCTCGCGAGGCCCTTGAGGGACTGGGCCCCGAAACCGAACAGATTCGGGTTGAACCGGCGCTCCTTGACCCGGTCCACCTTGTGCGCAATCACCCCGAACGGGTAGGCGCGGTGCCGGTTGGCATAGCCCTGGCGGGCCATCAGGCGTTCCACGTCCTCGTATATCTCCCGCAGCGGCCGCCGCTCGCGGACCTCGGCGAGGATCAGCTCACGGTGTGCTTCGAGGTCGTCCATCAACTTGTCGTGCAGCGGGTTCGGTCCCATGCAGCCCGAGTAACCGATGTCGGCCGTATGGCCGTTGAAGACCGGCGCCATGTCGAGGATGTACGGCATCCCCTCCTCGAGCACCCGGTTGGTGGGGAAGAACTGCAGTGGGATCCTGAAGCCGGTGAACGCCGTGCGGTCCCCGAACCACGCGAACGGCAGATGGAACCAGTCCCGCACCCCGCGGTCACGCAGCCACACCCGCTGCATGCGGGCGGCCTCGCGCTCGGTCACGCCGGGCGTGAGCTGGGCGGCCACCGCCTCGGCGCACTCATACGCGAGGGCCTGGACCTCCCTGAACCCCCGCAACTGCGGCCCTGCAGATACCAATGCGCTCATGCCACCCCGCCTGTCCGTCCGGTCGTGCATCCCGCGTGCTTGTCAGCCCCTCAAGCTCTCGGCTTCGCCGGAGCAGGGGTGTCCCCTTCGCAACTTGACACTGATGAATGTGACAATGCCCGGCGGCGACGTCAAGAGGTGGGCTGCGAGCTGTGGACAACTCGGACGGCGCCGCCCCCGGCCCCTGTGGATAACTTCGGGGGTGTCGGCGGGCGCGGATAGCCTGGAAAGGGGCTCGGCCCCCCGGGCGGGAGGGGTCTGTCACGGGCTGGGTCTGTCCCCGGCAGGGCCCGTCACGGGCAGGGCCGTGCGGCACAGCGCCGGGCGCGCACCCCCTCACCCCCCACCCCCCACCCCTCCCCCC
>NZ_JBLMKT010000051.1:0-413 GCF_047779955.1 Streptomyces lothianensis | reverse complement strand
CGCGCACTTCGCGTACGACGACGAGGAGACCTGCATCGCCGAGGTCCGCTACCTGATCTCGATGCTGCCCTCCAACAATCGCGAGAACCCGCCGGTCGTCGCCTCGGAGGACCCGGCCGAGCGCCGCTCCGACGTCCTGCTCGACCTCGTGCCCGCCGACGGCAACCGCCCGTACGACATGCACAAGGTCATCGAGGAGCTCGTCGACGACGGCGACTACCTGGAGGTCCACGAGCGCTGGGCGCGCAACATCGTCTGCGCCCTCGCCCGGCTCGACGGCCAGGTCGTCGGCATCGTCGCCAACCAGCCGCAGTCCCTCGCGGGCGTCCTGGACATCGAGGCCTCCGAGAAGGCCGCTCGGTTCGTCCAGATGTGTGATGCCTTCAACATCCCGATCGTCACTCTTCTGGACG
>NZ_JBLMKT010000142.1:0-413 GCF_047779955.1 Streptomyces lothianensis | reverse complement strand
CGTCCAGAAGAGTGACGATCGGGATGTTGAAGGCATCACACATCTGGACGAACCGCGCGGCCTTCTCGGAGGCCTCGATATCGAGGACTCCGGCCAGCGACTGCGGCTGGTTGGCGACGATGCCGACGACCCGGCCGTCAAGGCGCGCCAGGGCGCAGATGACGTTCCGGGCCCAGCGCTCGTGCACCTCCAGGTACTCGCCGTCGTCCACCAACTCCTCGATGACCTCGGCCATGTCGTACGGCTGATTGCCGTTCGCGGGCACGAGGTCGAGCAGGACGTCGGAGCGGCGCTCGGCGGGGTCCTCGCACGCCACGGCGGGCGGGGCCTCGCGGTTGTTCTGCGGGAGCATCGACAGCAGGTAGCGGACCTCGGCGATGCAGGTCTCCTCGTCGTCGTACGCGAAGTGCGCG
>NZ_JBLMKT010000141.1:0-450 GCF_047779955.1 Streptomyces lothianensis | reverse complement strand
AGACCTGGGCCTGGGCGGTGCTGAGGAGGGGGTCCGAGGCGCCGGTGGAGACCGCGCCCTGGGTCAGGCACCACAGCGGGGCCTCCACACCCGCATCCCCGAGACGCTGAACGAGGGTGAGTGTTGCCGCCAGGCCCGGGGCCACCCCCTGGTCGAGAGTGTCGTCATCGATCGCGAGGAGGGAGACGACACCGGCCACATCCGCGTCCGCATACCCGGACAGGTCGGCGTCGGCGCCGATACGGATCACCTCGGCGCCGGATGAGGCGAGGCCGTGGGTGATCCAGTCGCTGGTGTCGCTGTCCGGGCCGTCGGGGGCCGCGAGCAGCCAGCGGCCGGTGAGGGCGGCGGGCGTGGCGGGCGTGGCGGGCGTGGTGGGGGTGGTTGTGGTGTGTAGGGGCTTCCAGGTGGCGTGGTAGCGCCAGTTGTCGATGGTGGACTGCCGGCGCC
>NZ_JBLMKT010000050.1:0-452 GCF_047779955.1 Streptomyces lothianensis | reverse complement strand
CGGTTCGTCCAGATGTGTGATGCCTTCAACATCCCGATCGTCACTCTTCTGGACGTACCGGGCTTCCTGCCCGGTGTCGACCAGGAGCACGGTGGGATCATCCGGCACGGCGCCAAGCTGCTGTACGCGTACTGCAACGCGACCGTGCCGCGGATCTCCCTGATCCTGCGCAAGGCGTACGGAGGTGCCTACATCGTCATGGACTCCCAGTCCATCGGTGCCGACCTCACCTACGCCTGGCCCACCAACGAGATCGCGGTGATGGGCGCCGAAGGCGCCGCCAACGTCATCTTCCGCCGGCAGATCGCGGCGGCCGACGACCCCGAGGCGATGCGGGCGCGGATGGTCAAGGAGTACAAGGCCGAGCTGATGCACCCGTACTACGCGGCCGAACGCGGCCTCGTCGACGACGTCATCGACCCCGCCGAGACCAGGTCCGTCCTGATCTCCTC
>NZ_JBLMKT010000140.1:0-454 GCF_047779955.1 Streptomyces lothianensis | reverse complement strand
ACCACCCACGAAACAATCCTCTGCAACCTCTTCGCCGAAATCCTCGGACTCGACGAGGTCGGCCCGGAAGCCAACTTCTTCGAACTCGGCGGCCACTCCCTGCTCGCCACCCGCCTGATCAGCCGCATCCGCTCGGTCTTCGACGCCGAACTCCAGGTCCGTTCCCTGTTCGAGGCGCCGTGTGTCGAGGCACTCGCCCGACAGCTTCACCTGGCCGGGCACGCACGCCCGGCCCCCACGGCGCGCCCCCGCCCCGACGTTGTCCCGCTGTCCTCGGCCCAGCGCCGGCTCTGGGTGCTCGACCAGGTCGACGGCGGCGATGCCACGTACAACGTGCCGTTGGCGGTACGGGTGGAGGGACTGCTGGACGTGGACTCGCTCCGCGCGGCCGTGTGCGATGTCGTCGCACGGCACGAGGCCCTGCGCACCGTCTTCCCCGCAGTGAACGGCATCC
>NZ_JBLMKT010000139.1:0-466 GCF_047779955.1 Streptomyces lothianensis | reverse complement strand
GGGTTCGCTGGCCGGCCGGCTCGCCGCGATGCCCGCCGAACAGGCCGAACGAACACTCCTCGACCTGGTCCGCACCCACATCGCAGCCGTACTCGGCCACACAAGCCCCGACACCGTCGACCCCGGCAAAGCCTTCCGCGAACTCGGCTTCGACTCCCTCACCGCCGTCGAGATCCGCAACCGCCTCAACACCGCCACCGGCCTCCGCCTCCCCTCCACCCTCGTCTTCGACCACCCCACCCCCCACACCCTCGCCAACCACCTCCACACCGAACTCCTCGGCCTCGACACCACCCCCACCCCCACACCCACCACCCCCACCACAACAGACACCGACGACGACCCCATCGCCATCGTCGGCATGGCCTGCCGCTTCCCCGGCGACGTCACCACCCCCGACGACCTCTGGACCCTCGTCACCCAAGGCCACGACGCCATCGACACCGTCCCCACCGACCGACAGTGG
>NZ_JBLMKT010000138.1:0-481 GCF_047779955.1 Streptomyces lothianensis | reverse complement strand
CTGTCGGCGAAGAGCGAGCGTGCTCTGGCTGCGCAGGCGGAGCGTCTGCTTGCGTTTGTACGGGGGGACTCGGCCGTTTCCCTGATGGATGTCGGTTATTCGCTGGCGTTGTCGCGTACGGCGTTCATGCATCGGGCGGCGGTTGTCGCGTCGGAGCGGGAGGGTTTCGAGGCGGCGCTGGAGGCGCTTGCCGAGGGGGTGCCGTCGGGCGCGGTGACGACGGCGGTCGCCGGTCCCGCTGCGAAGACGGTGTTCGTGTTCCCTGGGCAGGGTGCGCAGTGGGTGGGGATGGCGGTCGGACTCCTTGACTCGTCTCCGGTGTTCGCGGCTCGTATGGCGGAGTGTGCGGCGGCTCTGGCCCCGTATACGCCTGACTGGTCGCTGTTGGATGTCGTACGAGGCGTCGATGGTGCTTTGGGTTTCGATCGGGTGGATGTGGTCCAGCCGGTGCTGTGGGCCGTGATGGTGTCGCTGGCCGAGG
>NZ_JBLMKT010000137.1:0-488 GCF_047779955.1 Streptomyces lothianensis | reverse complement strand
GTGTTGCCTCGGACGCTGCATGTGGATGAGCCGTCGTCGAAGGTGGACTGGTCGGCGGGTGAGGTGCGTCTGCTGACGGAGTCGCAGGAGTGGCGGGCGGCGGGAGACCGTCCGCGTCGTGCGGGTGTGTCGTCGTTCGGTATCAGCGGCACGAACGCGCACGTGATCCTGGAGCAGGCACAGGAAGAGCCGGACCCGGTGGAGGCCGTCGAGGAGCCGTCGGTCGCGCTGCCGGTGGTGCCGTGGGTGTTGTCGGCGAAGTCGCCGCAGGCGTTGGCGGGTCAGGCGGAGCGCCTACTCACCTTCGTGGACCAGGTTCCTGCGGTGGATGTGGGCTGGTCGCTGGTGTCGACGCGTACGGCGTTCGAGCACCGTGCGGTGGTCGTCGGCGACGACCGTGCGGCGTTGCTGAGGGCGCTGGCGGAGGGTTCTTCGGCCCCGGGTGTGGTGCGGGGGACGGTGTCGGCGGGTCGTTCGGCGTTCCTGTT
>NZ_JBLMKT010000136.1:0-497 GCF_047779955.1 Streptomyces lothianensis | reverse complement strand
TGGTTGTGGTGGTGGGGGTGGTGGCTTGGTGGGTGGTGGTGTCGTTGAGGAGTTCGGTGGTGAGGTGGTGGGCGAGTTGTCCGGCGGAGGGGTAGTCGAAGACGAGGGTGGCGGGCAGGCGCAGGCCGGTGGCGGTGTTGAGGCGGTTGCGGAGTTCGACGGCGGTGAGGGAGTCGAAGCCGAGTTCGGTGAAGGCGCGTTCGGCGGGGATGGTGTCGGCGGAGTTGTGGCCCAGGACGGCGGCGACTTCGGTTCGGACGGTGTCCAGGGCCAGTTGGGCGCGTTCGGGTGCGGGGAGGGTGAGGAGGCGTTGGGCGAGGGCGGAGGTCTGGCTGGTGCCGGGGTGTGCGGTGCGGCGGTGGCTGGTGCGGACCAGGCCGCGCAGCAGGTGGGGTACGGCCGGGGCCTTGCGGAACGCGGGCAGGTTCAGGCGTACCGGGGCGAGCGCCGCCTCACCCGTGGACACAGCCGCATCGAACAGACCCAGGCCCTCATCG
>NZ_JBLMKT010000052.1:0-515 GCF_047779955.1 Streptomyces lothianensis | reverse complement strand
ACACCGACGGTGTCATCACCGGCTGGGGCACGGTCGAGGGCCGCACGGTCTTCGTCTACGCGCACGACTTCCGGATCTTCGGCGGCGCCCTCGGCGAGGCCCATGCCACGAAGATCCACAAGATCATGGACATGGCCATCGCGGCCGGTGCGCCGCTGGTCTCCCTCAACGACGGCGCGGGCGCCCGTATCCAGGAGGGCGTCTCCGCGTTGGCCGGGTATGGCGGCATCTTCCAGCGCAACACCAGGGCGAGCGGGGTGATCCCGCAGATCAGTGTGATGCTCGGGCCGTGTGCGGGCGGTGCGGCCTACAGCCCCGCGCTCACCGACTTCGTCTTCATGGTCCGCGAGACCTCGCAGATGTTCATCACCGGACCGGACGTCGTGAAGGCGGTCACCGGCGAGGAGATCACGCAGAACGGGCTGGGCGGCGCCGACGTCCACGCCGAGACCTCCGGCGTCGCGCACTTCGCGTACGACGACGAGGAGACCTGCATCGCCGAGGTCCGCTACCTG